>JBNMIS010000041.1:0-17434 GCA_050873385.1 Bacteroidales bacterium | reverse complement strand
GTTGCGGGTCGTAACATATTCCGCAGCCACATTCACTGTCTTATCATCCGTTGGTTGGTTAATAATTAGAACGGAAGTTGGTCATCGGTTTGTGGTGCGGTGACTTGCGCAGGTGCTTCTCTTGTAGGTGTTCCTACTGATACCACACAGGGTTCTGCATTACGTGTAGCCGTGCGCTTGACGGCGTTTCTCGTGTCGCCTTCTTCCACACGGAAGCATTTCACGTTGGTGGCATAACCCGTGCGTCCGTCTTTGGTGGTGTACTGTTTGCTGCTTACAGAGCAGGAGAGCGTGATTAACTTCCCTGTCTGCAAACTATCCACAAGCAACTGACTCTCATCGGAAGACGTCCGATAGTTGTCAATAGTCAAAGCAATAGTAACCGGAAACTTGTCATCGGGTTCTGTAACGATGATGTCCTGCAACGACCACGGATTTCCGTCCCGTGTGACGCCTGTTCTCGGAGAGTATATATCCGATACTCGTCCGTAAATTTTCATTTCAGCCATCTGAATTTTGAATTAAGAATTATGAATTTGGTTTATTTGTCAGCATACTCGTCCGCCCACATCTCGAATAGTTGGTCTTCGGGATTGGGCAAGCGTATGCCATACTCTGTCGCAGCATCTGCCTGCACTTGGTCTAAGAAGTGTTTCATTTGCTCGGTGGTCATCCCGCTTGTCCGTCCCGCTATCTTTCCTTTTGGAGTATCAATAGGCAGAAGCAACAAGCAGTAAGCGTCATGCACATCGTCCTTTGTGTAGGTCTGCCCCGTGGCTTCCGACCACGACTGCGCTATGCAGGAGAACCACAGCCACATCAGTTGGTTCTGATTGATACTGCGGCGTTGCTTGGCTCGCTCAAAGGTGATGTTGTATGTTCCGTTGGCGGCATCGGCAAACCACAACTGCATATATTGCAGTATCTGTTCGCCGTTGCCGACCCCGTTCTGTTTGATAAATTGCAACACCCGTTTCATCGCAGTGTAATGGTTAGTCTGCCTTTGACAATAGTGGTCTTGACAAAGGGTGCGTAGGTGTCCGCCGCCTGCTTGTATATATCCGAAGACATAAATGATTTGAGGTCGAACGTTTTTCTTTCGCTGTCTTTGCCGATTGTTACTTTGGCGGTATCATTCTCTATCTGCGACAAGTTGTGCGATTGTAGCGAAGATATGACTGCTTCCTGCAAATTCTTTTTGCGTTCTTCCAGCGGCTTGCGCACCTCGTCTATCTCCGCAAGGGCGGCTTCGTTGGCTGCGTACTCTTGCAGCAGGTCGTTGAGGTCATCGGGGATATGGTGCAGCGGGTTGTCGAAAGTCTCGTCGCCGTTGGTGTAGGCGGCAAGGAGTGCTTCCACATACTCCGTCGGCAGCGGTTCGATATTCACGACTGCGCACTTGCCGTCCCGGAAATGGATAGCCCTAATCCCGACCACGTGGCGGTCGCAGTTCTGTTTCTCGAACAGGTATTTATAGACCGAGAGTTGCCAGCGCAGATACTCGGTGTTGAGTACGGCGGTGGTCTTCAGGTCATACAGACAGAGGTTGCCGCTCTCGTTTCCTACAAGGTCTATGGACGAAGCCACGGTTTGCAGGTCGCTTACGAGGTACTCCGACGCTATCCACCCGATACCTTTGGTGGCATCAATGAACGGCTGCAACTCTTTCTTGTCGTCTTCGTTGAGCATATCCGACACGTAGAGTTGGACGAAGTTGTGCAGGCGTGTACCGCGCTCCGCTGCCTGTGCAAGCGTGGACTGACTGACCCCGCTGTACAGGTCGGGGAAGATAAGTTTGTGAATGATAGACGTGATACCCGAGAGGGTCTTGCCCTCATAGGTGTAGGTGTGTTCAACCTCGTTGAACAGCACGGGACATAGTGTTAGTTCCATTTGAGTTGAGTGTTTAGTATTGGGTGTTTTGAGCGGATTCCGCTTGTTGCAGTTGCTTGCCGCGGTTGATGACTGCTTGCTTGAAAGCGGCATTGGTTTGCAGGCTGATGTATTTGCTCCACAAATCTTTCACGCCCTGCGAGGTGATGCTGCTCTCCACGGCGGCGAGTGCGTCTTGCAGATACTTGTCTTCCGCTTCTTTCTTTGCTTCTACCTCGTCCTGCGGCAGGTCTTCACCCGCATAGATGTACAGCCCCAAGCCGTGCCGTGCGCAGGCTTTGGTCAGCGAGCGTTGGATGGCGGTGTTCACCGAGAAAGATGTTACCCGTTCCAGCGGCAGGGAGTTGTTTCTGTTATCCATTACCGGCAGGTACTCGATGTGTTCGATACCGTTGATGGTTACGCCCGTCTTCACCCAGCAGGTGCGCCCGTCGGTAAAGTAGTTCCAGCCCTGCGGGTTCTCGTAGATGGTATAGACGGCTTCGGGATAGGCTTTCTTCACAGCCTGCCAAGCCCACGCCCAACTCAGGTAGGTCAGATTGCCTTTCTTCTCGGTGTGTTCGTTCACGTTGATTGCATTGAGCGTAGCAAAGACGCTCTTCTTTTCTTTTTCCATAAGCGATTGTATTAAATGATTTGTGATAATAGTTCCGTTTCGGAATAGACCGTGCGTGCATTGCCTGTTAGCGAAGGGTACTTGTGCGGGTGGAGTTTTCCGCAACTTATTAGGCTGTTTACCCGTGCGCGTCCGTGCCGTTTGCACATCTCTTTGCGAGTGTAATACTCCTTGATAGGAAGCCCCGCATCTCGAAGGGCGGTGTGTGCTCCGAGTTGTGCGGCGTGTGTGAGGTGTTCACGCAGCCGCTCCTCTGTCATTTGAATAACTACTGGTTGCATAAGTGAAAATGTTTTTTGTAATTTTGCATTTGAAATTTTATAAAATAGCCTTCTACAATATGGTTGGGACAAGCAACGAGATATTGATATGGTTGAGCCGCCACAGCGAGTACGCACCACTGTTACAGATGAGCAGACAACGCCTTGTAGGTATGCGTAAACGTTTATACTGCAACGAGATAGGCGAGGAGACAAAAGAGGAGATACTCTTACGTCTGAAAAATCGCATTGTTGCCATAAATAGCGGTAATTGTTGCCGTGATACAATGTTTCCTAACACAAATTTGACGTGCGGCATACGGGATGTACGCTGTCTGCGTCCGAGATACATACTCCCTGCTGTGGTACGGGACAAGCACGGCAAGTTCTTCCAAGAGACTACGATGGTCAGAATGGTAGCCCGCGAGGAGAAGATGGCAGACCTCAATCTCGACAAGGTCTGCGCCACGATGAAGTATGGTTGCCTGCCGTCGGAACGTATCGTGCGGGAAGTACTCCGCCGCAAGGGGTGGAATATCTTTGAGCCCCGCCACGAGTTGCCCAGTGTGTGGGAAGTGGAGACGGACTATTGAAACAAAAAAAGAGCAGGGTTGTCAGTCCTGCTCTTTCGGTTTGGTTTATTCCACCACGTGTTCGGTGATATATATGTCCTCACTGTTCTCGTACTCTCTGTGGTTCACATAGATACTGCACCCGTTGCCCTTGTCATAGAGTTCGTAAAGGACTTCGTCATCCTTGTACTCCTTGTTGCTGTCATACTCTGTGAGTTCGTCCGATATACTTTCTTTCCAATCGGCAATGGCTTCTTGGATAAGACTACGGCTGCACTCTGCCGCCTTGTCGTAAGTGCTGAACACTCTGATTTGCAATTTCTGCTCGCAGTCTATGATTTGCGAGTGGATAACTAAAAATACGTTCATAAGTCTATTGTTTTTAATTGTTTATATATCTATCCCTTCCTCTCTGTGATAGAGGTAGGAACTTGTTCGGTGCAGTATCTCCCGTGCTTCGTCGGTGTCGGTGAGTTCTTCGTCGGGTACTTCATCCCACCATTTGGCTTTCTCTGCCTTGGCTATGAGGCGTTGTTCTTTCTCTGTCATACTGCTACATATAAAATGTTCCGAGTTTCTGTTTCATGTCCTGCACGGTTTGTCCTTGCGGGATATGGAATACCACGTATGCTTCGCCGCAGTCCCGTCCGTCCCATTCGGTTCGGACAATGATACCGCCTGCGTTCTCCACTTCACGGACGGCACTTCTGATGTCGCCTTCGTGTTCGCAATCCACAATGGGATAGTAATACTCTTTCATTGTAATTTGGTTTGTTGTGTTATATTACTCGCAGTCCCACTCGTTTAGCAATGTCTCGGGAGACTGCCAATCTACACTATCGAACAAGTCTTCTGCATCTATATTTGTACCTTCCACTATCCTTTTGAAGTCTTCACGTGTGTAGCCTTCGGTCGTGATATACGGGTTGTCTGTGATGTCCTCGCTTATGGCTTCCTTTGCCACGAACTCGAACAGTTCGCCTGCGTTCTGCTCGGAGTTGTCAAAGTCATATTCGGGAACATAACACACGCCTTTGCCCTTGTAGAAAGCATTGTAGTCTTTGTAAATAATACCTTGCTCGCAGTACTCGCCTACGTAGTAGGTCTTTTGTCGGTCTCTATACGCCACCCAACATCGGCTTTCACTACTTTCATTATCGCTTAATACAAATCATTTGCACTAAACTCATTGAACAGAAGAATGGTCTCGCCATTGATTTGCTCCCAATTGAGTTCATAAAATCCAATACCAAAACTCCAATTTTTATGTTGCAGTTTTTCCATTGCCCATTCTTTTGATTTCTCAGTTGCCTTTGCACCTTTGAAACCATAGCCATACTGGTAGAAACATTTTCCGCCATTCTCAACAAACTTAATTGCTGCTTCTTTTGTCTTTTCCATTGTTATGAATTTTATAGTTAGTCAATCTGTTATCAAAATCGTATCTGTCAGACAAACATCTGTGCGAAATAGAACGCAGCCACAAAGTCGTTCCACGATACGGGGTAGTTTGCTTTGTACTCGTCGTATAATTCCGCCGTACTCTTTTCCCATACCTCGGGGTCGGTCTCCATATCTGCTGACAGCCGTTCCACGAGTGCGTCAAAGGTGGCATCGTTTTCCGTGTAGTCCTGCACTTCGTCCTCTGCATCGTCCCACCCGTGGTGGAACTGCGGGTAGTCACGCCACGTCCAGCGTTCTTTGTATGGTCGGTAGGACGCATTGGAGAACAGCAGTCCGTTGTCTTTGATAAACTCCCCATAATGGTAGATGTTTCCGTCGCTATCCATAAAGACGAACTTGCTACTGCCTATAATCGTTGCCACCATTGCATCAAAGTCGCCTTTGTCGTTGGGGTGGTAGCCCGCCTGCAACATAGGCATCGCTATGCGTCGGAAAAAGGTCTCGCTGTCGGTCATATCCCGCTCGTTCTGTATGCGCAGAATACCGTTGTGTGCGAAAGCCCACTGCTTGTCATCGGACAGGAAAGGGTGGCTGTTGCGCACGTTCACGCTGCCGTGCGTGGCGATACGTGCGTGGTACACCACGGGTTGGCGGTCGGGTATCTTCTGTACCCATTTTACGAACTGCTCCGCGTCCATGGTCTTGCACACTTGCAGTCCGTGCTTCTTGCTCCATGTCATATATCCGAAGCCGTCGGGGTTAGCCGTACACATGGCTTCGAGTTGGTCTTTGGTCGGGCGTTTCACACCCGCAGGTTTGATTGCTATTACACACATAATGCTTCTTGTTTATTAGAATGTTGTTTGCATATTTCTTTCCTGCATATAGGTTTCCATGGATTGTGGCAGCGGCTTGTAGGTTACGAACTCATGCCACGTCTCCGTGCCGTCTTCGTGTGTGGTGATATAGTCCACTGTCCGCAGACAGAACTCCACGCTGGCGCGGTAGGTGTTGGGTTTGAGCGTGCCGCGGAAGATACGGAACTCTATCGTGTCGCGGTTCTCGTTGTTCACACTCTGGTAGCGGTCGCCCGAGTAGCCTTTCTTCTTGTGCAGGTCTTTGCGCACGTTCTTGGCGTAGTGTTCCTTGTCGCATTTCTCAAAGGTCTTTGAGTACACACACCAGCGGCAGGCTTCGCGTCTCGCAAAGCGTTCCACCATTGGTTGGTTGTCGGCAATGAACTGCCGCATACGTGCCACGAGAACGGCTTGCTCGTCACTGCTGTCCGTGCCGAGCCACGTGCGGCTGAGGTGTACGTGCAGCCCGCAGTCGTCCGTGTCGTGGCTACATGTACCTGCCTCTGTCAGAGCCGCCATCCACCCCTCGAAATCGAAAGCGTCCCAGTACATCTTGGTCATCGGCTGCGTGATACACTCGATGCCGCTGCTATCCAACGAGCCGTCGTGCATCTGGTAGATGTCCTCCTCATCATTGCCATAATTCTGGGTTATCTCTATTCGTTTTTGGTAGTTGCCTTTCTCGGTCTCTATCTCCGTGCCGATGTACCTGTTCTCGCCCGCTATATCATGGTCGGCAGCATGATACACACGTCTCGGATTGTTGTGATAACTTCGTACACCATTGCGGCAGCATTCGTTGTAGCAGCCTTCACAGTACCAGCGGTCACTATCCTCGTCGTAGTAGGCATCGTCCCGCCACAATATCTCGCCGCACTCGCAGCACGTTACGAACTTATCGTCCCAGCAGTCGTCACAGTACCACTCGTTGTCCGCACCCAAGCGGCAGACTTCGTTTGCGTACCACTTGCCGCAGTTTTCGCACTCGTGCGCCACCTCGTCGGCGCAGTCCGGGCAGACCCAATAGGAATGGTCGCACCTGCCGTAAGTGTCCGTATGTATCTCCACCATATCATCGCACGGGTACCACGTGTCGCAATGTTCGCAGTAAGAGTAACTCTCGTCCAGGCAGTCCTGGCATACGCGGTTGCCGCCTTTCACCATCGTCAGGTCGCCTTCCTTTACTATCCTTCCGCAGTCGTCGCACACGCCATAGTCGTCCGTGTCGTACAGATAGAGTTCCCCTTTGTAAGAGGCTGTGTCAAAATGCAGGGCTTCCAGCATATTGTTGCACTTGTTCCAACGCTGCCGCCATGCTCTGTTCCACGCTTGCAGCGTACCCAGGTCGGCAAACTCCACGCACAGCACGCCGTCGTCGTTCACCCACGCTTTTTCAATGTCATAGTAGTCGCTCCTGACTACCGCTTCTTTGCCCCGCAATGCCTCCGGCATGTCCGAGGCTATACCCTTGATGTATCTGCTCATAGCATTATCTGTTTTTGAAAATCTTTTTCAGTTCTTCGTCTGTAAATGCGGGCAGTGCAATGATACAAGCCGCCGTCAGTCCCGCCAGTACCAGCGACACCAAACCGACGATGCACACCCAGAACATATCGACCACTACACCCAGACTGATGACGCACAAGCCGGTAACAATAAAGCCCGCCGTGCTGTTGCACAAGCGGGCTTCTGCTTCACGCTGCATCTCCGTCATTACTCCCCGAGTTTGACCGTTACTTTCAGCGTGTTCCCCTGTTTCCAACCCAATGATTTCAGCGCAGCCTTTGCCACGTAGATAGTCCCGATTTGCGGGGTGTCCAGTTGGTCTGCCACTTGCTCCGTAAAACGGATGGTGTTTTTGGTCTCGCGCTCGAAAGCGAATGTCAGTTCCATAGCCTTTGCCATAATCGTATGCGGTTTGCCTGTACCCCGCAAGGTTTTTAATTAAACACAACCCCGCCCGCTTTCACGGACGGACGCACCGAGCCTGATGCCTGTTTATACCCGCTCGGTCGGGTCTCATTTGCCTGCTTTGGTATTGATGGCTTTGGCAATCTTTTTGCTGCCGCTGTCGTTGGTGTTATACACCAGCGCATCAATCTTCCCGCTCTCGTATGTTCTGCGGTCGATACTGACTTTGCGTGGTTCGCCCTTTGCGTTCACCACGTCCGACAGATACGCCACATAGCGCACACTGATTTCGCCGTATTCATTCGCTTTCTCCACCTTTTCCAGCCGATACTCGCCCGCATACGCCACCGTATCACGTGCCACTACCTCCGCCTTTGCACTTGCCATGGCTGCCAATACCACTGCCACGGCTACAAAAATCTTTTTCATAATCGTACTACGATTTACCTGTACTTCGTGAGGTTTTAGTTTGTTTGAAAAATTTGTATTACCTTTGTACCCGAAAACAGAAAACCCCTTTGCGCTAACAAAGGGGCGGCAGGTAGTTATTTCCAAGATATGACTATCTCAAACTTAATTACCCACACTTCAAACCTAATAGTAAACATAAGTTTGTTCTGTTTTTGCTTGCTACACTGCAAGCGGTACGCCCGCACTATTGCGGGCTTTTTTTGTGAATGTGGGATAAACCAATATCCCACACCCGAAAGATTACGCTGCTTTTGCAACCTTTATAGTCCTTTCCTTTTTCTGCCTTTCAGTCTCTATCTCTGCTTTTATATTTTCAGCAATAGTGGCGGCTTGCTCTTGATGTGATACAAACCAGCGTGTAACAAGGTCGAGAGAAACTTTTACGATAATAGCATTACCACTCTTGCTGAAACGCAAAGTTCCGTCTTTTTTCTCTGCCTGTTTGCCGATGTGCATATCCATACTAATACGATTAGCAAGTGCAAATACCTGCTCTTTCGTGCCGTACTTATTCAGCAAAGCCTTTGTCTGCTTGCCTTCATTTGCATATAGAGCCTTGATACAACCATTTACAGACGTTTTCATTTCTTTGTTTTCTTTGCGGATATCCGCTAATTTGATACCTGACATAATAGTATTTTTTAATAGTTAAACATTTGTAGGTGCAAGCGGCAACCGCCCCGCTTGTATTTGTGCTTATTCACCCGCACAAACAGACAGATACTTTCCACCTTATCAAAGACCACATTTTTAGAATGGACGTCCCTTGATTATTCCGACGTTGCACCAATATGCCACCCTGACTTCGCCGCTTGCTACTCGTCACAATGACTTTCACCCGCCAGCCTTTTCACCGCATTTTGGCTATTCCCCATGCTCTATGTCTATAATTTGAGCACGACAAGCAGTTTACTTAATGTACAAGACTGCACCTTGCACACGTATTTAACGCATACGATAGACGATTGCCGTTTTTACGTGCGAGCCTTTGCACGGGGACTTTGCGGACTATCCCACCGAACCGATTTTTACAAGCCGTTTTGGTTATGCTACTTGCGTTGTTTTATGCACCCCTGCGATGGTGCCAGTCTCAGAACCCGCAACCGCTGTTGCCGTTGTCCTTTCGACATTCACAATCTTACACCGAAACGACCCGACGACCATAACCCCACGACAAGGGTATTATAAGGAGAGAGCATAGCGAGACAATGAAGATTTAACTTTCTGCAAAACAATAAGTTAAAATTCTTCTTGCTGTAATTTCAGCCACACATCAAGCCGAAGACGACAAAGAGAGAGGAGGGGGACACAACGATGACGGAGATATGGATAGGTATGGTATATACTTATGTGAAACTCACGGAGTTACACGGAGAAATCGCATTTTGTTCACGCGCGCGCGAGGCATAGCGTTTTGGAGGGGAAAATCGAGAGAGGGGGTGCAAACGGATTACAGGGAGTTTCTGACAAGAGTAGAGGTAAGAAAAATTTTGAGAAAAGGTATCAGAAATATCGGTATGTTACAGGTACATAGATAAGATAGAATAGGGAGAATTTTATATGCCTTATAATGAGAAGTTTAAGTTTTGAAAATGTTGTCATTTCGTACACATTATGTTGTTTAAATGACAACATTTTATATGATGATTATGTTTTTTAGTTCAAGTTTTCTTGTTCAAATGAAATATATTATACAACTTTGCACGCGGAACAAGAAGGACTTGTTCTGTTGTGGACGGATGTCCTCGTTCTCTTTTCCGAAATCTACCAAATTTCAATCCACAGAGAACGGACTTGTGGTTCACACCAATAGGTGTGGATTATGTGTCTTGTTTTAGTGGATAGGTTTTGGTAGAACCCCGGAAATAGAACAATGCACATAGTTCGCACCTTGTGTTTAATAAAGAACCTCGCAATGTATTAGGGAATTGCATAGTACTATGGCAACAAACACTATTGAAGTAGATTTCATGTTTGAGCGTGAAACAAAAAATCACTTGAGATTTCAAGAACACTTGGAAGACCCATTACTTGATTCACCAAACCTTGGGGATATTTATGTACCAAAACGCACTCTCAAGGCATTAGGATGGAAAAAAGAAATTCCATTACATATAACAATAGGATTAGGAACACAGAAAGGCTGAATAAGTATGAGAAAAAAAGGTAATCGACCAATACGAGAAGATGAACGTTTAAGAATACAAAAAGCCACCGAAAAAGCCCGAGAAGAACTGGCAAGAATACACAATTTTCACGACACTCCTTTGAAAACTACTGCTCAAATAAAGGCGGATGAACGAGCAAAATCTATAACTATATCCAAACCAAGAAAGCGAAAGTTTAGACAACCTTACGTAAGAATAATATATACATCGATGTATTCTTAAATCTTATACTGTTTTTTCAGCCTTTGTATTCTCTATCGTTGCAGTCTTAATCTTACCCATTTATATAGATTGCTTTGACACAAGAGCGACTCTCCCGAGCCGCTCTTGTCCTCTAATACCATGAAAACACAAAAACACATCAGTTCGATGTCTTTATACAAAAATAAAGCCTTGTGCCGTATTTTCATCCGACCGTCTCCTGTTTACCTGACAGGTGTTTTTTATTAAACTATCAAGGCTGTCTCTTGTTGCGGAAGGAGGACTCGAACCTCCGACCTCAAGCCTGTAACACTTGCGAGCACTCCGCTGCTCTATTCCGCGATTATCTATACACCGACTATACCAAACTCGTCTCTTTGTCCCCTATATACGATATTAGGATTTACCCACCACTCACCTTTTTTCTTTGGGCGTATCACATCACGCTGGGTCAGACCTACCAATCCTCTGTATATGGCTTGACGAGAGGTATAACCCGTATATTGCAAACAATCTTTATAGTCAAACATTACATAACCACCAAACTGCAAACGGCTTATCAGGTAACTGAATACTGCAACTTCATTTTTGTTCATCCTTGCAAGAATAGCAGGTTCAAACAACTTTACAAAATCTGTCGTATCATAATAACGCTGATTTCCAACAATCTGTGTAGCAGTTCTTATCTCGCCTGTGGTCTTGTTTATCACTTCAAGTTCAGCAGTCCCTACTGCATCAGCCTTGAAACGCTTGCGATATTTTTTGACTATGACCTTATAAGGGTTATCTTCAATCATTGTGCTTCAAAATTACGTAATTTATTTGATATGAGCAAATTAAACGGTGATAAAATTTCTATTTGCAGCACTTTTTATCCTTGCAAAATACATAATCCAAAACCTTTCGATTTGCATGGTCTATCCTGCTCCAATCGGGACGGATATACACATCTGCCATTGGGTTATTTCCTACGTGAGCCAGGCACAAATCTATATCATCTTTGCTCACATCGCAGTTATTCCGAGCAATAGTTGCCCAAGTATGCCGAAACTGATAAGGTGTGATATGTTCTATCCCATGTCTCTTGCATATATTGGATAATTGTTTCGCAATGCTTTGGTTAAAAGAGCGGCTTGGCTCACCATTACCAAAATCAAACAATCGTTTGTGTCCTTTAGACGTGAGATATTTCTGCACTAAAGTCTCTATCTCCGGTTCTAACCGGATTGCAATCTCCACACGGCTGCCCGCTCTGTCTTTGGTTTTGTGTCGTGCAAAGGAAATACGTTTTCCGGCAATATCATACTTGTCCCATTCCATCAGTTGCAAGTCCAACAAGTTTACACCGCACATACAAAACGACATCTTGAGCATATCCAATGCCACTTGCTCCTTTTCGGTCTCGCCCGTCAGCGTGAAGAATTGCCGTAATTGCTCCATCGTGAGACTTCGTTTCTTGGACGCAGCGACTTTGTAATTCTCCAAGCCGACAAATGGGTCGTGCGTGATTATCTTGTGGAACTCCGTATTATATTTCTGCTGCAACAAACGGAATACGCAGCAGACGGTATTCAGATATTGCTGTTTTGTATAGGAAGTCAGATTTCGACTATCCAATTCGTCCTTGAACCTCCGAAGAAAACTTGCCGTAAAGTCCGTTGCGTTCATTCTGTCTATTCCCATATCCCGAATGATACGCAACACACAATGTAACCTACGCCATTTATTTTTGTCCTGCTCTATCAATGAGTGGCAAAATGCCAAATAATCTATTTGCTGTACCGAAGTTTTGAACCAACTGCATAAGTCTTTTATATCCATTGCCCGCAAAGTCTCGGTATCAATTTCGAGAAGGCGTTTTTCATAACCGAGAATAGTCTGACAGGTTCGTGTAAGTACAAACTGGTCTTTAATCTCAAAAGTCTTTTTGTTGATTTGGCTTTTGCTGCAATACAACCCCGTGGAGATGTAGCAAACCTTACGATTGTGGGTAACTCGAATACTGACAGGAAACTTTCCGTCCCTGCGTTCCTGATGCCGTTGAACGACTGCTTTGAATGTTGCCATCTTTTTGTTTGTATAAAATTGTTACATGATATATTTTCTACCATTTTCCTGTAAAACAATCGTGAAACATACTTGTACTTATGTGCCACAAGAGTATCATCGCATTGTTCTATATAAACAATCATACAAACAAAAATATCAATCTAATTCATTGATTATCAATTATTATTTAGTGCCAATTTTTGACTTGATAGAATGTTATAGTTTATAATAAGCCGTTAATGTGTGATCGGGCAAGGGCTCCATTAAGTTCATTAATTGCCCATTAAAGCATTATCTGACTCAATGGTTCTATCAATCACTACCTACAAAACATTATTCCTATTCTGAACCGTTCCTTGATTTCCCATTGAGGAGTCAGATTATTTACGATTGGACAATTCAGACCTCCCCATCCCCTCCAAAGGATGGGTTAACATCTGTATTATTGATATCTCGATGAGGAGTCGATGAGGTGGGCTTGAGGGGTCGTTGAGATCTCAATGAAGTATTCCATTTTGAATTTGCTTGCAATGATTCTACCAGAAGCAGAAAGTGAGTTCCCGATATATTTCAAAATATGCTTTTGAATATTTTTATCCTTAGGCATTCCAGTTATTCAAGATGCTCCAGGGGGATCGGGCAATTCTTTCTTTTCTTTTGTGTGATCGGAGGGAAAGAAGTCACGGGGACTCCTCCAACCCCCTACAGAGCGGGCTATGTCAGACTTTACTTACAGGCAAACTTCATTCGGGCGAAGAAAAGGCGCACCAGGGCAATCGCATCAAGACCACAATACAGTCACAATAGAGGTTGGGTGATAGAGATTAGATACAGGGTATAGGGATTAAGAGAGCATTACAGACGCTGTCCATAAGACCTACCAATTCATTAACACAGGAGGGGTTTATAGAAATCCTAGTTGTTCGAGAAGGTCTAGGGCATTAAACAGCCCTTTAAGAGACTTCCCAAATTCCCTGCAGAGGGGCTATATCGGACTTCACTCAAAAGAAAACTTCATTCGGGTGTTGCCAAAAATACAGGTCGCTCGGATTTCGGCGGAGACGCAACTCGCTACGCTCAGACTGTATCTCCGCTTTCCGAAATCCCCGCTCCATTTTTGATACCCGACACAATGCCGAAAGTGGCAAATTCGCTGACTCTCGTGCCAGCGTTGAATGATAGTTGTTCCAGACATTATAGAAGTTCGAGATGTTCCAGGAGTTTGGTATGTCTTTCTTTTCTTTTGCATGATCGAAAGAAAAACGGAAAAGAATTGTCATCTGCTGTGTGTCGGGTGAAGAGAAGTCGTACCGATACAATGTTCATAAATCAAAAAAATGTAGTATCTTTGCAAGGCAAAGTTCCTAAATAGTGGAATTTTGTCCGTAGGCTGACGGACGATAAAAACAGTCAGCAAATGCAAAGACCCACGCGGTGACTTTCGGGAGCGGGTTCACAATCTTGTAACATATTTGCATATCTTACAAGAAATAAGTAACTTTACAGCGATAAAGAATAGGTATCTATGTCAAGTTTAGATAGAAACATATTGAATTTCTTGGTGGCATTGGTGGCGGAGTTTGCTGCCCGTTTTGATATACCGCAAAGCGCGGCATACAATTATATCCGCCAGTACAAGGGCTTGGACTATTATTTCCGGCACTACAATATCCTTCACACCTTGTCTTTTGATGACAACGTGGACAATCTGATTCAAGTGTGTGCCAATTATGGAGGAACATTGCGATGAGGTTGTACCACGGTTCAGACATATTCGGGAGCGATAAAGCACTCCAAACATTGACGTTTATATGCTGACAGATGGTCAAATACAATGTATGAAAGAGGATATGACGGCGGCTTTGGCACAAATCCTCATTGAGGAACAGCATTGCTCTATGGAGCAAGCCTTGGATATAGTGTATAATTCCGCCACTTTCCGCAATCTTCAGAACACTGCTTCCGGCTTGTATTACCAGAGTGTCGGCTATGTTTATGATGATTTGCAACGGGAATTGAAGAATAAAAAGTTATAAACAATAGTCCCAATCTTTCTTGTCTTGGGAGATTGGGGATTGAAATACTCGTCCTTGCTGGCGGACGATAAAAATGGTCAGCAAATGCAAAGACCCACGCGGTGGCTTTCGATGACGGACACAGCGGTGAACAGAGAAAGCGGTTGGGTGGGCTTTGTGGACATAGTAATGCGTTTGGCAACTTTCGGGGTCCCCAACGCAACCTGCGCAAGGTTGTGGTGGGGAGAGCGGAGACAATAGTTGTCCACCGCCGATGTAGTCGGCGGTTATTGCAACTATTTGCCGAACGCGACGGCGTTTACTAACGCTTGCAAATCGACCATTGAAACCTGAGAAATTTCAACAAGTCATTCGATAGCAAGACATTAGTAGATGCTCATGGGTGTATCCACACTTGCGTGTACCTGTCGTAGGTATGCGTATGTACGATATACACGCGTGGGTTTCTGCATGTATTTTCGATGACACGGTTTTCTCAGGACCACAATGGCGGATTTACTAACAGAAGTCCGCGTTTTTTGTGTACCTATATGTGAACAAATACGATAATAGGGAGTGTGCCGAAAATCCCATTCAAGAGTAGGCATAAATATTTAATATCTATGACAGATTCATTCTTCGAAATGTATCTTCAACGAGGTTGGGGAAGCATGAACAAAAATGATTTTGAGGTGTACATCTTGTATTGTATGCTTCAAAAAGATGAGTATCGCAATCTGAATGATTACGAACTGAGTGTAAAACTAAAAATCCCGCAGTCCAAAATTAAACGGTTGAGATATGAAGCAGACCTTAAGTATCTGCAGCCGGAGATGAATTCCTATAATGAGCAGTTCCGCGAACTATTGAAGATTGCCAAACCACAAATGAAGGATGAGCAACATGTTGAGTTTGTTATGGAAAATAAAGGATTGTACCTTTATATAGACAACTTGCTTAAGAAAGATGGTCGTTTTGGAGATCGTTCCTTTAATTCGGAAATAATGGTCATCAGTCTTGACAATCTGACCTATTTGCTGACGAAAACGATGCTTTCCGAACAAGAGAAGCAGGATATTCTTTCTGCTTTTCAGAAACAAGACAAAAGTATTACTCTGCAAACGGCTGTATTGGAAATAGTAAAAGCCTTTGCGAAAGGTTTAGGAGAGGGAATAACAGGTGGTCCGTCTGCTATTTTGTGGGATTTTACGCTAACGAATATCACCAAAGTGATACATTGGATTCGCAAATAAATACATTCTAATAACTAAATGACAAATTTATGAAAAAAGTACTACTAAGTATCGCCCTGCTGATGGGAGTGTCAGCGTGGGCGGATGATGTATGGAACTACAATGTCTATGACGATTGTAGTAAGAATGGGTATAAAGGGGGCTATGTACCTGCGCCTGCTGATGTGCAAGCCGTTGACCTCGGTCTGCCAAGCGGCATCAAGTGGGCATCGTGCAATGTCGGCGCCGAGAAACCTGAAGATTACGGCAACTACTATGCGTGGGGAGAAATCTTGCCCAAAGAAGACTATTCTTGGATTACTTACAAGTACGCCAATGGCAATTATAACAAACTCACCAAGTACTGCAACGATGTAAGTTACGGCGATAATGGTTTTACCGATAACAAGACCACTTTGGAACCCGAAGACGATGCCGCTCACATGAATTGGGGTGGCAGTTGGCGTATGCCGACCGATGCCGAGTGGACAGAGTTGCGCGAGCAATGCACATGGACGTGGACCACGCAAAATGGCGTAAACGGTTACCAAGTAACAAGCAAGACCAATAGCAACTCTATTTTTCTTCCCGCTGCGGGCTATCGTAACGACACGGGTCTCAGTAATGTCGGCGACATCGGTTACTATTGGTCTTCGTCGCTCCGCGAGTACTACCCTTACAACGCGTGGAACCTCATCTTCATTTCGGACGACGTGACCATGAGCTACAACGGTCGCGGCGACGGTCGATCCTTCCGCCCTGTTTGCCCGTAGCAGTAGAACCCTCTCATACGGGCAATGAACACGCAACACACGCAAAAAAGTTTCTGCCGGTGGCGCGCCTGCGGAGCAGGCTAACCGGCGCAATCGGCAGAAACTTTTTACGACGTTTGGAAACTTTTAACGTAAATAAAAAATACAAATGGCACACCTGAAAGATATATTAGAGATAGAACAACAACGTACAACCGATATGGAATGTCGGCAAGTCCATCTTTTTCAAGAAGGTACATTCTATCGTGCTTATGAGCGGAGTGCGTGGCTTGTTATTACGTATATCAGCCTGCTCAAACCCACTCGGCGCAACGTGAAAGGGCAAGAGGAAAGCATTGTCTTTTGTGGTTTCCCATTGACCAGTTTGCAAAAATATACGCCGGAAGGCTGTGCTGCTATCGTGCAAGAGGACAAAAGTGTTACGTTTGCTTTGCCCGAAACTTTGTATCCGATAATCTCGTCAGCGGATGAAGAACAAGAGAGGTTCAACAACTGGAAACAAAGTGTGCCTTTGTCGGAAAGCAAAAAGGACGCACACAAAGAAAGCATCATCGATGCTGCCCGTGCACCTATGCGTCTGACGGAAATCATGCAGCAAATACTCGCTTTCCCTATAGAGCAAAAAACGCCTATGGAAGCAATGCTTTTCTTATCGGAAATAAAACAAAACTTATCACATATCCTTTGAGAGGGTTCATAGGCAGTTCGTCATGGAGGCAGTGCCTTTGTGAAACAGACGAAAATGCAGTTTGGCTTCTTCGATGATTCTTTTCTGCACGAGTATCAGGCAACTGCCGACAGCAAGAGCGTTTTCTTCCCGCTGCGGGCTATCGTAACGACACGAATCTCAATAATGTCGGCAACAACGGCAACTATTGGTCTTCGTCGCTCAACGAGAACAACCCGAACAACGCGTGGAACCTCAACTTCAATTCGGACAACGTGAACAGGAACAACAACAATCGCAACAACGGTCAATCCGTCCGCCCTGTTTGCCCGTAGCATAGCACCC
>JBNMIS010000040.1:0-19290 GCA_050873385.1 Bacteroidales bacterium | reverse complement strand
TCGTTCGAGCCCAATCCATAGCGACCACCAACAACAAGGATATTGTTCAATCCGAGTTCATCGAGAGCGTCTTTTACATCGAGGTAGAGCGGTTCACCGTTAGCGCCCGGCTCTTTGGTACGGTCGAGCACGCAGATACGTTTTACCGAAGCGGGCAGTGCCTCTTTGAGGTATTTCAGGCTGAAAGGACGATAGAGGTGTACGTTAATCATACCCAACTTATTGTTGCCCTTGGCAGCCTCATAGTCAATCACTTCGCGAATAGCCTCGCAAGCCGACCCCATACAGATAATGATATTCTCTGCATCGGCAGCACCATAGTAGTTGAACGGACGGTATTTGCGGCCGGTAATCTCCGAAATCTTGTCCATATAGTCGCTCACAATGTCAGCCACAGCATCGTAGTATGAGTTGCAACTCTCACGGTGCGTGAAGAAAACATCGGGGTTCTCCGCCATACCCTTCATAACCGGGTGCATCGGGCTGAGTGCACGGTCACGGAACTCTTGCAGAGCCTGCATATCTACGAGTGGACGGAGATCTTCCATATCCACAACTTCAATCTTCTGATACTCGTGGCTGGTACGGAAACCGTCGAAGAAATTGAGGAACGGCACACGGCTCTTGATAGTAGAGAGGTGAGCCACACCGGAGAGGTCCATTACCTCTTGTACGCTACCCTCGGCGAGCATAGCGAAACCGGTCTGACGGCATGCCATCACGTCCTGATGGTCGCCAAAGATACAAAGTACGTGGCTTGCCAGTGTACGAGCCGATACGTGGAAGACAGTAGGAATCAATTCGCCCGCAATCTTGTACATGTTCGGAATCATCAACAACAGACCCTGCGAAGCAGTAAACGTAGTGGTCAGTGCACCTGCATTCAGCGAACCGTGTACTGCCCCGGCAGCACCGCCCTCTGACTGCATCTCCTGAACCATCACTGTCTCGCCGAACATGTTCTTACGCCCGGCAGCAGCCCACTCGTCTACGTTCTCTGCCATAGGCGAAGATGGCGTGATAGGATAGATTGCCGCTACCTCGGTGAACATATACGCGATATGTGCCGCAGCAGCGTTACCATCACAAGTAATAAACTTTTTCTCTTTCATACGATAAATAAGTTAGTTATTGTAGTTATTTCATAATCATCAGTACAAGAATCCAAAGAGCCACAAAGGCACTTTGTTTCCCTCTCCCACCTTCAAATCAGCCACTGCCGTCATTCTGTAGGAAGGTTTGACGGAAGGTCGTGCCGACACATTAAAATAGTTGACCCCATCCACTACAAAGAGTGCATTGCGGTCGGTAGCATTCACCTTATGGTTGCCATGCACCGCATTGTAGAAGAAAGTTTCCGCCACGGCTTGCGGCTCCACCTGACGCGTAGGCAAAGAGAAGAGCAGGTTGGTGTTCTGCATATAAACACGCTGCGGCTTCAAGGGATATTGTTTTTCGGGTGTATAGAGCAGATTGAGCAAACGTGCGTCTTTGAGATACTTGATATAGTTCATAATGGTTGCACGCGACATTCCCAACTGCTCGGAAAGGCTCAACACATTCAACTGGCAAGGAGAATCCTCCAGAAAAGCATAGAGCAACTGCCGGATTTTTGGCAGATAGGTGACATCAATCTGCTTTATAAGAAGGACATCCACTTCCAGAATCATGTTCATTATCTTAAGCAGTGCTTCCTGGAAGTTTTGTTTCTCCAGAAAGAAAGGATAGTAGCCGTGGTGGAGATAATCAGGGAAATACCACAAAGGATTCACCCTTTCCACTATGCGTCGTGCGATATCCTCATGGTGAAGGATTATATCACGGAGCGTATAAACAGGAAACTGCTGCCCTGCCTGCAGATTGAGATATTCACGAAAACTCAGCCCCCTCAGGTTGTACATCTTCACGACATCGTGCAAGGGGTTATTTTCCTCCGTCAAGCGCATCACCGGAGAAGCGGAAAAGACTATATGAAGTTGAGGAAACCTGTCGTAACAAGCACGGATTTCTTCCGCCCAATGTTCATATTTGAAAGTCTGGTCAAGCAACAGCAGTTTACCGCCATGCTGAACGAACTCCCCAGCGAACTCCAGCAACGAATTACGAGAGAAATAGAAATTGTTGAAATTTACATACAAGCACTCTCTGGAAATTCCATAATAGTCCTTGGCATAGGAAAGCAGGAATGTGGTTTTACCCACACCACGACAACCCTTGACAGCAATCAGCCTGTCCTGCCAATTGATTTCTTTCATAAGCAGACGCTGTACAGGGACATCGAGATGCTGCAAAAGGTAATCATGTGTTTTATAGAATGCTTCCAACATAGACGGCTTGACTTCAGACTATCCTATATTCAACAGGCAACAAGAGCAAGTTTTTTCATCCTTCTCCTACCTGATTCCACGTTGCAAAGATACTTCGTTTTTCCGAGGTTTGCAATGTATGATTGGCAAAAAATAGGTGTTTATTGTGTACAAATTGAGATATTTTCCAGTTACACTCCTATAGGGAAGGACAAACGGTTTGCCATTTGGCAACTTTCCCGTTCACGGGACCAGGGTAACCCATTTCAAGAGAAAAGGCTACGGCTTCCCCATTCTCTCCCGAAAACGAGGTTCCTTTTTCCCCTTTATCTTTCCTGTCTCCCGTCGAGGGGTGCTTCAGGGGTCGTTGAGACCGGCTAAACGGAATTCTCATTCCTGCACCCCACAAGGGAACAATATGCAGCCTATTCACAAGAGCAAGAAGGGAGAACAGAGCGAAACCCGCTACGGATTGGCAACAACAATCCACATCAACTGCAAGGTGACAAAAAAAAAGGCCTGCCCAACAAGGCAAGCCTTTCTTTTCAGCCGACATGAGGAAAACCCGTTATTTCTTCAAGAATTGGAAATGATATACGAGTTTCACCCCGCAATCGAAATATCCGAGCCCTTTGGCATAGGTATCGGTTGCGGAAAGGATATCCACCGTTGCAGGAGCGGCAGACGAGGGAGCAGCAACATTGATAAGGCTCTTATTGGAAGTGTCGTTCTTATAGAGGTCGTACACAGAATAGTTGGCATACGCGCCCAAGCCGAGCGCCCCCCCATTGCGCAAAGCCCACTCATAGCCCAACTCGGCAGTGAGCATAAGATTCAGTTTACTTCCATTCCATTTGCCTTTTGTTTTCAGTTGATCATCAGTCACTTTCCCCGTAATCACCTCATTGCTTACATTAACACCTTCCTCAGGGAAATAGGCATTGATGTCGGGGGTAGCAATACTCTGATTGAAATGTCTATAAACCGGCAATACAACCTTTGGACCGACATTGAAGAAGAATCCGTTTTCGGTAAGCAAGGAGAACATTACAGGAATTTCCACTTGCAACTGCCCATCTTTTTCATCCACCTGTTTTGCAGAGACGGTATAATCGATGTTTCCATCGGATGTCGCCACCGTGTAAGCCGTATCCACGCCAGAACGGAGACCGGACTGAGCCCAACCGAGAGAAACTCCCGTGATAACACCAAGATTGACTTTCTTACCATCCTTCCGTCCTGCATAATAAGCGTATTGCAAATCGAGCAAGCCGTCAAAACCTGCACGCCAATTGCCCATAACATCGGTTTCATGCATCAGCGAGGCAACACCTCCGCGAACACCGACAGAGAAACGATGGTGAGACATCATGCGGTTATTGTCCGTTTTCACCTCTTCCTGTGCTTCTTCCGTTTCCGGCAGCCCTTCCACTACGGTTGAATCCGATTCAGCCTGTGTTTCCGAAACATTTTTCTCCTGTTTCTGCTTCATTCTCCACAGACTTTCGTTAGGAAGAATAGTGTTCAGTTCCTCAGTCTGCCCGCTTGTCTCTTTTTCTATAAGAGCCTGCTTTGACGCACTTTCGGCCGCCTCGTCTTCACTTTCCATAAAAACAGGTTTCACCGTGTCTTGCCGTGCCACGAACTGCAGGTTCTCGGGGGCCATCCAAGAATAGATGCCCCGAAGCAAGATTCCCTCTGGAAAGCGTATGCCACCTACCTGCTGAATGACATGACGATAATTGTACACCCACTTACTGGGTTTTTCCCCAGTAAGATAGGCTTTTGTTCCAGGCTTGATAGTGACAGTATCGCCTACTTGCAAAGTATGCGTATCAGCATCCTGAGCCATCGCCGGCAGAGCCGCAACCAATGCAAGCACTCCACACACAACAAGACTCTTGGTTTCCTTGATTGAAGGATATTTTATCCATGTTTTCATATTCATTCCTCCTTATTTAACGATGTACTTAAGCGTTTGCCATTGTCCAGCCCCCTTGACCTTGACCATATAGTAGCCAGGAGTTGTTTGTGCCTTGATATTATGATCTTCTTCGCTATTCAGCGTAATCGTTTCGACCACGACTCCTGCAAGATTGTAGATATCCAGCGAATAGTTTTCCATAGGGTCAAGTCCCTTAATCTCTATTATTTCGCCCGGTGAAACGACTGAAGGTGCAAGCGATGCAGTTGACGCCTCGTCGGCACACGTGAGAGTAACAGTACGCAAGGTGGCTCCGCAAGGATCATCCTGAGTGATACCCCACCCGATGGTAGCATAATAGTCGCCAATCAGTTTTTCTCCGTTTGTATAGTAATAGCCTGTGGAAAGGAACTCATCATCGGTTTCTCCGTTGGAAGCATTATCCAACTGCCCTACCACACGGAACCATTTGACTTGTTCTTCGGTAGGATTCCATCCTTTTGCATTGATAGCATTCAGATTGATCATGAGAAGCCAGCCATCGTACTTGCTAACCGCAGGCATATCGGCATACTCCGCGACATTATCCGCTGTAGGCTCTTCCACTACAAGCGTGAAGGCTTTGCTCCGAATGGTGTCATCGCAAGCCGTCACCACAAGGTAGCGTACATTGACATCGTCCATATTTTTCACGACGGGTTCGGCAACATTGATACGTTTCCATTCCGTCCCGAGTTGCAATTCCCAAAGAACTGCGCTAACAGGAGCCGTAAAGTCTCCTGCAGTTCTTCTCTGGAGCAAAGCAGATTCCAAAGAAGTTGTAGCAGCGGCAGTGGCAACCGGTTGACCGCAAACAGCGATCGGCAATACGAACGAGGTTTCATCAGGCAGCGCAGATGTAGTCGGCAATGTGTAAACAAAGACACTATAGTTATAAATGCGTTTTTCCGTTCCCGCATACTCTATCTCTGTCCATGTGGTATCCTTATTGATTTGCGCCGGAGTGCCATATTCAGGAGTATAAACACTACCTGCACATACCGTATCCATAATATTCTTTTCGACCGGAATATACAAGGTGAACTTATAGTTGTAGACAGAATCCTTTAACGTGGTAGCATCGTGAACAAGATTAAATACCGTATCGGAAACAAGCGTATCTTTAGTAATCGTGAAAGATTGTCCTGTACGCGTTGTAAAAGATGTTCCGTTTTCTACAATTTCTGCTATCTCAACGGTTTCACGCAAAGGCTCTGCAGCCTCCAAAGCAACGATTGAAGATGTCCGAGAAACACCACATTCGGTTGTATAAGTATAACGCAATACCACAGATTTGGTCCGTGTATCCAACAAATTGCTTGAAAGAGGTGCAAAAAGAGAACCATCCGCCGCTTGTTGTTCCCACGAGAGGGTAGTTACTTCAGCATAAACTGAATCCAAGCCGCTAACAGGATCAGGAACAGATGCTACATAGGAATTCAGAGCATTGAGGACTGCAGTCTCCGCCTCTGCAATATCCACTGCCTTACCTGCCGTAACAGACAGAGTCGTCAGTTCCGAAGGATATTGTGCAGGAGCTGTAGATTTCACCCGAATATCGTACTTATAGATATGCTTTCCTGCTGCCGTATGTTCCGTCTCAGTCCAACTTGTGTTCTCATTGATTTGCCTTTGTGTTCCATATACAGGAGTATAGGTATCACCCATACAAACCGTATCCTTGATGAGATGCTCAATTCCTCTGTCAAGCGTAATGGTATAGTGGTAGACAGAATCCTTAAGCGTATATTCATCATGAGGAAGGTTGAATACCGTATCGTTGATAACCGTATCCTCCGTAATGGTGAAGATTTTACCCGTACGTGTTGTGAAAGATGTTCCGTTTTCCACTATCTCCGCTATCTCAAGCGTTTCACGAAGAGGTTCATCAGCCGGTATCTGCATTGCAGTACTTGCACCTCCTCCCTGGCACTCCGTCTCATAACGATAACGCAGCGTAACCATCTTTGTCCGCGTATCAAGCAATGCCGTTGTGTTGAGAGGTACGAACGGTCCGCCTTCCACCAACTGCTGCTGCCAAACAAGTGACGCAATAGGAGAATATAGTGAATCCAAGCCGCTAACAGGATTGGGCGTCGAACCTGTATAGGAATCCAAGGCATTCAGAACCGCGGTATGTGCAGTGGTCACATCAATTGCTTTACCGGCAATAATCGGCAACGCCAAAAGTTCGGCAGGATATTGTGCCGGAGCAGTATGGAGAACTCTGACATTGTAGATGATAATCGAGTCGCCTTGCATAGTGAGAGGTCCATCAGTATAAGTAAAACGGAGACTATCCACCAAAGTCGTATCAGTTACCACCGTATGAATACTTCCTGTCTGTATGATTTGGAAGTCAGTATTTCCCTTGCATGTCACAGTATCCACTATCAGAGTATCACGTTTATCCGGCAGTGCATCAACCAGTTCGGCTGTGATATGTGCATCTCCACCGGTGGATGAGAACTTTATCAACATGATAGGCCACCCCATTTGCTCCATAAAAGTGCGATCGACAATCTTATACTTGAGTTCATTAGGCGCAAAATTATAATTGAAAGAAGCCAAAGGTTCATCATCGCAATCGAAGTGAATCTCTGCCGATGCCGAAATGCTATTATCTGCAAGATTCTCCACATTAAGTTGGAAATCTTTGTCAGGGTTGTTTCGGAGTGTATCCAGATTCACCTTATACCAAAGAGTTTTGTCGGCAGGATGTATATTTCCGTTATCCCAATCGAAGAGAATAGGAGCCGAGCAGACCTGCCCTCGCTCATCGGACAATTCCACGCGGAAAGAGAAATCCTTAGAAGAAATTACACGCACATAGACAGTATCCCCTGCTATATTATCAATCAAAGCACGTGAAAAGACTTTGCTATAAGACTGCAATGCAGCAAAGGTCTTTGTCCGGTCGGTCATTGGCGATACGACAGGACATTCAAAAGCGACTTCGGCAGTAATGGTATTAGCCTCTGCCCCATTTGTCACTTTCACTGTTGCATCGCCACTGGTAAAGTTTTGCAAATGATATACACTCATTTTATACCATTGTTCGCCTGCCGATTGAGGAATATCCACATTATATTCCAACAATTCGGCTCCATCGCAAGCCTCTATGGGAGTCATTGGCGTATCATCATAGGTGAAGGCATAGACGCTATCGGTTTGAGCCGTCGTGAGACAAAGATAGACCGTATCAGGTTTCAGGCTCAAGATTGTGGCACGCTCCAACTTCACTTCTCTTTTTCCCGAAGCGCCCAGATTCATTGAATAGGTTGCCACAGGATCACTATTGCAATCAAAATAGATATCCGCCGTAACGTTACCCGCTTGAGCATCTTTATTGATGATACCCACAGTAGCAGCCAAAGGTGCAGTTTCCTTTACACGGGTAAGACCAATCTTATACCAAACAGTTGAAGAAGCCTTTTGCGTATGTCCTTTTTCCCAATCGAAATCTACTCCGGTACGACATGAAAGCCCTTGGTTCTCCTTTTGCAGATTGACATAAATATGCAAGGGTTGATCCGTATCAACACCAATATACAACTCCGGATTGCTAAGAGATTCCAACATATCGCGTGTGACAGCCTTTACATATTCTTCTCCTGCAGAAAGTTTCATAAGACGAGTGACCGCATTTTTGCCAGGGCAATCAAAAGAGAGTTCGCCACTAACAGTTGCCACACCCGTTCCTTCGTTTACTACAACAATCTGCGGCACGGTATCATTCATTGCCCAAACAGGGGACAAATCCACATAATACCACGTTTTTCCTGCAGTCTGATGATGCCCGTTCTTCCAATCGAACGTAACAGAGGAAGCACAATCGTTGTCAGATGCAACAGACGGCACCAATTTGGCCGTAATACGTATGTTCCTGTCGGTTGTGAGACCAATGAATACCGTATCAGTCGTAAGATTGGAGTACAGTGCATTTTCCAGACGTTTCTCAATGGTAGCACCTGCAGCAATAGTACGAGTAAAATCCGTTGTAGCAGAGCAAGGACAATCGAATGCAACAGAAGCCGACAATGTTGCCACCGAGGAAGACAAGTTTTCCACCGTAACAAGAATATCCTTGTCGCCATTGACCAAACTCTTGGCATCAGTAATTCCCACTGCATACCACAAGGAAGATTCTGCATTCTGCATTGCCCCCAATGTCCAATCAAAGACTTTTGCAGAACGGCAAGCAGTTCCTTCCGTACGATTTTTGAGACGCGCAGAGAAAGTGACAGGAGCATCGGAACGAAGCCGAACCCATACATACGTATTATTCTCTATCTCTTTAATCAGATTACGTGCCAAATCCTTTACAAGAATCTGTTTGCTACCAAGACTGATGGAACGAGATATAAGTGAAGTATAGGGATCTGACACAGCCACATCTGCCGTAATATGCGCCAAGGAAGCAGAAGTATTGCTCAGGGTGAGTTCCACCTGCTTCTTATCCTGCAACAAATCTGCTACCGTAATCTTATACCATTGTTCCGAAGAATTGGTATATTCCGTATTCAAAGCAAAATCTATTGCAGAAGCCGGAACAGAAGTTGAAGGAAGAATGTCCGCATCAACGATGTCCGCCTTAATATGAATCCTCTGTGTTGTATTAACTTTCACATAGACTTCATCGGAAGCGACTATATCGATCATTGCTCTATCCAATGTTTTTTCTCTTGTTGTGCCTGCAGCAATTGTAGCCGTGTAGGAAGACAATCCTGAAGAAGGACAGTCGAAACTAAATCCAGCAACAACTGTTGCAGCCGAGGTTGCCATGTTCTGCACAGAGATTTTCACCGTTTTTGCAGGATCGGCCTTGACATCAGTCAAATCAACCCGATACCATGCATCTGCAGCAGTTTGCGTTACACCTGCGTAATCAAAGAGCGGTGCATTAAGACAGTCCAAGTCTTTCTCACCCTGTTCAACAGGCTCTGCCGAGAAACGAACAGGCTCATCCGCTTTCAGCAAGATATAGACAGCATCTACATTCAGTGCCGTAATCGTTGAGTTTGCCAAGTTCATTGCATAATTTCTATTGGGCAATATCTGCTTGGTAGTAGCCTCATTAAGTGATTGGAAAGCACCTAACTTCACATACGGTTCAGCCGTCACTGTTGCAGTCTCCAAAGTGGAGAGGTTGTTCAAATAGAGCAAGATATCACTACCATCCGGTACGGCACTTAGATCCACTTTATACCAAAGGGCGTTGCCATTACCAGGATGATCGTTTCCTGCAAGCCAATCAAAATCAATAGGATCAGAAGAAGAGATCCCAGAACCGGCAAATGCGCAAAGAATGCCCATGCACATCACCAGCAAAAGAGAGGCAAGTTTTTTCATTGTTGCACAATTATTAGTTAGTTATTCAATTATTATATATTCTCATTGTTGTTATTGCACCACAATACGCGTTTGCCGCAGACTTTCATCTGTAGACAATTGCAATACATAATTACCACGGGAAGATAGCACAAAAGAAGATATTCCACCTTCATGCCATTGCTCCAACACAAGGTTACCTAACATATCATACACACGCAATAACGCAGTTTCTTCAAGGAAAACCGTAATACTCTGTCCTACCATTGCAACCGTGGGGCGGACAATAAAAGACAAAGGCAATATATCCACCAAAGTCGTCACAGGTTGTTTCACTGTCAGTTCGATCTTTCTATCACATTCTCCGTCAGTGCGGATAAGATATTCGAAGGAACCATAGCGATTAACCCTTCCCTGCCCTTTGTAGAGAAAAGGAAACTTTGTGGATTCGACCTCCATCGTATCATATTCAACTACAGGTGGAGTGATTGTCAGATTATAGGTGGTCAACAGCAATGAATCGGTACGTGACAGATAGAATGTATCGACATAAACCGTCGTTTGCGAAAGGAGCGTATCCGACAACTGCAAAGAGAGTCCCTGACAGAGCGTCGTATCCACCCTACCCTCATATTTAGTGAACGGAGAGACGAACCAGACCCTACCCACTGCATTAGCAGAGAAACGAAAGAAAAGAGGTTGATTCTGTCTGCAGGCATTCTCCAACTGAGTCAATTGAGGTAACCACACGTGCGCAGAGTCAGTGAGACGAGCAGTCATAAAGGCAGGCGCATCACATGTTCCCATAGCCACTTCTATATCTACAGGCTTGCGGTCTTTCTGGATCCATTGTACTGCCATTTCTTGCGGAGCCGCAGTATAGTCCAATTGATATATGTTGTCAGGATGGCTCAATACATACGCCATATTGTAGTGCAACGGAAGGGGGTTAGCGCACGTAGAGTGATACCCTTCATCGTAAGAAGTCATCACTACACGCCCCGAAACTCCCGCTTGCGGAACTACACGGATATGTATATCCATCTTTTTAATTGTTTCCGAAGTACTACCGCCCAAGGACTCCAGTTTCTCATTAATATAGTCGGAAGTTACATTGTAGGCACGATTCTTGGATATGGTAGTGGAAAGCAAAGGTTGTTGCGATGTACATAACGGGAAGATATCAATATCCACAGAACCTGTAGAAAACCAATAGGCGGTAAGCCCCTGCTGGATATCGAGCAACTTGGCGGTGTACCACGTTGTATCGTTCAGCACGGTATCGATGCCATAAGCAAAAGGGATGGAATTGTCCTTGCAATCGCAATAGTAGGTCACATTCCAAAGTTTGTTCCATTGTTCACAAGAGAGTATTGGTGCAGCCTGAACCTGAGCCTGAGTTTGCCCTGCCAAGACAAACAAAAGAAGTAGTATACCAATATTTTTTTTCATATCAGTTGATCAGTTTTTTCACTTCATCCATAGTTCTCAACACAAATACACCTCGAGGCAACGACAACAAGACAGGGACATCAGGCTGCAAACAGATGGTTTGCAACAATGTACCAGTCAAGGTGTAGACTGTCAGTTTCACAGGTTGCTTTGCCACTACCTGCCAACCGGCGTCAAGACGATAGCAATACCAACTGTCAGCATCTTGGTCAATCAATGCCGTTTCTCCGCTATGCTCCGTTATATCCATCAGCGAAAGGACACCCTCCACATCGTTTACAAAGCGGACATAGACGAAACCACCATCGGCAGAATAGTTCCATAGAGAAGTTATCTCAGGAGTAATCGTCAGTGAGTCTTTGCCTGCTGCAAAACTGAAAGGAGAGGGTTGCAAGACATGTATATTATCGGGTGTCAGATAGAAATTGCAATCATCAGCCACAAACATAGTAACATCAGAGATTCCTTCCCATTTGAGTTGCACCATCTTGTTCTTCCAGTCGGGCAAATAGATCTTATACTTCCCGCGAGCATCTGCCACAATGGTATTCCGTGACGGCAAATCCAACAAAACGCTCTGCGTAAGGCAGTTTTCAGTCCATTCCGTCAGAGTGAGGTTGCCATCCCGAAGAATACGGAAACGCAGATACAGTGTGCCATCAAGTGACCGATGAGCCAAATCTCTGAGGTCGGCAGGACGGAAATCGAAGTGCCGAGAGGTCTCTCCTTTGGGTATTGCCAACAAGAAACTATCCAACAGCGTCTCATCGGGATTTGTGGGGTCGAAGAAACAGGACGTTCCAGCATACACCATCAAATCGGCACCGGCATCCCAAGAGAAACGAATATGCTGCTCTGCCCAATCTTTCACAGGGATATTGTAAACCGCATCAGGTTTAGACACAGACAATGCGACAGGTTCGCCAAGCGTAAGCGAGGGAGTGGCTTCCAAGCAGGGTTCAAAGCGAGAATCCATCACAAAACTGAATGTATAGTTCTGTACATTGCCCGCCTCGGCAGTGACACGCACCTGCGCAAAACCAGGTACTCCCTTTGCCTGTTCTACAAGCACAGTGGCGGCAGGATCGGTGGCTGTGGCTTCCACAACAGGCAGTTTGGTAACTGCAGTGCGGTAACTCGTTTCTCCTTCCGTCAGCGGGAAAGGCTTGCCGTCTATAGTGAGAGAAGCAAGAGAAGCATCTCTGCTCCGCCCCGCAATGAGATAAAGGGTATAAGTCTGCGTATTTCCTGCTTCGGCAGTAACCACAATGGTCGCCGTTCCAGGAAGAGAAGATGCTGGCGTTATCTCAACCGAAGAGGTTAATACAGTGGGCTGCGCTTCAACCACAGGCACAGTAGTTGTCACCTCCACATCGGTATATTCCAACGTAGAAGCCAAGAAACCATCCAACGGATAACCATCCACAGTGATGCTGCTCAAGGTAGCATCGGAGTTACCCGCCGAAGGCGCAACCGTGGCGGAAATCTTGTAGGTCTTGTCACCAAAAGTCAATTTATTGGCAGTATTATTGATTGCCGGTTTCTCACCATTATAAGCCTCATAATGAATCTCTGCATTCTTAACGGCTTTGATTATCTGCGCCTTGGTTGTTCCTGCAGGAAGGACTACCGTGATGGTGAGCGCATCATGATCGATTGCCGCCGAAACACCGCCGATGATGACCTCTATCAAACGACTCACTTCCTGAAACTCTTCAATCTTAAGAACGCCCTCATTCTGAGCAAAGAGGCGTACGTAGAAGTCGGTTTGATAGATATCCTTTATCCAATCGGAAGCGAGGCGGGGACGCACCGTAAGGGTGTCGTCTATCAGATTATAGTTTTGATACACACGGCTATAATGAGAGAGCAGGCAGTCTTTTCCGTCCACAAACTCCATATTGCCTTCTCCCTGCCATGTAATACGATAGGTCTTGTTAATCCATTCTCCCAACGGCCACAGATGTACATAAACCGAGTCGGCAGGAACAACGCGCAGCGATGTATTCAATCCGAGCGTGTTGACATATTCCCTGCAACGTGCGTTCACTGAAGTGGACACAATATCAACGGACGCCTGCGTGGGATTAACAAGACGCACATACGCAGGAATGGAATAGGTGACACCCTGATTATAGAGCATATCGCGATAGTTGCGGTCGTAAACAATACTGTAATAGAGTTGTCCGTTTTCATCGTACTGCTTGTCGGGTACTTCGCGCATAGGAAAAGAGAGATGATATTGACCAGCGGTTTGCACCATCTTTGCCACCAACGTATCTTCATAGACTCCCGAAGTGCAAGTGAGGTCAATCCATACCTCCGGTGCGCCCACCGTAGTATCTTCAGGATAATAGTAGATCGTGAGCGGAAGAGCATCCGTTGTTGCCGTGAACCAATATTCTCCTGCGGGAAACGAGCCAGAATACTCCATATCCACGGGAATAGGGTTCCCGCAACTCTCGCCCACCTCTGCGCGAAGCGAGAAAGCGGAGAAGAGTATCAGCAATATCAGCGTCAGTTTTTTCATATCATTGTTGTAGGTCTTACACCTCATTATTCCGTTACTATCAGTTTGATTGTCTGCCATGTTCCCTGCACTACATAAACCCCTGCAGGCATGGAAAGGTGTTTTGTCTGATTCTGCCCGAGCGTTCCTGTCCACAGCAGGACACCTTCCACCGAATAGACACTTGCGGTCTGCTCTGCAAACGACTGCAGAAGAATTCCGTCTCTGCCATACGCCAACAAGGTATTGCCCATGACAATCGGAAGCGATGTATCTTTTTCCGGCATACCCCGCGAGACAGATGCACTCAAGGCGGAAAGGGAAGCATAAGCATCCGTGTTTTCCGGACTCATCACCAGCACCGTCTCCCAAGGCATCACGATATGCCCCAATTCACGGCGCACAAAGTCGTGCGTCCTGCTTTCCGTATCCGGCACAAACACCCGACCCGTTTCATCACTTGTCGTATCATTGGCAAAAGTGCAGTTCCCCTGCAAATAGACTTCTCCATTGGGATTTTCCATCAACTCGGGGTCAAAAATTCCGTCATCGGAAATCATGAAATCCATCATTCCATTCTTTCCTGACAATGTCTGCGGTCCGTAACCTTCGAAAATAAGATACTTCCCTGTCCAATAGTCATCTTTGCCTGCAGGAAGGAAGATAGAATAGTTCTTGCCACGCTGCATCAGTATGTCGAAAGCAGGACGGGTTTGCCCATCTTTGTCAATATAAGTACCGGCAGACGCAGTTGGCACGGCATATTGCCATTTCCCACTATAGTCGTTGATATCCTGTTCCACATTCCACATACCCGAGAAGATAGCGAACTCATCCACGTCTTCGATTTGCTGATAAAGATAATAGTTGGCATGGTTCAAATCGTGCCCTGCGAGCGACGGATTGTAGTGTGTCAGCAATGTCGGATTGAGGTGCAAGGTCTTGCGGCATATATCCAGCAAATCCATATAAACGCCAGACCCTTTTCCCGAAAGGATATCGGGCAAAAGCGATGTAACGATACCTTGCGCCAACACACCGTCGGCTTCGCCCTGCGCACGAAGATATTTCTCCGTTCCCTTATCCGCTTGCGTCAGACCTTTTTTAGAAAGGCTGTCGTCTGGAAGAGTCTCCACCACATATACATTGTGTACATCGTAAGGAGGGCAAATGGTGTACCATTGGTTGGCGTTGAAAGAAAGCATGGTATATAACCCGTGCGCTATTGTATATTCATCGTTGTTCGTTACCCCTGAAAACTCATGGTTGCCTGCAAAAGAAATAGCCTGCCCCACCTTAACGGGTATGCCTGCCAAAGGAACAGATGCATAGTTCTTCGTATAATCGTTGAGGCGCGTATAGAATAAGAACGCGTTTTTGCGGGGTGTACCGTCTGATTCCGTCGCAAACACTTCCACATCGCCCCCCATTGTAAGCAATCCGCTCGCGCCCATCAAAGGAATGACGCTCACGTAGTTGTGGGTATAAGAATTGGTCTTCTCCCCACAGTTGCCCGGAAGATAAGGATAAACGTAGTACTTGCCGTCGTTCCGGACAGGCGTAAGAGAAGTTGTTCCATAGGAAGGATAAGACGCAGAGAGATCTAACGAAGCCAACCCGTCCGCATCGGGCGCAGCCACTTCCATCTCCATGCGGCAAAGCACCTCTTTTGCCGTGTTCACGGGCAGGCTGCCTTGTTCGGCGGAGGCATCGCAGGCATAGACACTACAATTATTGAACGTTCCGCCATCAATACGTGTTTTCACCGGCAGGCGAAGATCGGTGTAGTCATGATACCAACCATGTGCAACCACATCCACTGCATCACGGAACTCTTCGGCAGAATAGGTTGTGAATGTGCCATCCTTGATATGTACCGTGGGCCAGGCTCCCGAATTCTTGTCGGGCGTTGCCATTGATGTACCGACTCCATAGTTTTTGGTCCCCATCATCTCAAACTGCCGGTAGCAGATAGCCATGGAGGCTACATAGAACATACTGTTGCTGCCCGCCGTGGTGAGACGGTATTGACCACCATCAAACGTGCAACGCCCGAAACGATTACCCAAATCGACAGACGGCGCATCGCGGTTGACCTTGACCGGAAGCGCCAACAGACCATTGGTTGCCACCGTACCCGACAAAGCAGGGAAGCGGTCATCGAAATTGAGACAACATGATTTATTCTCCACCGCATCCGCAGAACTACCCATCGGGCGAATGGCTATAGACGCAGCCTTGAGAGATATTATCTCTGAGAGTATTTTATAAACAGGGTCTGACGAAGAAAACATAGAAGATGCGCCACCCGTAAGACAGTTGTCGCCCTTGATATGGAAATTCACAGTGAATATACTACCATTGGTTTGTTCCCCCCCTGAACCGACAGCAAAGGGGGCCGCCATCCCTTTGGCACTACCATTCATAAAAGTATTGAGATCAAGATCACCCAAATCCTTGGGTTGCACCGAAAATACTTTATAGTCGTGCAGATAGACATCCACGTGTTCATCATCGGTTCCTTGCAGATAGAAGAATCCCTCACTCGCCGTTCCGTTTCCGGCAAAAGCATTCTCCACACTCCCCGTGAAATAGAGTTTCTTGCCGTTCAAGTTCTTCAAAACAAAATTGGATGCAGAGGCTTGGCGGAAATCGACAGGGACATAATAATCGTTCCCATCGGAGCAAACCACCTTGCTGAAGGTAAACATCATATCCTCACCGGCAGGGAACGAAAAGCCCATGGCGGACAGTCCCGATATTTCCGTCTCCGAGAAACGCATAGCCGCATAGAGATTATCCATTGTTCCCTGCTGCCCCACAAAAAGGTCTGCCAAATAGTCCTGCGGAAACTTAGGCGTAAGCAGTTGCTCCACCGCTCCTTCGGGTTTTATACCTGCAGGAGCGATATAAGGAAGCCCGAACGTTGCCATACCGGCTGGATTGTTTTCTGTGGAATAATAGCATGACTTACCCTCTCTCCAATAACCACTTGAATAAATTGTATTGGAAGCACTTACCTCAAATTCATTCACATAACAATACCATTGTTCTCTTCCTGTTGTATTATCAAACTGCCCATCGCTATTGCAGTCAAATACAAAAATATAGGGTACACCTGCAGAAACCCCCAAAGCCTGCGCCGTGGCTACATCAAACTGAAGGGAAATAAATAATCTGTCAAATACTGCCACACCATTTCTATACGCGGTGTCCCAAAAATCAGAAGGCAACAATGCGGACAATCCGGAATATGCCTCCGGATATACAGATGTAGGCGTAATGGCATACCGGACTGCTGCATTCAAAGCAGAAATACTTGAACATATGCCCAGCAAAAGAATGCAGGTAACACGATGTACTCTATTCCAAATCTTCATTTTCATATCGCTGCCCTTTTAATCCGTTTCCACAAAACATATACCATTGTCAACAACAGACAGAAACCGAGAGAATCTTCCATTGGCATTGCCCATTTGGCAAACTCGGTGTAGATATCGGGTGTATAACCACTGCCATAATTGCTTTGCCACCAAGCCTCCAGACCAGACAGATCGGTTGCTCCCGTGGCATAATACTCATCCAACCACTGCTGCCACACAGAACCCACATCACCACCCAACACGGGGGCATGGCGCACAGCGGAAGATGATGACGCCGCCACCGTGGATATCCCATTGTATCCCACAACGGACATTCCCAATGCGCCATCCGCCACAATGCGGCTCCGCTGCAGCGACGGGAGAACACTATTGTAGGTTTGTTCCGAAGGTGAAGACAATGGCGGTGCCACTATGTTCGCATCTTGCCAAGACGATACAGGAGAAACAGCAACACAAGACGGAACAACCTTTGCCGAACTATGTTGACGAATCGGAGCAGAGAAACCGACCCGCAGTTCAGGTTGCGTCTGCACAGGCAGCGTCTTGCATTGCTGAAAAACCGTATTGGCAGGAACACTCCTCCAAAAAGAAAAACCTTGGGTATGCACAGGCGGCTGCTGAAAGAAAGGAACATCCCAATCTTCGCTATAGAAGAGCAAATCCGATTCCTGTTCTGTCACAGCCACAAACACACCTGCCACTGCGCAAAGCAGCAAGCCTACAGAAAGCACTATTTTCCGGTGTGTATGCATTACCATCATTTTGTTTTTTGAGCGGACAAAGGTAATAAATTATCCAAAATTATTGTCCGTTTCTGTCTGTTTTTGTCTGTTTTGTTCCCGATAATCCTCAATAAACCACTACTTTTCGGGTTTCTGCACCATTGCGAACCAACCAAATGCCCGCCGTGGCAGGTATCCGCAAAAGGGACGATGCCTCCAACGAATAATTGCCGCAGGAACGTCCCTCGGCAGTATAAACCGCTATTTCACACGGTTCCTGCGTCTGAATCCATATTGAGTTTTCTGCCCCATAAGCCTGCCATTGTATGTCGGAGAGATTGTCCACAGCAGTGGTATTGCGTCCGAGAACACGATAGACTTGCATTGTTTGTTCATTGCCCAACACATATCCCTGCACCGGTTGCAAACTTGCAATGGTTGCGGCATGGAACGAATCGTCGCCATACGTATCGGGATCCAGCACATAGTATTCGCCTGTCACGGTTTGCGTTACGAAAGTGGGATTTCCATCCATCGTGAAATCCAAGTCAGCGGCAGGACGTTGTGCCACAGCAAATGCCGAAGCGCCATTCACAATCTGTCCTTTTGCGCCCCGCAATGTTACTTTGTTCCGTGTCCAATAACCTTCATCACCCTGTACGGACGGGAACTTAAGGATATAAGTTTTGCCTTGCTGCATAGTGGTTCCATCGGCATGCGTATGGTAGTTTTGGCGGAATACTTCGTTGATGCCATGCGTTGTCTGATTGCCGTTTCCATCGTCCAAAAAGTAGAGATAGCAGTAGGCATTGCTATTGATTTGCTTGCGTTCCGCATCATTTGTGTTGTCTTGAGGTTCGACATAGGAATAGAACCGGAAATGCGGGTCAGCGGGATCGGTAGCAAAAAACTCATCAGCAGTGAACGGGAGGCAGAGTGCCTGATACCTATTTTCCGACGCTATCTCCGGACAGAAAGCAGGCTGTCCCCACACCTTGAAACCGTTATCCACAAGAATCTCTCCCCCTTGTTCCACTGTCAGATTATAGGGTTTCACTATCCATTCTCCGCTACGCAACACATTGCCGGTTATTTTGCGGTCTGCCTGTACCCAATAGTTGCGCGCAACGATACCCGATGCATTGCCATCGGCATCTTTCGGGAAATAGAACCAGCAACGACTGTCAGCATCCGACCATACATTATTCATGCCGTACGGATACTCTGTGGTTTGCGACGGGTTAGCCAAAACGGCATGGAGAGTAGTATCTTGCGGCGCATAGTCCAAATCGAAGGAAGAATAGCGGTAACCGGTATAATCGGTATTGGCAGCAAGCATCTCCACAGGGAAGCGATAAACCTGTTCGGAGTTTACGTTGGCAGACTTGTAATCACCCTCCGCATAGTCAGTGATGCCCTGTTGATTCCATGTCCCTTGGTATAGTTTTCCTGTACCCGTTCCATGCCCTGCCATCGTGGTGCCGTAAAGAGGGGTGAGGAATGTACCGCCATTCACCTGTACATTGGGTGCGAACAGAGGTTGCCCTGTCCCGTCATCCGCCACATTTTTGGAAGTACGTTGAACTGCTTTCTTATTGATTGCATCCCAATCCGTCCAATGATA
>JBNMIS010000039.1:0-19574 GCA_050873385.1 Bacteroidales bacterium | reverse complement strand
TACATAAGCAATGTTATTGTTTAATAGTTTCTATATTGTTGATACTTTATCGTTTACGCCTGCAAAGATACGTGTTTTCAAGCAAATAAGCAAATATAATTCCCATGGCAACCACATCAAAATGGATAGAATCCAAGTAGTTGTTTGGATAACTATAGATGAATCGCTATGGAACGCCTCGAATAACTCGAATATCTAGAATATCTAGAACAACTGGAATAACTATCATCCACCATTGGCACGAGTGTCAGCGGGTCTGTTACGTCGGCATTGTGTCGGGTGTCAAAAATGGAGCGAGAATTTCGAGAAGCGGAGATACTGTCTGAGCGAAGCGGGTTGTGTCTCTGCCGAAATTCGAGTGACTTATATTTTTGGCAACACTTGAATGAAGTTTGCTTGTGAGTAAGCCTGATATAGCCCCCTCTGTAGGGGGGAGTCTTTTGGGTTTCTTTTCTTTCGGTCATGCAAAAGAAAGGAAAGGTATATGGAATTGTATCTATTATAGTTTTGATGCAGTTACCATTATATAATTAGAGGCTGGCTATTAGAGAGTTATAGGATCTGGAACCGTGAATGGCTATGAATGAAATGATTCTGGAAAATTTATGGATAATGCAGAGCAAACCTGTGTTGATATATACAGGTTCCGGTCTTGTATTGTTACGCCAAAAATGGAGCGGGGATTTCGGTAATCAGGGATCCCATATCATCTTCGCAGCCTTTGTCAGGGACTCTGTCCTGCTTCTTCAATGATTTGAGGTCATTCTGCTGCCTTGCTTGTTTCCTCAGGTACTTGTTTAGCCGACCTCGACGACCCCTTGACGACCCCTCGGAGAGAGCATTTCCTTGACTCATAGAGTCTGCCCGGACGTTTCAATGCCGCACCGGCTGCATGATGCATCAGGCAGTCTCTCACCTCTGTTGCCGCCAATAAGAGATTGTCTGGCAAATGGAGCGGGCACGTTGTAAACAAACCGCTCTGCCATTGTTGTTGTCCACGGTGTATTTGCTTCCTTGTCAGTGAAGTATAATCGTCCTTTAGGGAGCAATAAAAAGAGGTTGCCTGCGCTCGTTAGGCAACCTCTTGAAAACCTTGTCTGTGTCCGCTGATGGCGGAAAAGAGAGATTTCTCTTTGCGGAGGATTGGGTGAAAGGGGAGTTCTCTTATTTGGAAAGGATAATGAATTCTACACGGCGGTTCTTTGCACGCCCTTCGTCTGTTTCGTTGGTGGCGATGGGCGTCGTCTTGCCTTTCCCTTCATATTCCAGTCGGTGACGGTCAATACCGCGTTTCACCATCTCGTTGGTCACGGAGCGCGCACGCCCTTCCGATAGTCGTTGGTTCGCTTCGGCGGTACCGACATTGTCCGTATGGCCTACAATGCGGATACGTACGGTCGGATTCTCGCTCAGGAAGTCATACAGATCCTCCAGCACTTGTGCCGATTCGGGGAGTACAACCGTCTTGTTGGTCGCAAAATGCACATCCAGCAATGTGACCACTTTCTCCTTTACTTCCTGCAGAGCGAAGTGTATAGTGTCTTTCTCGAAGGAGAAAATACCGGAGTAGGGCAGGTAGCCGGTCTTGCGGATGTAGGCCATATAGGTGCCTTTCTCCAGTTTGGTGTCAAAACTGTATTGGTCGTCTGACATTTCCGCACTGTACAGCGAGCGTTCTCCCGTCGTATCGTAGATTTCCACCGTCACATCCGACAACCGTGCCATAGTCTCCTTGTCTTCCACAATACCACACAAGTAGTACTTCGGCTCTCCCGGCTTGGGCTGTGGTTTGGGCTTCGGCTTGGGTTGAGGTTTGGGACGTGGAGTCTTCTTGGGCGGTATGGGCTTCTCAAATTCATACATGATCGTGAACTTGATACCGATAGTAAGCGGGTTTAGTTTCATGTTCTGCGCACCGGTGGTTGCCAACGCCGTGTTCATGCCTGTCAAATGGTTGTCCCCTTTCGCAAACACGGGAAGACGTCCTGCATCACTGCCTTCCACTCCCACAATGTAAGGCTGCGCCGCCGCTCTGTTTTTCTCATAGTTGTTGGTGTTGAGAAAGGAATAATCGGCGAATACGCTTGCGCGGTAGTGAAGCAACTGCTTAAAGGTCCTCTTCGTACGAGGTTGCCCGCGTTTGCGGCGCGGAGGGGGCGATGCCAGCCATCTGTCCAGATCGATACCGGCTTCCAATGCCAGCGATACGGTAGGACGTAATGCCATTTTCCCCTTATACCGGTAGTCGGCGGCCGACATCTCATGGGTGTAAATGTCTTCCAGTTCCGCAGGCAACTTGGTGTGAGTGCCTGTCACGTTCACCGTACCGTGGGATGTATATCCCCCCGCCAATGGGAATGCCACTTTCGGACCGGCAAAGAAGAAGAAACGGTTCACTTGTGCTCCGAATAATACGGGAACTTGCATGTATAGTGAATTGCGTGTTTCTTTCCAGCCCTGAAACTTATAGTGGTAAATCATGTAGTAAGGAGCAAGCATCTTGCCGTCTATGGTGAAATCGGTGATACGGGACGTGGAGTTGATGTAGTCGAAATCAAGACCTGTTTGGAAGCGGAACGCATCCTTCCTCAGTTCATAGAACAACGACATACCACCGATCACACCGCCTTGCGTACGGAGGTCGAACATGTCGGGATTGCTGCTCGAGAACTTGTTGTCAAGCATTGCTGCATAGCCCAACTTCGGCGAGATACCCACATAATGAGTTTGTGCGGACATCACCCCGCATTGTGCCACGATCAAGCACAAAGTCAGAAAACTGTATCTTGCTGTATATCTCATTGTCTCGTTATTTTAGTATCAAACGATAGGTCTCCTTTTGTCCTTCGGAGTCTGTTACGTTCACAATGTATAAACCTTGTTTCCCTGGGAGCGTGATCTTTTCCGCTCCGTTCACTTGCGCGGACATTACGGGCACTCCCAAAGAGGAATATACTTGCACGTTCGCCTTGCGGGATGTCTCTATCATCGCCTCGCCATTGTCGGATGTGCTTTGGAAAGAAATCACAATAGGACTTTTTTCGCTTTCCGTCATGGCATGGGGTTGAAATCCGCAGGTCATCATGGCAACTCCGTCATCGGCGCGTGTCAGCAGCACGGAGTACTCTGCGGAGAGGTCTAATTTCTCTGTGGGCAGATACAGACGGAATTGTGTTTGTCCCGGAAGCAACTCGCCGTTTTTGTACCATTGATATGCCGAGAACTCGTATCCTCCGTTCCAGCCGGAGTTGGTCACCGACAGCAAATCGTCCCACAACTGCAACAAGACGGTATCGGGATAGAGTACGTCAAACGATACGGGCAGGTCAATGTCGCTGCATTTGTTCACGTCGCTCATCACGAAACGTGCCGTATATCGGTTCGGACGTTTGTACGTTTTGTCTTCGCCGCTTATCGGGATATTGATGGTAAGTTCTTGGTTCCTGTTGTTCACGCTTTCTTCCACTATATCACGGAATCCTCCGCTGTGTCCGGTTTCATCAAACAACAGGGAGTAGTAACCTGCCATACCTTTGTCAATGCGTACGGTTATGGGCAGCGTGGCATCATCGCCGCACAGTGTGGAGGGGTAATCCTGCAGTGTTGCCTCCAGATTGTCCAAAATCTTCACATACCGGTACCATGCAATGCTGTCACAATCCGTTGCACGGGTCTGGTATGGAATCTTGTGCAGATACTCTCCTTCTTCCGTGATTGTCAGCCCTTCCCACTCATAGGCTTGTCCCCCGCACATGATTACGGTATCTCGAAGTGTGTCGGCAGTGAGCACGTGAAGGTTAAGGGTCAGGATACTGTCACAACCTGCCCAGGTCTTCAACACAACAGGGTATGTTCCTGATTCCGTGTAGGTGTTTCCTTCAAATTCATAGGACCCGCCTTGGCACATATAGACATCGGTTTCTGCCGCCGCCTCGCCGATCTTCGGATATGCTACATAGAAGTCCTGGTCGTCTTGGCACGTCTCTCCCTGCATAGTCACGTGCAAACGTATATGAGCCGTGCCTCCGTCCTTGGAAACCTGCACGCGCAAGGGATCTTTCTCTCTGGAGAACTCGGTTGCCACGCCGTTGTCGTCAACGAGATACCATATGTGCGAATAGCAATCACCCATACGGGTTTCTATTTCGCTGCCTGTAACAGGATCGGTGTGATAACCGAATATGCCGCTCTCGTTATGTATCTCGATATAGTTCTCGCAGTCTTCCGCAACATGCCGGAAAGAGGCTCTCGCTTTCGGGAAACGGGCCAGTGCGGATGCCGACAGGGTGAAATAGCAATCCGAATTGGTCAGCGATATCAAGTCACAGGCATAATGGTTGGAGTCGGTCGGCGCAATGAGCATCTCGCGGGAAGCGGGGTCCTGTCCCTCATAGAACGGCTCCGTCGGGTTATACGGTTTGTACCAACGGTATTGAAAGCCGTCGTCCACGGTCAGAATGGTAGGCTTCTCTCCGCACGTGACACCCTGTATCTCGCCTTGAGAGCAATCCAATGTGAAATAAGCATAACCATAGTGTGCCGACAACGAACAGTCATATGTTGTCAAGCGTATCTTGATAGTCTCTCCCCGAAGGGCGCGTACATTCAGACCGACTGTTGTCCATTCTTTCCAGAGGATTTTGTTACTGCTATATCCTGTTCCCTGGATAATCTCGTGCCATCCGTCTGTATTGACTCCGGCGCGGAAATCGGCTGCGCCGCAGGTGGCATTGACAGGCTGTCCTGCACTGTTGAGGATTTCGAGCGTGAAACGTGGCTGTTCGTCTTTGTCGTGTCCGGGGTCTTGCAAGACAAGTGCGTACTTCAATTGCAGGACTCCAACATCTTCACCTATTGTTGCGGTATAGGTGATTGATTCCCATTCGGCACCATCATCCCAATTGCCCAACCGGACGGAAGCCACTGCACCTGCCGGTTTGGTTGTAAGCATATTCCCTGTACGGGGATCAGTTTCCCCTTCTATGTAGTGCCGAGTGTGACGGCTGCTTTCGGAGGCATAGCCATTGTCAATAACTCCGACCGAGCCGCTTGAGCCTGTTACGTCTGCCGGTTTGTCCCATGTGCCATATCGGCATTCCACTCCTGCAGCATAGAAATTCAGGTAATCCAGGCAGTGGGCTGACGGATCGTATATCAATACGTTGGGGTATGTAACCCATTGCGAAGAACCATCGGCGCAGACCGCACGGACACGGAACGTGTAAACTCCTTCGGCCAAGTCGTTCAAGTTACATTGGAAGGAGGTGGCCGTTATGTTTTGCTCTACATGATAGGATACTGATTCGGAGGCTGCGAAGAATTGTATGTCGTATGAAGTAGCATTTCCCGTCCAATCGAATCGTACATATCCGTTTTCGTTGGAATATCTCAGGTTACCAGGAGTGTAGAAGCAGGAACCGGTAGCGGGTTTCTGCGTGATGTAGATATTGTCAATTGCCGCAGAGACTGCCATCGGCGTCGCCCCCGGATTATTTACCAACCATACGAACACCAAGTTGTATCCTGTGGCCGCATGGGCGTCGTCCACTACAAACGAAGCAGACAGGTTGGTATAGGCAGTTTGACCGGACAGAGGGAAAGTCCGGTTGACCGTGACACCATATTCTTGTGTTTCTTTACAATTTTGCAGTTCGTTACCCGTTACAAACGTGGGGACGGAAGATCCTGTCTGTGCACCTGCAATGGCTGTTTCCGCAGGAACCCATGCAACGTATAATCCATCATCGGATGACCCTCCCGCTTTCCAGTCGAAAGATATGTCGTATTGTCCCTGCGGCAACCGGAATGTACGATAGGCACATATCGTATAGGAGCCTGCTTCGTAGCCGAAATTCCCTGTATTATTGACTACATACAACGATTGGGTGCCGCTTTGCGCCGTCTGGTCCCCTATTGTCCAATGAGTGAGCACTGACAATGACGGATTGAACACATTGGCGGGGACGGCTGCAAACTGCCATTCCGCCACTTCATTCAAGTCTTCGAATGAGTTCTCATAAGGCACTGCCGTAACCGGCGCAGCCCACAATGTCATTGCGGAACATGTCCAAACCGAAAGCAGCAAGCAAAACACAGTGCGACGGCACTTCCATTGAACTCTTTTTTTCATAAAACAACTTTTTCTGACCTTAAATTAATAGTACAGAGAAACCCGCCTTGTCCGGTGCGATATTTTGCTGAAAGACTCATACCGTGCATTTACAAGAAGGCGTATTCCCATTTTTATATAATAATGTAACAAGGATACAAAATCCCCTGCAAAGGTATGGAAAAGTTTCTAACTCAACAATAGGTTTTCCCGATGATTTGACAAATTGCTGATTCGGCTGCAGCCAATGTACGGTTTTCGTCGGACTGCTTTCCCGCCGTGTTCCGGCGAGGGGTGCTTCAGGTGTCGTTGAGGTGTCGTGGAATATCTGCGTGAAACTCACGGGAGAAAGCAGGGAGAACGGTCGCATACAGGTTGCAGTGCAGCCGCCGCGTTCTTCTTGCAATTTACCTGACAGGAAGCGGGGAAAATGCAGTTTGTCAGTGTTCTGCGTTTTCCTGTAACCCTGAAATGCCCTTTCGTCGGTTTTGTTGACAACGTTGTTGAGCGGATGAAAAAAAATGACTACCTTTGCACTCGCTTTTTGCGGCTATATGCCGTCAGCATGCAACAAAACGAGTAACTAATTCAGAATCAGATAATGAAAATTCAAGTAAGCAAGGTTAACCAACCGGCATGGAAGGAGATCAATGTCCATGCCAATTTACCTGAGAATCTCAAGAAATTAGAAGAGATAGCCTACAACCTGTGGTGGGTATGGAATTCGGATGCGAAGAATATCTTTCGTCATATAGACAACGACGTATGGCATCAGGCTCAGTCGAATCCAATCGTGCTGCTGAACAGAATCTCGTACGAGCGTTTGCTGGAACTCGGCAAGGACGAGCAGTTCATGGCGCAACTGGACCATACATACGCTGAGTTCCGTGCCTATATGGACGAGAAGAAAGACGAGAAGAAACCGAGCATTGCCTATTTCTCGATGGAATACGGTCTGTCGCACGTACTGAAGATCTATTCCGGAGGTTTGGGAATCCTTGCCGGTGACTACCTGAAAGAGGCCTCGGACTGCAATGTGGATATGACAGCCGTAGGTTTTCTGTACAGATACGGCTATTTTACCCAGACCCTTTCGCCGGAAGGACAACAGATAGCGAACTATGAGGCGCAGAACTTTGCCAATCTGCCTTTGAAGCAAGTGAAGAACGAGGACGGTTCTCCGATGGTTATAGAGGTTCCTTATCCGGGACGCGTCGTGAATGCATACTTATGGAAAGTGGCAGTTGGCAGAATCAATCTGTATTTGCTGGATACAGACAATGATTTGAACTCGGAATATGACCGCTCCATCACTCACCTGCTATATGGCGGCGATTGGGAGAACCGTATCAAACAAGAGATTATGCTTGGCATAGGCGGTATGCTGGCACTGAAGAAATTAGGCATAAAGAAAGATGTCTATCATTGCAACGAGGGTCATGCCGCTTTCATAAACGTACAGCGTCTGGTGGATCTGGTCCAAGAGGAAGGTCTTACCTTCAACCAGGCGATGGAGGTGGTCCGCTCGTCTTCGCTCTACACCTGCCATACGCCGGTTCCTGCCGGACACGATTCTTTTGAGGAGGGTTTGTTCTACAAGTACATGAGTGAATATCCTGCAAAATTAGGCTTGGACTGGGGTCAGTTCATTGATTTGGGAAGAGAGCATCCCGGTACGAATGAGAAGTTCTCCATGTCGGTGTTTGCTTGCAATGCATCGCAGGAAGTGAACGGTGTAAGTTGGCTGCACGGCAAGGTATCCCAGAAGATGTTTTCGCCTATCTGGCCCGGCTATTTCCCCGAAGAACTGCATGTTGACTACGTAACCAACGGTGTCCATATGCCTACATGGACGGCTTCGGAGTGGAAATCGGTGTATAAAGCAACGTTCCCGAAGGGATGGTATAAAGATCAGTCGAACCTGGCCATGTGGGAGCCTTTCAACCGCCTGTCGGATGATGTAATCTGGCAGACGCGAATGTCTCTCAAGACAAAACTGATAGACTATATTCGCGAGCAGTTCCGCAGTACATGGATGAAGAATCAGGGAGATCCGAGCCGCATAGTACGCGTGTTGGAAGAAATGAATCCGAACACGCTGATTATAGGCTTCGGACGCCGTTTTGCGACCTATAAGCGTGCACATCTGCTGTTTACGGATCTGGAACGTCTGGAGCGTCTTGTGAACAATCCTGAGCGTCCTGTCCAATTCCTGTTTACCGGCAAGGCCCACCCTGCAGACGGCGGAGGACAAGCCTTGATAAAACGTATCATTGAGATTTCCCGCATGCCCCAGTTCCTAGGAAAGATAGTATTCCTTGAGAACTATGACATGCGTCTGGCAAAACGTCTGATATCGGGTGTAGATATCTGGTTGAATACTCCTACCCGTCCGCTGGAAGCATCCGGTACATCGGGTGAGAAGGCCCAGATGAACGGTGTGCTTAACTTCTCTGTTCTGGACGGCTGGTGGCTGGAAGGCTATGTGAAAGGTGCCGGTTGGGCTTTGACAGACAAGCGCACCTATGAGAATCAGGCCCACCAAGACCAATTGGACGCTGCTACGATTTATCAAATGCTTGAGAGCGAGATCATTCCGATGTATTATGCGAAGAATGAGAAAGGCTATTCTCCCGATTGGATTCAAACCATCAAGAACTCTGTTACTCAGATTACTCCCCGTTTCACCACGAAACGAATGATGGATGATTATTTCCGGAAGTTCTACAACAAACAGGCAAAACGCCATGCATGGCTCTGCGCAAACGGCTATGAGAAAGCGAAGGAAATAACTGCATGGAAGGAGAATATGGTTGCACACTGGGACAGCATAGAGGTGCCGGAGGTAGTGATTCCGGAACAATTGACCCAGAATCCCCAAGTGGGAGAGGTTTACCACTTGGCAGTTACGGTGGATACAAAAGACTTGAACGACAGAGGAATAGGCGTGGAACTTGTTGCGGTGCGCACAAATTCACAGAATGAAGACAAACTCTACGAAGTTCAGGAACTGAAACTTGTCCGCACGGAGGGTTCGAAGATGTATTTCGAGACCGATTATCAGTTGGATTATGCCGGTGCACTGAAATTTGCTTTCCGTATGTTCCCGAAGAATGAAGATCTTCCCCATCGTCAGGATTTCTGCTATGTCCGTTGGATTTAACGAGAAGCAAGGGTCTTGAAAACAAAATACCAAAAGGAGAGCAGGAATACCCGTAAAGGGCATTCCTGCTCTCATAGTTTATAGCGGAACCAATGAAACAGAAGATACTTTTTGTATGTCACGGCAATATATGCCGCAGTCCGATGGCAGAGTATGTGACGAAATATCTTGCCAAGCGGGCAGGAACCGGCGATGAGATGGTCATATCTTCGGCGGCTACCAGCAGGGAGGAGACAGGTAATGATATCTATCCGGCAGCGAAGCAGAAAATGAAAGAGAAGGGAATACCTTTCGGACCTCATGCCGCAAGGCAGATAACCCGAGAAGACTATCAATATTATGATGCAATATATGTCATGGACAGAATGAATTTGCGCAATCTGCTCCGTATCATAGGGGAGGATACGGAGAACAAGGTGGCATTGTTGATGGAGGAAACAGGAGAGGGAGCGCGTGATGTGGCAGACCCATGGTACACGGGAGATTTTGAGAGTGCCTATCAGGATATTTATGCAGCCTGTTCATCGATAGTAGATAAGTGTGCCGCAAAAACAAAATAGAATCGGAATATCCCAAACACAAAACAGCAGAAACACTATCCTGAGCGGGAGGAAGTGTTTCTGCTGCCGGTATATAATAATCCGTAAATCTATTTCTTTCGTAAGGCTGCTTTGGCGAGCGCTATATCATAGGCTTGTTGATAGTAGCAGAAAAATTCAGACCAGGCTGCTTTTGCTGCTATCTTGGCGGCAGCAATGCGGGCTTTTTCCTGTTCTTCCGTTGTACCGGAGAAGAAACGATACATTGCATCGGCAACAGCATTCACTACTTCCTTCCAATTGGAGTCGGTGCGGTGGATCACCTCTACGCCGTCTTCGATCCGTTCAGAGTATTTCCTAGCCCATCTGCCGAACCCTGCGAGGTCGGTGGTTATTGTAGGGATATGGAAAGCAACACTCTCGAGAGGAGTATATCCCCACGGCTCATAATAGGAGGGAAACGCCGTGAGATCTATGCCTATAAGCAAATCATAGTACGGCATTTGGAATACACCGTCATCGCCATTGAGATAGGAAGGTACAAAAATCACTTTCAAAGCATCTTCCTTCCGGTTTTGAATGTTGAGGTATTGCAAGGTGTGCATGACAGGGTCGCCTTGCGGATTGTATAACTCGTGTGTAGTGAGCCGGTCGGTCCGATGCTCCGGTTCCTGTGCACCTTTCTGCCATGCCGGTATGAAGAGGAATGCTACGACGGGGGCGCCATTATTGTTGCGTTCCTTTAATTGATTGAGAGCGTGCAGATAGACATCAATACCTTTATTCTTCCACTCATAGCGTCCACTGGTACAAACAAACCGCGTGTTTTCCGGAAGAGAGTAACCCAAAACCTGTTCTGCCACTTCCGTCAAACGTGTTCGTGCCAATTTGCGTTTGCGTTTGTAGAGTGTAGTTGTCTTAGGGACAAACCCGCTTTCAAAGCCGTTAGGCGTGACGATGTCTGCAGGTTTATCAAGAAGTTGCTGACACTCTTTGTTGGTTATCTGACTGACCGTGGTGAAACAATCAGCAAACATGGCAGCCTGTTTCTCAGCGGAATGTTTTGCCACCATATTCAATTCCTCCGCCATCTGATCGCCATGGTATCCAGTGAAATAATCGTAAAGAGGTTTGTTGTTTCCGGCAATGGAGCGTCCGATAGAGGTGGCGTGTGTTGTAAACAGTGTGCCAACTTGAGGCAGTTTTTCACGGATGTAGAACAACCCGAAACTTGTCATCCATTCATTGAAATGCGCAACTACCGGATGGTTGTCAAGATGAAGGAAATGATAGAGACTTTCCATAACCTTTCCTGCAGCGTATCCAAAGAGCGAAGACTCGTCGTAATCGCCGTAAGCAGGGAGCGAGTTGACTCCATACAAATCCCAGAAATGGCCATAGATAGCATTTTTCTGTTCCCAGAAGTCGTTGTAGTCAACAAGAATGGCAATGGGCTTACCGGGTATGTCCCAGCGACCGATACGTATGTGCAGACCTTCTTTGAGCGCTTTCTTTTTCCAGTCAGCCAGCAGCGATTTCACTTCTTTGAAATAGGGACATTCATTCTCATGCCATACTTCGGGACCTATAAAGAAAACCTTGTCTTTATAGTCTTCCTGCATGGATGCAGCCCTGGTGGAAAGGACAGTGTAGATACCTCCTACGTGGTTGCACACTTCCCAACTCGTTTCGAATATATACTCAGGTGTATTCATCTGTTTGATTTATAGTTTATTGTCGTTTTGCATCATCAACGACCAATGCGGAAACATTGGTTATATTGTTCAATAACGCAGGTTCGGCTATGGTTTGATTATTTTGCGTCTGTATTAGGGGCATGTATGCTATTCCTTCGGATGTAGTGTAGTATAAACGATTGGTGGCGTAGTTGACAGTGAGAGCCCCTGTGGCGTCTTTGGATAATTCACGAAGGTAACTGCCGTCGAGATTGCAGACACAAAGAGCATTCCCTGTGACAGCATAAATCTTACGCGCTACGATGTCGATAGTGAAACACTGAATGTCGTTTGTGGGCAATAGAGTAGTTAGCAGAGTATTATTGTTGTCGATGTGATAGATACCCTTGCCGGTTGACCAGAATAATGTGGTTCCGATGATTCCGATACCAGTGCTTGTGCCTTCTTTCATAGAAGGTATGTCTGATACTTGGGCAATTAGATAGTCGGTAGGAGCATTGAGCACAGCATCTTCTTCCGAGAGAGAGATGCGATGGATAGTATTGAGACTTCCCCAATACAGATATTGTTTGTCAATACATCCGACATAGAACCCTTTGTCTGCGGTCGTACTGCTGTTCTTGACGAGAGTCTTCAGTTGTCCTGTCTGCAGGTTCCACTTGTAAATTGCACTTTCTGTATTGAGGTTGCCTTGAAGCAGATAGAGACAGTCTTGATTGACAAGCAGTGTCTTTATGTTCGCCGTTTTGTCCGGCTCTACAGATAGTGAGGTAGGCGTTTCCGTTCCATTGGCAAAGAGACGTTGTCTTAATATCCCTTTGTCGGTAGCCATGAGCAAGGATATTGCTTCTCCGTTGTGAATATACACGGATTTGTCTGTATCAAAATCCTTTTTGTCCAGCGTTACAGTAAGTCCCACTTGCACAGTGGTATCCTTTTTGTCGAAATAGAGCCTTATACTTTCATCGGAAACAGTTCCTTTTGTTAATATGGCGCATTCGGGAAGGTGCCATTGATAGGAGATACTCTTGTTGTAAGGATTGTAAACAACAGCCTTGAGTTCAATGTCTTCACGATAGACAATGCTGTCAGTGGATATGGAAAAAGTGGGAATGGTGTCGAAAATGCTAATCTCTTTGGAACATACCCTGTGTTTGCTGCTGTCCGCGGTAAGCGTAACAACATACGTCCCCGGTTTTTTGTAGGTCTTTGTCGGGTTCTTTAAGGTGGACTGGCTTCCGTCTCCGAAGTTCCATGCCCAAGTCTCCCCCTCTGCTGTGAGGTTGCTGAATGTTACTTTTTGTCCTGCTCTTGGAGAGGTGGGACTATATGAAAAGTTTACTTCTTTGTTGTTGCAACCGCAAATGAGGATAGCGATTGCAACCATCAATCCATAATAACTCTGTGGTTTCATGTAAATATACGTTGTTGTTATAGTAGTGATATTATATCTTCCGGTTGGGCCGTTTCAGCATCAAACCAATGTATGTCCTTGTCGCGTCTGAACCATGTCATCTGACGCTTGGCGTAGTGTCTTGAATTTTGCTTGATTAAGTTTATCGCATCATCCAGGGATAAATCCCCGTCAAAGCAACTGAACAATTCTTTGTAGCCGACCGTGTTCAGGCTGTTCTGCTGCCGCCATGGATATACCTTCTTCGCTTCTTCCTGCAAACCCTGTTCCAACATGCAGTCTACCCTGTTGTTGATGCGTTGGTAGAGTTTGTTCCGGTCTCGCTGTAACCCTGCTTTCAGTATGCCAAACGGTCTTTCCTTTCGACGATATGCAAAGCCTTTGCGAAACGAAGAATAAGGTCTTCCTGATTCCAAACAAACCTCTACCGCATGTGCCACTCTCTGCGGGTTTTGCAAGTCCACTTGCTGATAGTAGACGGGATCTAGCCGATGCAGTTCTGCTTGCAGAAAACTTAGCCCTTTCGTCTGGAATAGCAACTCCACATTTCTCCTTGTCTCGTTGGATACATGAGGAATATCATCCAATCCCTTGCAGACGGCGTCAATATACAACATACTTCCTCCCGTCAGGAGCAGTGTGTCGTGAGTCAGGAACAGACGGTTGATAAGTTCTATCGCGTCTGCTTCGTATTCGCCTGCATTGTAATTCTCTGTGACCGACTTGGTGCCTACGAAGTAATGCCTCACTCTTGCCTGCTCTTCTTCTGTCGGCGCTGCCGTCCCGATAGGTATCTCGCGAAATATCTGACGGGAATCTGCAGAGATAATGGGCGACCCTAATATTTCAGCCATCGGCAAACTGAAAGCCGTTTTGCCGACGCCTGTTGCTCCTAATAATACGATGAGGGTCTTCTTCATGTATAGGCGGCAAACAAAGCAGACTAAAACAGACTGTTGTCGTCAAAGTTCATATCGCCGAACCCTTCCGAATCCAACTCGTCGCTGTCATATTGCGAATCGCCATAGAAATCCTCGTCTAAGTCAATATCTTTGGCGGTTGTCAGTGGGTTGTCTTCTGTCTTCAGTTGTTGTGGAGCCTTCCCATCTGCTTTTGTACAAATGACCTTGTCCAAACTGCCGGCTTCTATCGAAGTCAGTTCGCCGAAGAAACTGCGTTCGAACATCGGGTCAAACACGTACAACAGTTTCTGATGGGCATCAGTGAGGAGGTCGCCGATCTTTGTATCTTCCATCACCATGTTGTCATATTCATAACTCGACTCCATCGCTACAAGGGTGATTTCTTGTTCTTTTTCCCAACGTTCGTTGCACAGGAAAAATGAAGTCATCTGATTGTCAGGATAACCCACGGATTCTAAGATCGCTTTGTGCAGATCGAGGAAAGTAGCCTCGGAATCAATTTCATAAACTCGCTTAAAGTTTTCCACTTCGTCCGAAAGGAATGTAATGCGGTAAATCATTTGCTGAAAAAGTTTTGTAGTGTTTCTTTGCTTGTCAATTTCTTTCGCATTGCCCGTGCATAGAAGAAACCAAGCAATGTGCAAAGATACAAAACATTTTCAATATCCAATGGTTTCGGGTGGTTTTTGTATGCCGTATATCCATTTCTTCCGTCTGTTCCCGCTTCGTTTACAATGCTTTATTTCAGCCTCTTTGTTGCAGGTGTCAAAAATAAGTCGTACCTTTGCAGCCCGTTTGGCGTATTTGTGTAGATGCTGATGCGTTCATGCGGATTTATAAATTACTAACTAACAACTGTTTATTTATGTTAAACCATTACGAAGCCGCTTTCATCTTGACTCCCGTTTTGTCTGAACAACAGATGAAGGAAGCGGTTGACAAGTTTGAGTCTTTGCTGAAGAACAACGGAGCAGAGATCCTCAATCGTGAGGAATGGGGTTTGAAAAAACTCGCATATCCTATCATGGGCAAGACTACGGGATTCTATGCCCTTCTGCAATTTGATGTTGAACCTGCTGTTATCGCAACACTCGAGACCGAGTTCCGTCGTGATGAGCGAGTTATTCGCTTCTTGACATTCCGCCTCGACAAGTACGCTTACGAATATGCAGAGAAACGTCGCAATGTTAATCTTAAAAGTAATAAGGAGGCTTAAACTATGGCAGAACAAGAAATCCGGTATCTTACTCCTCAGCAGAAGGATGTGAAGAAGAAAAAGTATTGCCGTTTTAAGAAAAGTGGTATCAAATACATCGACTACAAAGATCCTGAGTTCCTCAAAAAGTTCTTGAACGAACAAGGTAAAATCCTGCCTCGCCGTTTGACGGGTACATCTCTCAAGTATCAACGCAAGGTCGCTCAGGCTGTTAAGAGAGCAAGACATCTTGCATTGCTACCCTATGTAACAGACATGATGAAATAAGGAGGAACAACAATGGAAGTAATACTTATTGAAAACGTAGCCAATCTCGGCTTCAAAGATGATATCGTAAAGGTACGCGACGGCTATGGCCGTAACTATCTTATACCTAACAAACTGGCTGTCATCGCAAGTGAGTCTGCACGTAAGGTGCGTGAAGAGAATCTTCGCCAACGCGCTCACAAACTTGAAAAGATGAAGAACGATGCTCTTGCTCTTGCAGAACAATTGAAGAATATTACGCTTACTATTGGTGCCAAAGCAAGTGAGAGTGGCAAAATCTTCGGTGCTGTCACTCCGCTGCAACTTGCTGAGGCTCTTGCTGCACAGGGAGTGACGGTCGATCGCAAAATCATTGCATTGGCTGAGCCGGTTAAAGAGTTGGGCGAATATACAGCCGTTGCTCACTTGCACAAAGATGTGACTGCAGACATCCATTTTGTCGTAGTTGCTGAGTAATAGAAGATGTTAAACCTTTCACAACAAAGTTTGGTATTATGAAACAAGGAATTCATCCCGATAACTACCGCGTGGTAGTTTTCAAAGATATGTCGAATGGTGAGCAGTTCTTCAGTCGTTCAACAGTGGCTACAAAAGATACTATTGAAATCGATGGCGAAACTTATCCGTTGGTTAAGTTGGAAATCTCCAGTTCTTCTCACCCGTTCTATACCGGCAAGTCCAAATTGGTCGATACCGCAGGACGTGTTGACAAGTTTATGTCCCGCTACGGCGCACGTAAACATAAATAAGAGAATCTGACTGCAGACTCTCTGTATGAAAAAGCAAAGGAGACGGAGAGTATCCGTCTCCTTTTGTTATGTTTTTCCCGTAAAGCAACGTATGTGCATTTCGTCACTTCGACAGGTCTTCCTGTGTCCGGAAACGGGTGCTTGACGGAATTCACGATATGTATGATAATGTATTAACCTTGAATTTGTTCTTATGACTGACACATCTTCTTTTTCTATGTGGAGAGAATTGGGAAAGAATCTTCTCCTCTCTCTTGGCTTGTTCGTCGCTCTTTTTCTCCTCTGTTATGTCTTGGAGGTCACTTTTGGGCTCTCTTTGCTGCATTTCTTCGATGCCGCTTTCTGTGTAGGTATTCCTGCGAGTGTTGTAGGTGTCGGATATGTCCTTACCATCAGAAATCCTGCTAATTATACGGGATTCTGGTTGGGCATTCTGATGTCGTTGCTCTTGGCGGTGCAGTTCTTTTTGCAAGGCAATTACGACCTGTCTATCCTCTATGTCGCTTGTTTCGTCCCTTTTCAGATAAAATCAATCTGTACATGGAAAAAAGCAGCCGGCAATCATACGTCGGAAGCGCTGGAGCCTGCCTTCTTGCCGATGAAGCAAATGCTCGTCAGTGCGGCGGTGTTTGTTGTTATAATCCTGTTGGATTACTTGCTCGCCACCTTTGTTATCAATCATGACACTTTGCGGCAGAACGTTGCTGTCAAACTCATGGGTGCGATGCTCATAGCGTCCAGTATTCTGGCGAATTATTGGCTTATATACAAGAAAAACGATGCTTGGATTTATTGGGTGGTATATAGTTTCTCGGGTGTTGTATTCTATATTCTTGTGAACAATATCTTCAGTGTTGTGCTGTTTGGGTTCTTCTTGGTAATCAATTCCATGGCAGGAATTTCCTGGTATAAAAACACCACGCAGGACAACAAGGGCTGGTTGTCTTGCAAATGAAAACGGGCTGGCGGGGACATTCTGTTGTTTTGCAGGTGTCTGTGTAGGTCTTGTTGGTTAGGGGATTGGTTCGCAGGTTGTTTTCCTGTTGCCGCAAATCGCAGGCAGTCAAGCCTTGGTTTACGACCCCTTAAGCCGATCTGGACGACTCCTGAACAGCCGAAAGAAGAGAGGGGCAGACTGTTGTCTGCCCCTCTCTTCTTGAATGTATGGATGTAAATTCTAAATCTTTTCCTGTTGCAGGTAGTCGTACATGGCTTTGGCGGCGTGGCGGCCGTCGGACATGGCGAGGATGACCGTAGCGCCGCCGCGGACGATGTCGCCGCCGGCAAAGAGCGTCGGAATAGACGACTGCATGGCGTCGTTCACCACGATCGTACCTTTCTTGCCGATCTCCAAGCCTGCTACGCTGTGCGGTATCAGCGGGTTAGGACTGACCCCTACACTGACGATGACCAGATCGACGGGGATAGTGAGCGTCTGCCCCTCTACGGGTACGGGGCTGCGGCGTCCCGACTCGTCGGGTGCGCCCAACTCCATGACCTGCAGCACCGCCTCTTTGACGCGCCCGTTCTCGTCGGCGTGGTACTCAATCGGGTTATGGAGGGTAAGGAATTCGATGCCTTCCTCTTTGGCGTGGCGCACCTCTTCGATACGCGCAGGCATCTCCTCCTCGGAACGGCGGTAGATGATCATTGCCCGCTCCGCACCCAACCGTTTGGCGGTGCGCACGGCGTCCATAGCGGTGTTGCCGCCGCCCACGACGGCTACATTCCTGCCATAGAGCAAGGGCGTGTCGGTAGCCGTGTTGCTTGCATCCATCAGATTCACACGCGTGAGGTATTCGTTGCACGAAAGCACGCCGTTGAGGTTCTCGCCCGGGATACCCATAAAACGCGGCAGACCTGCGCCCGAACCGACAAAGATGGCGGCATAGCCCTCTTGCTGCAGTTGGTCGGTGCTGATCGTTTTGCCGACAATAGTATCCGTGCGGAATGTTACGCCAAGGGCTTTCAGTCCGTTGATCTCGGCATCGACGATACGGTTCGGCAGACGGAACTCGGGAATACCGTATTTGAGCACGCCGCCGATCTCGTGGAGCGCCTCGAAGACTGTCACCTTGTAGCCATATTTCGCCATATCGCCCGCAAAAGCCAGTCCCGCAGGTCCCGACCCGACGACGGCAATCTTCTTACCGTTCTTGGTTCTTGGTTCTTGGTTCTTGGTCCCTGCAGCGTGGTCTGCCACAAAACGTTCCAAGTAGCCGATAGCCACCGCCTTGTGCCCCATCTTGAGATGGATACACTGCGACTCGCACTGTTTCTCCTGCGGGCATACACGACCACACACGGCTGGCAGGGTGGAACTCTGCTTGATGACCTCTGCCGCCTCCTGCACATTGCCTTGCTCCAGTTGCTTGATAAAGCCCGGTATGTTGATGTTCACGGGGCAACCCTGTACGCAGGTCGGGTTCTTGCAGTTGAGACAGCGGTGTGCCTCTGTAACCGCCTGCTCGGGGGTAAGTCCCTGATTGACCTCGGCGTGGATGGAGCGCACACGCACCTCGGGGGCGAGTTCGTTCATCTGCACACGCGGAATAGCCACACGGTCTTTGGCCGTACCCGTAAAGGGCGCTACATCGATATGTGGCAACGGTTGCGCCGTGGTCTGTTCGCCTGCACTTGCGGCAACGGGTGTGGTGCCGTCCAGGTAGGCTTGATAGGCTGCCGCTTCTTCGGCTTTGTAGGAACGCAGACGCGAGAGCATCTCGTCGAAATCCACCTGATGGGCATCAAACTCGGGACCATCCACGCACACGAAGCGGGTCTTGCCGCCCACGCTGACGCGGCAGGCACCGCACATACCCGTGCCGTCCACCATAATCGTGTTAAGGCTCGCCTCGGTAGGAACGTTGTATTTCTGCGTGGTGAGGGCGACGAACTTCATCATGATAGCAGGACCGATAGTGATACACTTGTCCACTTTCTCGCGCTGAATGACCTGCTCGATACCCTGCGTAACCAAGCCTTTCTGCCCCATAGAGCCGTCATCGGTCATGATGATAACCTCGTCGGAGAAACGGCTCAGTTGCTCTTTCAAGATAATAAGGTTCGCCGTACGGGCAGCCAGCACGGTGATGACGCGGTTGCCGGCGGCTTTCAGTGCCTCTGCGATAGGGAGCATGGGGGCTGCGCCCACGCCGCCGCATGCGCATACGACGGTGCCGTAGTTCTCAATATGGGTGGCACGCCCGAGAGGACCGACCAGGTCTGCCAACTCGTCGCCAACGTTGAGCGCACAGAGTTTGGCGGACGAAACGCCGATACGCTGTACCACAAGGGTGATTGTTCCCTTTTCGGGGTCGGCATCCGCAATGGTGAGCGGCATACGCTCCGACTGTTTATCTACACGCACGATGACAAAATGTCCTGCCCTACGGCTACGTGCAATGAGCGGAGCCTCAATAATCAGCTCCGCCACATTCTCTGAGAAAAAACGTTTATTTAGTACGGTAAACATATCTCCTAATTAGAAGTATTTG
>JBNMIS010000038.1:0-19734 GCA_050873385.1 Bacteroidales bacterium | reverse complement strand
CACTGATTATTCGGAGAGATTGACGGCATAGTATGCCACCCTGCCATTCGGTTTCATTCCTGCCAGAAAGAGGACCTTATCCTGCTCGGATGCCTGCAGCGCATCATTAAGGACCTGCGACAAATCGTCGACAGAACGTATTGCCCGATTATTCGCCTTAAGAATGATAAAGTTATCCGGCACGCCTGCATTCTTCAGTTTGCCATTCTTTACAGCGGAAACCTGCACGCCATAGTTGATGCGGAGTTGCTGCTTCAAACTACTTCCTATCTCGCTGAACTGTGCCCCCAAGATACTGAGATCTTCGGATTTCTGGACGAGACCAAGTCCGCCACTGCGGTTGGTAAGTTCCGCTTCCACAATTTGTTCTTTGCCTGCACGCAAGAGGGTGACAGTCACCTTGTCGCCCGGACGATGACGCCCGACCTGTTCCTGCAAATCGGTGGTAGAACGGACAACAGCATTGCCAATCTTCGTAATGACATCCCCCACACGTATGCCCGCCTTGTCAGCAGCACCGCCATCAACCACTGCAGCAATGTATGCACCTTGCAGGGTCGTGAGATTCTTTTCTTTCTTCAGTTCGGGAGTTATCTCCTGTATCTGGACACCCAAGACAGCACGCTGTACGACACCATACTGCTTGAGGTCGGAGACAACCTTTTGCACAATACCTGTCGGCACGGCAAAAGAATAACCGCTATAGGAACCCGTTTGAGAAGCAATAGCCGTATTGATACCCACCAATTCGCCTCTGGTATTGACCAAGGCACCTCCCGAGTTGCCGGGATTGACTGCGGCATCGGTTTGAATGAAAGACTCAATCTTCATTTCGCCATTCAGGATATTGATATTACGTGCTTTGGCACTGACTATACCCGCGGTAACCGTTGAAGTGAGGTTGAAAGGATTGCCTACGGCAAGCACCCATTCCCCGACACGGAGATCGTCGGAATTACCCATAATGATGATAGGCAAGCCGGTGGCATCAATCTTCAACAAGGCTATATCCGTATTGGGATCGGTTCCGACAAGCGTAGCCACAAAAGAGCGCTTGTCATTGAGGACAACCTCGATATTCTTAGCATCTGCAATGACGTGGTTATTGGTAACGATATATCCATCGGGCGAAATAATCACTCCTGAACCGGAAGCCATCTGTTCGGGCATTTCACGTTGCAGAGGTCTTCCGAAAAAGAAGTCGAAGAAAGGATCGGACGCATACGGGTTGCGCTGCGCTGGAATCGTTGTTTTGACATGGACAACAGCCCCTACGGACAAGTCGGCAGCCACCGTAAAATCGGTTTCGCCAGCGGCAGGGAGGTTGGCAAACTTGGCATACTCGGCAGGGATATAGAAATGAGTGGAATCAGAGGACGCAGCAACCATATCTGCAACGGACGGTTGCGTATTCCGAACTACCACATAGGCAGTAAGCGCACTCAAACCACACATCAGCACTGCCACACAGAGATACTGAAAAAACTTCTTCATAATCGTACTTTTTAGGTCGTTTTACAGCAGGTTTTGCAAACATTATGCCAAAACAAGCGAGGAGGTCATCTGCCAAAAGACAGAAGACCTCCTCATTTACTTCAGAGCAATGTTTGTCAGAGTTTGCACAATGTTGCCAGCAAGAAGCGATAGAACTTCTCCACACTTGCAATATTGACCTTCTCATCGGGTGAGTGCGGGTGCAGGATGGTAGGTCCGAAAGAAATCATGTCCATACCTGGATAGTTACGTCCAATGATGCCACACTCCAACCCTGCATGAATGGTAATCACTCTCGGTTCCTCGCCGAATTCTTCATGATAGGTTGTCTGCATAAGGCGCAATATGTGTGAATCCACGTTGGGTTTCCAGCCCGGATAACTTCCGGAGAACTCAACTTTGGCACCAGCCAAAGCGAAACAACTATCGATCATTTCCTGCAACTCCTCTTTGCGGCTCTCGACCGAACTGCGAGTGAGGCATTGAATGGTGACCGTATTGTTTTCAGTGGTTATCATAGCCAGATTGTTGGAGGTTTCAACCACGTCCGGCATTTCGGGAATCATGCGGAAGACACCGTTCGGGCAGGCGATGACGGAATGAATAAGGCTGTCCTGTATTTCGTCGGGAATAAGCGAATCGGGCAAAGCGGTCCGCTGTGCCTCGAAATGGATGTCATTTTCCACGCCATCATATTCCCGGATGAACAGGTCCTCATAGTCAGCAACCAATTGCAGGAGGTCTTCGACATCTTCTTCGGGGACTGTAAGAACCGCCTCCGCTTCGCGCGGTATAGCGTTCCGCAGGCTTCCTCCGGATACAGAAGCCAAGCGTGCTTCATAGTTAGCCACCGCATCTTTGAGGAACCGGAACATCAGTTTGTTGGCATTGGCCCGTTGCAAATTGATGTCGCAACCGGAATGCCCTCCTTTGAGTCCCGTGAGACTGACACGCACAGCCACATCGCCTTCGGGCACATCAACAGGGAAATAGCGGAACGAAATCGTGCTATCCACTCCACCGGCGCAACCGATGTAAAGTTCACCTTCCGATTCACTGTCCAAATTGAGCAACGTTTTGCCTTTGAGCCAACCGCCTTTGAGTGCAAAAGCGCCATACATTCCCGTTTCCTCGTCCACTGTAATGAGAACTTCCAACGGGGGATGGACGGCATCTTTGTCCGCCAGCACAGCCAACGCCGTTGCCACTCCTATGCCATTGTCGGCACCCAATGTGGTGCCTTTTGCCGTAACCCATTCGCCATCCACATAGGCACAAACAGGATCTTTTTCGAAATCGAACACTACATCGCCATTCTTTTGCGGCACCATATCCATGTGGCCTTGCAGAATAACCCCCGGGTGCTCTTCCATCCCTTTTGATGCGGGTTTGCGGATAAGAACATTACCTATTTCGTCTTGCAAGGTTTCCAGCCCAAGAGATTTTCCGTATTCCACGAGGAAAGCCCCAATAGCCTCTTTCTTTCCCGAAGGACGAGGTATCCGAGTTATGCTTTTGAAATTTGTCCACACTCCATGAGGAGTCAGTTCTTCGATATTCATAGCAGTATGTATTTATGTTAATTCTCGTTTATGGTCATTTCTCCACACAAACTGATGCGCAGCAACTGCTTCACTTTTTCCGTATCGGATCCATGTTCTCCCAAGAGATACATCAGTTTGGTCAGCAATGCTTCCGTGGTGATGTCGTGTCCGCTCAGTACTCCCGCTTCCATGAGATTAAGACTGGTTTCATACCGTCCCATCTCGACGGATCCTGCGCTGCACTGCGTCTTATTGACAATAATCAATCCTCTTGCGGTGGCATCCCTGAGAGCCTCCGTGAACCATGCTTCGCTCGGAGCATTGCCTGCGCCAAACGTCTCGAGCACCACGGCACGCAGGTCGGGAATGTTCAATGTCGCTTCCACCACCTGCTTGGAGATGCCGGGGAATATCTTGAGGATGGCGACCCGTTCATCGAACTTCGTGCGCAATTTGAGCGGTCGGAAAAAAAACGGATAGTGTACAAGATGGGTATTATAGCGTATATGTACGCCTGCAATGGCGAGGGGTTCGTAGTTATAGGACTTGAACGCGGAAAAGTATTCGGCATTTTTCTTCGTTGTACGATTCCCCCGATAGAGCCGGTCGCCAAAGAAGATGGAGACTTCCGGAACCAAGGCTCTTCCTTCTTCATTCTGCGCCACGGCAATCTCTATGGCAGTAAGAAGATTCTCGCGTGCATCGCTCCGAATGAGTCCCATCGGCAATTGGGCCCCCGTGAATACCACCGGTTTCCCCAGATTTTCCAACATGAAACTGAGCGCAGAAGCCGAATAAGCCATTGTGTCGGTTCCATGAAGAATCACGAAACCATCGTAAGCATCGTAGTTTTTGTAAACGAGGGAGGCTAACTTGCTCCACACAGGAGGGTTGATGTTCGACGAATCGACCAAAGGATTGAAAGAAGAAATGTCCACCTGTATGTCGTCCTGGAACAATTCCGGCATATAGCGTTTTACCTCTTCCATACCGGTCGGGCGCAGCGCCCCCGTGACAGGATCCTGGGTCATGGTGATAGTCCCTCCTGTCAGAACCAACAATACAGATTTCCTTTTCATATTCTTCACATCCTTCCCAATTAACAGTTGCTTTATCGTTTGCAAAGATAACGTAAGTTTTTTGACTTTGCAAGCATCATCTTTTCATGGCAAACACGGTGTGCCGTACGGAGGTTTGCCATCCGACAAAAATATGTTACCTTTGCAGCCGAAACAGAACAAAGCGTAATACAATGAATGACTTTTTGAAATTCTCAACCCGGCATCTTGGCATGAACTCGATGCACGTGGAGAAGACAATGAACGCCTCCATGGAATCCTCTTATATTTCACCTTCCATCCTGGAAGAACGCCAGTTGAACGTAACCCAGATGGACGTATTTTCCCGTCTTATGATGGACAGAATCATCTTTTTGGGGACAGAGGTCAATGAGTATACCGCCAACGTGATACAGGCACAACTGCTATATCTTGACAGCGTGGATCAAGACAAGGATATTTCCATCTACCTGAACTCTCCCGGAGGCAGCGTGTATGCCGGTTTGGGCATTTATGACACCATGCAGTTCGTGAACGCCAAAGTGGGTACAATCTGTACGGGGATGGCAGCATCGATGGGTGCGGTTCTGCTCGTAGCCGGAGAAAAAGGCAAACGTGCCGCTCTTCCCCATTCGCGCGTGATGATTCACCAACCTATGGGCGGCATACAGGGACAGGCGTCGGACATCGAGATAACAGCCCGCGAGATCCTTAAACTGAAGGACGAACTTTACCGAATCATAGCCAACCATTCGGGTCAAAGCATGGAAAAAATCACCGCAGATGCAGACCGGGACTACTGGATGACGGCGGATGAGGCGTTGCAATACGGAATGATAGATACCGTTTACAGAAAGAAACAAGCATAAGAGAAACGTGGCAAAACAACAAACGACACATAATGTCTGCGCCCTGTGCGGGCGGACACTTCCCGCCTCGGACCTGGTGAAAGGAAAAAACGGCTGGGTAGTGTGCAAGGAATGCATCCGGCAAGTGGAAGATTTGCATGCAATCGTATCGCAACTGCAGCCTGAGACCGCAAAGCAAGAAACCGAGAAAGCCGACGAGGGCATGCAGAATGTTCCGAAACCACATGAAATAAAGGCTTTTCTGGATCAGTATGTTATCGGTCAGGACGCTGCAAAAAAGAGTCTGTCGGTAGCCGTGTACAACCATTACAAGCGTCTGACGCAACCCAAGAGCGACGACGGAATAGACATAGAAAAGTCGAATATCGTGATGGTGGGTTCCACCGGTACGGGAAAAACCTTATTGGCAAAAACTATCGCCCGTCTGCTGACCGTGCCATTCACGATCGTGGATGCGACCGTACTGACGGAGGCCGGTTATGTGGGTGAGGACATTGAATCGATACTCACGCGTCTATTGCAGGAGGCGGACTTTGATGTGAAGAAAGCGGAACGGGGCATTGTCTTCATAGACGAGATAGACAAGATCGCCCGGAAATCGGACAACCCGAGTATTACCCGCGACGTGAGCGGCGAAGGCGTCCAGCAGGGATTGCTCAAACTGTTGGAAGGCTCAGTGGTCAATGTGCCGCCAAAAGGCGGGAGAAAGCACCCCGACCAGGAATACATAGCCGTAAACACCCAGAATATTCTTTTCATCTGCGGCGGCGCTTTTGACGGAATAGAACAAAAGATAGCACAACGCCTGAACCGGCATGTGGTGGGTTTTGAGTCTTCGAAACGGAAACAGCACGTTGACCAGAACGATTTACTCAAATATATTGCGCCGCAGGACTTGAAAGCCTTCGGCTTGATTCCTGAGATAATAGGCCGTCTGCCGATACTGACTCACCTGGAGCCTCTGGACAGAGCGGCTTTGCGACGTATCCTGACCGAACCCAAGAACGCCATCACGAAGCAATATATCAAGTTGATGCTAATGGACGGCGTGCAACTGGAGTTTGCCGAGGATGCATTGGACTATATCGTGGACAAGGCGGTGGAATACCGTTTGGGAGCCAGAGGACTGAGGTCGCTGACGGAGACCGTGATGACCGACCTGATGTATGATTTGCCATCAAGCGATGTGAAGAAGTTCGTTGTCAGCAAGGAATATGCCCAAGGAAAAATAGAAGCCGCTGACATGCTGCGGCTTGAGCAATCGCTGTAGTTTCATAGCCATATCGGGAAAAGCACCACGAACAGTTCCGTTCTTTTGAAAATGCCGTCCAGAGATGCTTCAGGTCCCGATGAGGAGTCGTAGTTTTCCCGCCTTGAACCTGCCAAGTTCAAGGCGGGAACTTTCAGAAGAGGAAGGACGAAAGGGGATACTTTATCTGCAGGCAGGCTTTTACCCGGTTCCATAAACCGAGACAGCCAAGAAACAAAGAGCAAAATAGGGGGGGCTTCTTGCTGTTTTTCCGCCTCCTCCCGGGAGGAAAGGATATACATCTAAAAAACGGCATCCTCCTTTGAACATAAACAAAAGCGAGAACGAATTTCCGTCCTCGCCTTTGTCTGTCGGGATGACAGGATTTGAACCTGCGACCACACGCCCCCCAGACGCGTACTCTACCGGGCTGAGCTACATCCCGCAACAAACAACCAAAATATATTCTCCCTCGAAAGGGACTGCAAAGGTATAACTATTTTTCTATATCTGCAACACCGCGACACAATTCTTTGTATTTTTTATTGAAACGAATATGGAAAAGCGTTGCTGCAAAGGTGAGACCGATGATGAAACCCACCCATATTCCGGCGGCACCCAACCCGAGCGGGAACGCGCAAACCAGTCCAATCGCTATTCCGATGATTACGTATGCCACAAAAGCGATAACCATCGGGACTTTGACATCGGTGATACCACGCAACATAGCCGCCCCGACAGCCTGCAAACCATCGGAATACTGATATAATCCCGCGAAGATGAGCAGTTGCGAGGCAATGGCTATCACCTCGGTATCCTCCGTGAAGAGACACGGGATTCGATGGCGCAGACTTATCATGAGTACGGCTCCTATCGTATTCATGAGAATAACCAAATGAATACTTGCATTGCTTGCCATTCGCACGGCGTGCAAATCACCTTTGCCCAATTGGTGCGAGACCCGTATCGTCGTGCCGGCACCAATGCCGAGCGCCAACATAAAGGTAAGGTTGGAAATCTGCGTGGCAATCTGGTGTGCGGCTATGGTTTCCTTGCTAATCCAGCCCACCACCACGATAGAGAATGTGAAGGCAACCGTTTCGAAGAACGTTTGTCCGCCGATAGGGAATCCTATCCGTGCGATATGGCACACCTCCCTCCATGATGACAACTTGTACGAAAGGAGCCGTACGTATTCCTTCCAATTGCGATGCAACGTGATGACAGCAAACATGCACAGAGGCATGCCTACACGCGAGACCAATGTGGCGATGCCTGCCCCCGTGGCTCCCATAGCAGGTGCACCCCAATGTCCATAGATGAAGACCCAATTGAGGAAGATATTGAGAGCATTCATCGCAAGCACAACAACCATAGCCATCAACGTGTTTCCCAAACCCTCAAGGAACTGTTTCTGCAGACAGAAAAGCAGATAGGGCATCAGGGAAATGACAATGAGTGTATAGTAAGGCCGTGCAACTGCTATCACCTCCGGATCCTGTCCGAAACGGTCGAGAAAAGGAATACAAAATGCCAGCAACAAAGTGGCTGCAATACTTATTATCAACGTGAAATACAGACCATTCTGCAAAAGCGATGCAATCTTCCGGCGGATATCTTCTCCCTTTTCCGGATAGCGCAAAAATTCTCCGTCGTGCAGTCCAATCAACGGTGTAAGCCCCATTAACGCCCCCGAGGCAAAGACCATGACGGTGAAGAATATGGCATTGGAAAAACTGACCGCCGCCAAATCAACGGTGGAATAGTGCCCCACCATCATGGAATCGAATACACCTACCAGCGCTCCCCCTATTTGAGTAAGCATAACAGGAAAAGCGACCTTCAAGTTGCGTTTATAATAGGGAATATACTCCTTGAATCTTGCTACCAATTGCATACATTACTATTGTACAAACATTAATGACCACTATTCCGGCGGGATCATATCGCACAATGCCAATATACACATCTCCACGCAAAGAAAAAGCACTCTCTCACAAACTTGAGCCCGGACTGTGCGTCAGAGGAAGGCGGCACCATTGTCGGCATTCCAATAGCAAAATCCATGCCAGCGGGCAGGATGTCGCTATGTCTCCTGACAACGTCCGATTGGGGCATTTAATCTACTGGGGTATAAATAAATACTTGATTCACAGGCGGGATGAGTCAGGTTTTTCGGACGGATATATTTGAACGGAGACAAACGTATTACGGGCGGCAGGTGATGTGGAAACACGCCTGCTTCCACTCGTATTTGACGTATATATGTCCTGCCCGCTGCTCGTTGAGCAGTACCTGCCCGAGGGCAAGTTTCAGGTTGTCGGGCGTCATATAGTCGCGTGTGGCGGTTACTTTGTCGAAATGCGTATAAGTGATGTCAAAGGTAGTGCCGTAGCAATGGCAGGAGGTGGTAACGGAATTGATGTTTCCGCTCTTTTGCAGCAGACGCACATCCTCCAGCGTACGCAGGACACTGCTCACACGGAAGCGGTAGTGGGGCAAGCCGTTGCGCTGCAAGATGTCGGCGAACCCCGCTCCGATAGCGTCCAGTTCGCGGGCGGCAGCGGGCACAAGGTAGGGTACGGAATGGGTAAGCGAATCAATGATATAGTTCTCGCCGGTGCGCACCTGCTGCAGTTGCTTGCGCATACGCCGCGCCTCGGTACGGTCGCGCGGGGGCGTCGGCAAACCGATTGCCTGTGCGGCTTTCAGTTGCCGGGGCTGGTTGTCGTTGAACAGTTTCTTGTAACTGAATGTCCGCCCTGGATATGCCACCAAGTTATCCTCCACGATGGTCTCTTGCGCGGTCTTTCCGCCGCAGGCGCAAAGCGCAACGAGAGCCGCCCACACGGCGGCTCTCAATATATATCGTATTCCTTTCAACGTTGCCATTTTTTGTTTCCCCTTCAATTGCCCCGCGCAGCGGGCGGGAAAGAAAGACATAGCAGGCGCGGATCCGGAAATCAGATACTCCACTCAAAACCGTCCTTGGTGTCCTTGATGCTGAAACCGAGGTCGGTCAGGGCATTGCGTATCTTGTCGCTGGTAGTCCAGTCTTTCTGCTTCTTGGCATCCAGACGGATACCGAGCAACAGGTCGATAGCACCGTGGTAAGCGTTCATCGTGCGGTTGTCCGCTCCGCTCTCTTCGAAACGCAAACCGAGTATATCCACCGCAAACGTCTGCCATACCGACTGCAGTTCCTTCAGGTCTGCCTCGCTGATCGTCCCCTTGCCGTCATAGACGGTATTGATCGCGCGTGCCGAGTCGAACAGGTGCGAGATGACGATGGGCGAATTCAGATCATCGTCCATCGCCTCATTGCAACGTTCACGCAGCCCCGCGGTCTCCACGGTGCTCTCGGCAGAGGGTGTCAGTTTCATCAGACGCGTGTAGGCTTCCTGCAGGCGGGCAAAACCCTTTTCTGCCGCTTCGAGTGCCTCGCTCGAGAAATCCACCGTAGAGCGGTAGTGCGCCATCAGGATAAAGAAACGGATGGTCATCGGCGAGAACGGCTGACTGAGCAACGGATGGTCACCGTGGAAGAACTGCTCAAGAGTGATGAAGTTGTTATAACTCTTGCCCATCTTCTTGCCCGCAATGGTGATCATGTTGTTATGCATCCAGTAGCGGACGCTCTCATGCCCCAGTGCGGCGCACGACTGAGCAATCTCCGCCTCGTGGTGCGGGAACATCAGGTCCATTCCGCCGCCGTGGATATCAAACTCCTCGCCGAGGTATTTCGTGCCCATAGCGGAGCATTCCATGTGCCAGCCCGGGAAACCCTCGCTCCACGGGCTCGGCCAGTGCATGATATGCTCGGGTGCGGCTTTCTTCCAGAGGGCGAAGTCGTAACTATGTTTCTTCTCCTGCTGCCCGTCTAATTCGCGCGTCTCGGTCTTGATGTCCTCGAGGTTGCGCCCCGACAGTTTGCCATAGGGAAAATCGTGTGCATACTTCTCCACGTCCATATAGACGCTGCCGTTCACCACGTAGGCATAGCCGTGGTCGAGTATCTTCTGTATGAACGCAATCTGCTCGATGATATGCCCGCTGGCGTGCGGTTCGATACTGGGCGGCAGCACGTTGAGCAGTTCCATGTCGTGGTGGTAGCGGTTGGTATAATACTGCGCCACCTCCATTGGTTCCAACTGCTCCAGACGGGCTTTCTTGGCAATCTTGTCCTCGCCCTCGTCGGCATCGTGCTCCAGGTGCCCCACATCGGTGATATTGCGCACATAGCGCACTTTGTAACCGAGATAATGCAGGTAGCGGAACAGCAGGTCAAACGTGATGGCGGGACGTGCATGCCCCAGATGGGCGTCGCCATAGACGGTCGGCCCGCACACATACATTCCCACGCGCCCCTCGTGCAAGGGACGGAAATACTCTTTCTGACGGGTCAGGGTGTTATAGATTTGCAACATATATTTTCTTTTTACGATTATATTTTCTTCCTGTTATGGTCAGGACGGATTGCCATTGCAAATTTTACGAGACACAATCCGTTGCTTAACTCATTCCGCGCGACTTCTTGATATGTTCATAGGCTTCGTTGACAGCCCGGAACTTCTCCGTCGCTTTTCTCTTTACATCTTCTCCTGCAGAAGCCACTTTGTCGGGGTGATACTTCATTGCCATTCTCCGATAAGCCTTTTTAACCTCCCCGTTGGTGGCAGCAGGGGTAATCTCAAGTGCGCTGTATGCCCAATCAGGGTCTTTGGTTCTGCCATACAATGCCAGCAAGGAACGATAGTCGGCACCGCTTAATCCCAAAGCGACGGATATCTGTTCGATAAGGCGCTGTTCCGCCGCAACATAATCGCTGTCGGCAAAGGCAAGGTCGAGGAGGAAGTGGAGTATCTCCAACCGCGTCGAATAGTTGACATTCCGGCGTATCTGGTCTGCGACAGCCATACAATCAATATCCTGTTGCAAAAGTTGCTTGAGAACCTGCAATGCCTCCAGTGCCCCGTTTTCGCCATAATTTTGAAGGAGGTACTTCTTGACGATACCCAACTCCGACTTCTTGACGACTCCATCGGCTTTGAGAACACAGGCTACCAAGATGAGAATACTGACCCGTATGTCGCCAGGCGTAGCGCGGCGAGCGGAGGACCGCTGGCGGTTGTATGTTTCCCCAGTGTTATCTCCGGAAGGGAGCGCTTCCGCTATGCCTCCGGACAGAAGTGCTATGACCTGCCCGATGACCATCCCGATGGGACCGCCCAAAGCATAGCCCAACCCTCCGAGAAACAACCACTTGAAAAAGAATTTCGCCATTTTACAGCAACGTGGCGGGATCGAGATTCTTTTTCTCTATATCCATGAAATAGCGGAACGTACCCACCGTGAGTTCGGCACAAGCGTCTTCATCGCAGACGATGATTCCATGCGGATGGAACTGCAATGCGGAAATTGTCCACATGTGATTGACAGGCTCTTCCACTGCATGCTTGAGTGCACGTGCTTTGTTGTGTCCATTGACCATTATGAGAACTTCCTTCGCGTCCAGAACTGTTCCGACGCCGACGGTAAGTGCAGTTTTCGGCACTTTATTGACATCGTTGTCAAAGAAGCGTGAGTTGGCGATGATGGTATCGGTTGTAAGGGTCTTCTGCCGTGTGCGGGAAGCAAGCGAAGACGCCGGTTCGTTGAATGCGATGTGTCCGTCGGGTCCTATACCTCCCAAGAAGAGGTCGATACCTCCGCAAGCGAGAATTTTTTCCTCATAGCGAGCACATTCCGCCTGCAAGTCGGGAGCATTACCGTTGAGTATATTAACATTACCGGCGGGTATGTCGATATGCGAGAAAAAGTTGTTCCACATGAAGGAGTGGTAACTCTCAGGATGGCTTTCAGGTATTCCGACATATTCATCCATATTGAACGTTATCACATTGCGGAAAGATACGACTCCCTCTTTGCACAACTTAATCAAGCAATGATACATCCCTAACGGCGAAGAACCCGTTGGAAGACCTAATTTGAAAGGATTCTGAGCAGTAGGTTTTGCTTCGTTAATACGTTTTGCCACATAGTTGGCAGCCCATTCCGACAAGTTTTCATAGTCGGGTTGAATAATCAGTCGCATAGTATTATGTTTTTATGGTTAACCGTTTATAAAATACATATTACGTTGCAAAGGTAATGTTTTTTTCTTAAAAACCTCACGCTTAGCAACAAATTAACACCACCGATTTCCCAAAAAGAATCCTGCAAGCACAAAAAACAAAACAGGTTCATATCACATGATATGAACCTGCCATACGGATACAACCATGTTTATCCCAAATATGTCTTCAGGATTTTGTTGCGCGAGTTGCTTCTCAGCCGGCGAATAGCCTTTTCCTTGATTTGTCTCACGCGTTCGCGTGTAAGCCCGAACTCCTCGCCAATTTCCTCAAGCGTCATTTCCGGTACGCCGATGCCGAAGAATTTGCGGATAATGTCCGCCTCACGATCGGTAAGGGTTGCCAATGCCCGCTCCACCTCTTTGGAGAGAGATTCGTTGATAAGTCCGCGGTCGGCGTTCGGAGAATCTTCGTTCACCATCACGTCGATAAGACTATTGTCTTCTCCTTCGACGAAAGGTGCGTCGACACTGACATGGCGTCCGGACATCTTGAGGGTGTCTGCAATTTTGTCAACGGGTATTCCCAACTCGTCGGATAGTTCTTCCGCAGAAGGTTTACGTTCGTTTTCCTGCTCAAAGCGGGAAAAGGCTTTGTTGATTTTATTGAGCGAACCCACTTGGTTGAGCGGCAGACGCACAATACGCGACTGCTCTGCCAATGCCTGCAGAATAGCCTGGCGAATCCACCATACGGCATAAGAGATGAATTTGAAACCCCGCGTTTCATCGAACTTCTCGGCGGCTTTAATCAGTCCGAGATTTCCTTCATTGATAAGGTCAGGCAGGCTCAAGCCTTGGTTTTGATACTGTTTTGCAACAGAAACTACGAACCGGAGATTTGCACGGGTCAGTTTCTCAAGAGCGGCACGGTCTCCATTGCGGATTTTTCCCGCCAACTCGACTTCCTCTTCCACGGAAATCAGTTCTTCGCGCCCAATCTCTTGCAAGTACTTATCCAGGGAAGCACTCTCACGATTAGTAATTGATTTTGTGATTTTCAGTTGTCTCATAAGATAGCAAATCTACAAGTAAAAACAACGATTATATTCAGCGCAGCGCACACCACGCCAAAATAGGGTGCAAAAGTACGGCTATTTTTCCGGTTTGCCAAGTCTTTCGGGATATAAATTTCAAGCAGCCGTTTTTCTACGTTTTTCCATGTCGTTGGAGGCTAGTTATTTACCTCGCGGACAATTTGTTATGAGCGGGGAAACCGTTTTGCGGCGTTTGAGAAAATGAATTGTTTTCCAGAAAAAGTGCGACAGGTCGTGCCATGATGAACCCATCTTGTTGCTTGTCTGCCGGTCCCGTACAATGTTTATCTTATCAGAATCCCGTCCGTGGGCCGGTCAGGGCTCGACGAGGGGTCGTGGAAAGAATCCCGAACATTTATGAACAAACACTTTCACCGCCCCAATCAAATGCAATCTTCTTTCAACTCAGGAACAATATCATAGCATACTCAAGAAAAAGACATTGTTTTGTTGAAAAAATATTCATCCGACTTTGTTTTATTCCAAAAACATGTCTATCTTTGCATTATGACACAGGACTGCGCAGCAATCACCAAACACCCATGAACACACCATTATCCATTTTATTACTATCGTGCCCTGACATCATGGATTACCATACCGGATTCATGCCTGCAAAACGACAGTTGTGTCATGCGTGTCACTCCGGCGGAAGAATATCATGTGTTTGATGTCCTTTGTCCCGATACAATATGTTCACGGGGATTTCTCTGGGGAATAACGGAAAATGACACTCTCTTGTATTCCGTTTTTTCACGTCCCGAATTAGAATCCTGTTCGTGGAAGATATTCCACTATCATCAAGGATGCATGATGCATACCGATTCCACCTATCAGTTGCATATAGGGGCTTACGACACCTTATCCTCACCTTTTCACCACAAAGAGTTTGCCTATATACCAGGGGATATGCTGTTGCCGGATATACAGGGATACCAGACCTATCTGGCTCTGAAATACGGAATCACATTGGATAATGTCCCTTATATTACCTGTTCGGGAAACACCCTATGGGACAGCGAAGAAGACGCTTTGTTCTATCATCGTGTTACAGGCATCGGCAATGATACATTACAGCTGGTATTCGGCAGCATCTTCTTCGTCGGAGAATGCCGAACTCTCCATCCGTTGCGATACGCTGTTTGCAGAAGAATACGTTGTAACTGGGGACAACGATGCTTCCGCACAATGGACAACCCTCCCGGAAGGTTATTGCGTATATTCCAGGGAATGGCAAATCCGCACCCACTTCAAACAGGGAGACAAATTGCGTTCCTTGCGACTCTGCGGACGACTACCCTCCGCCGTAACAGCGGAGGATTCGCTCCGGATATCGATATACGGGAGGAACGACAATCTATTATGCCGGGTTTTTGCAGACAGCATTACAGACGACACCCTTTTCCACACATCTTTCATGGCAGCAGAACCTCAACTGACACTGCGCATGGAGGTGCCTGCGTGTGAAAATCTCCGGCGGAAAAAGAAGATGACCGGCGAAAATGAAAGCAGCGAGCCTCTATCCGCCGAGTACAATATCCTGACAGGCTATCTGCAGTTGCCCGATTTCACGGAGTGCCGATACACATACTATTTGTATGACAGTTCAGGGAAACTGCTACGTTGTTTTGAGGACAAGGGGAATCTGATAGATGCCGGTATGTTGCCAGCAGGAGTTTATCTCCTGAAGAACCGTTCTTCTTCATGCAGAAACAGGACATATCGTTTTGTCAGCCCATAACCAATGCGAAGATTTCCATATATTATAGTATCCGCCCTGTGCCTGTCGTTGCCCCTGTATGCCACACACGATTTGATGGAATGATGCTAATTACAGGGGGGAAATTGTCGTTCAAAGGTATAAAAGAAGGTTACGCATCCATGACCACAATTATTCAGGCAATGTTATTATTGGAGAATATAAAAAAAGAGTCATCAACTTCAGTCAATATTCCACATAGCAGTATATCCCCTGAGAACATAAGTTTACCTATTGACAGTACTCGAGTTGTTGTTAATTGTTTAGATAATAATCCTAATGCAGAATATGAATAAGTGTCATGTTAAAATCACGTTGAAAACAATAGTAAGTTGTTATTCCCGTGAATTTGTTTTTTGTATGATTTTCATAATATTAGATACTTTCCTGTATAAGGTATCTTTTTTAGGGCTTATTGGGATTACTTTGTTTTTTCTGATAGTATTTCCAAAAGGAAATCGCATTCCATATGAAATAAATAAAGATGCGGTACATATCTGGTATTATTTTTTTTCTTAAGACGTTGCTTAATCATTCCCCGAGAGCAACTCCATATAGAAGTTAAAAGAACTACCAAAAAACTCCGTGTAGAATTTCATGATAATAGAGAAATATTATATACTGAAGTTATATTTGCTCAATATTCGGAAAATATTTTGGACGTATCTTTTGGGGAGAAAAATGATATTGAACAACTCATCCGTATACTGGAAGACTATGAATACACACCCAATATTACACATTGATACAAACATTGCAATTCATATATTAATTTACCAAAGAGCACTAATCCACTATAAAGTTATCTGAGACAACAGAAAACAATCACTCTCAAAATGGGAAAGAACTTGGTCCATATAGTACATTTGGGATATTGAATCTTGATACTGGAATCAAGAAAAAAGATGGTCAGTGGAATACATACTTCAATGGGAGTTTATATAGAACTGAAAAGAATGCTTCTGCAACCAAAATATTTGGAGATTAGTCTATGGATAATGATAAAAATATCAATATTATATTATTGCGAATTAGCAATTTATTTTGGATTCCATTTGTTTATTTCTCAATTAAAACATGGCCAGTTCATATAGAAGAAATCGTGCAATCTGTCTTGTATCTAATAATAGGAACTCTATTGTGTATTACTGCAAATAATAAAAAGTGTATCATTGTTGCTTCTTGTGCTATCGGTACATGGATGTTGGTATTTCTAATTTCGTTATATGGTGAAATAACTCTATATTTCCACATTGATAGTTCCGTTGTTGTACATAATGATAGAACCCTTACATATTTTTTGATGTGTTTGTTTGCAGATTCTTGCACTTTATTGGTTCCACTATGGCACCTTCTGCAATTAAAATTACCAATAGTTCAAAAGAAATATTTTATAAATATTATCTTGTTTACATACATTATACTATGTTCCATTTCTTTATTTGTATGGTGTTATTTTGATAGAGATGCTCCCATTCGTAGTAGTATTAGAAATGGAAATCAACTCCGCTCTAAATTAGAATTATGAACAAAATCACAGATATCCGCCATATATACATGACTTACCAATGTGCTATAATAAAAATAATGATTGTTACTTTTTTACGATTGACAAGGATACTATCTATACAAATGAATTCTATTACACAACATCAAGTGACTATAAATCATATGAATTATGTTTTTTTTATGGAACATTGGTATAATCGAAGTCATACAAGATCCATTATATTCTCAAATGAAACAGTTCAATATTGTTCCATGAATGGGAAATAGTAAGAGAATAAGTTTTATGATGTACGACATTTTTTACCGGATATCCGAGACGGCACGACCTGTTGTTACCCATATCGCCATGGGGGTGTTGGAGGCTGACCGGTTGTTCAAGGCAAGGGACTGCAGGAAGTACGATATTCTGGACCGTCCGCTTGACGTTCTCAACTTTGACGGTACGCTGCGCACTGCACACTACGGATTTGAGAAAGACAGAAACAACCATACACGTTTTTGCACCACCATAACCGATGAGAACAAGAATAAAACAGACATACTCAAAGACACGCAAGGGAACATCATCCAGACACGGCGATACAACGCCATGGAACGGTCTACACGGACCTGCTACACCTACAACGCCCTCGGGGAACTCATCCGAACAGAAGACGGTGACGGCTATGCAACGACATACCGGTATGATCTGTCGGGTCATTGCATTGAACGGAACCATCCCGATGCAGGACTGACGCAATGGTTTTACAACAATGCAGGCTTGCTTTCCCGCAAAGTGACGGCAAGGACAAGATTTACCCATGACACCGTTCTGTATGATTACCAATACAACAGGCTGAGCCGCATCCGTTATCCGTATCATACCGAGAACAATATGGTGTACCGGTACAAAGACGGGCAACCGGTTTTCCGCTCCGACGGAACAGGGACGGAGACTTTTTCCTACGACGAACGTGGCAACGTGAAACACTCGCACAGAAGGATCATCGTTCCTTCTGAAACAAAAGCATACGGTTTCACGACAAAACATCATTACGATTCGTCCGGAAGAATCCGCTCCATCGTATATCCTAACGGCGACAGCGTCATTTACAGCTATCAGTGGACAGGAGAACTAAAAAGCGTGATGCATCAAACTCAGCAAGGCGGAACAGATACGCTTTTGAAGCATATATCTTACAATGAGCGGGGGCAGGAAGTGAAGCGGATATACGGCAACGGGGTGGAAACAGATTACCAGTATGACACAAAAACAGGCAGACTTACAGGAATAAAGACATATACGCCACACCTGATACTGCAAGACTTCAAGTACAAATATGACGGAGTCGGGAATATCATACAGACGGAGCAACTTGCCGATGAAAGCGGATACAGTATGCCTTATTCCAATTCATACGAATATGACTGCCTGAACAGGCTTGTCCGGGTGAGACCGGAAAACGGCTCACTTCATGAGGAATTGGAAGCATGGTATTCCTCAGCAGGGAGATTGGGGAACAGTTTTTGCAGCCATATCGGAGGATGCAGAGATGTTCGTTACGGATATGACAAAAAGGGATTGACACACCAACCGAGAGTACTCTTCAATGACTATGCAAATACAACCATGGATTTGTATTGGGAGAGAGCGGGGAACTTGTCCCAGATACACAACATGCAGAACGGGGACGTCCGGTTCCATGAGTGGGACGAAGAGAACAGGTTGTGCTTTGCGGTTGACAACAAACGTGCGGGACAGTACGGATATGATGCCGACGGGGTGCGCGTCTGGAAACTGGCAGGATACAGTGCGCAGACACAGGTGAACGGAAGCGACAAAGCGTTTGAGGTGATTCTGGACGACAAAACACTCTACCCCGATCCGTATGTCACCATTATGCCATGGTATTATACCAAGCATTATTATGCGGGTAGTTCCCGTATCGCAACCGCGTTGGGGAACGGCGGATTCGGCTATTCCACGGATTCCGGAGGAGAATGCCATGCAATAGACCCGTTAACACCGCTTGAACGGCAGAGACTGCAGCAACGTGATAGATACTACAAACAGGATTATCCGTTCGGGTATTTGGGTTCGGAACAAACGGAGAACTGCAGTATGGACGGGACAGGAATGCCATACAAAGGCAAGACAACTGAGTTGGAAGGAATGAATGTCTATATCAAAGAGAATATGCTGTTATCCTCATTGGGCGACAGGCTGCAGCCTGCGACAAACAACGGGAAGGAGGAGACATTCTATACACATGCCGACCACCTGGGTACGGCAAGCACAAGAACGGACAGCAACGGGATGCCGACAGAGGGAAGATGTTATTCGGCTTACGGAGATCTGATGTGGAGAAAGGGAAATGAAAAAGAAAGCATGCAGGAGCGGTTTTCTTTCACGGGGAAAGAGAGAGACAGGGAGACGGGATATGACTACTTCGGGGCAAGGTATTATTACTCGCAGGAGTTGGGGATGTGGCTGTCGGTTGATCCTCTTGCCCATCTGTATCCGGACATAACACCGTATGCGTACTGCAGTTGGCATCCGATAAAGTATGTGGATCTTACAGATACACAACCTATAGAACGAAGATTTCGGGTTTCATGCATGGGATGAAGTTTTGCATATTAAAAATAAATTCATATCTTTGCGTTGTATTATCGCAAGAGGAGAATATAATCATCTTCCTAATTGTCAGGGAATAAGTGATAAATACTATATTTATAATCTTATTTTACCATGAAAAAACTCATTATCCTTTTTTGCGCTTCTTGGCGTCTCGGCCTACACTTATTCGAAAGTTGACACTGTCGGTAATACGGCGATAGGCGACAATACAAAAATCAGGTTTACTTTCCCTGGCTTTACCAGTCAGTGTAGTAACGCTATCCTGCAACAAGGTAACAACGATTTTACCGATGTACAAAAAGGAGGAAAGTTGTTGATTGAGAGGGGACAAATTCTAATACCTTAGGTTTTATATTAACATACAGAAATATGAAAAAAGTATTTTTATTGGTTGCATTTTGCCACCTAACTATATTGCAGGTTGTTGCTTCTTCCATTTGGGCAAACCAGTGGAATGTGTTG
>JBNMIS010000037.1:0-20176 GCA_050873385.1 Bacteroidales bacterium | reverse complement strand
GCACCTCTATATCGCGATGGCACCTCTGTATATGTGCTCGAAGGGCAACTACAAGGAGTACTGCTGGAACGACCAGCAACGCCACGATTTCATTATGAAGTACGGCGGCGGTGACGAGAAACTGATTAAGACCCAGCGATATAAAGGTCTCGGTGAGATGTCCGACGAGCAACTATGGGAGACCACCATGAATCCGGCAAAGCGCCTATTGAAGAAAGTAACTATTGAGAATGCTGCTGAAGCAGACAGAACGATAGCCATGCTGATGGGTGAAGAAGTTGGTCCTCGCCGTGAGTTCATAGAACAGCATGCGACATATGCAAAAATCGATGCATAATATTATAAACTGCTTGCTATGAACATTGCCGTATATTGCAGTGCCAAAGACCAGATTCCGAGTGATTACAAGGAGTTGGGGATTCGGTTGGGACAATGGATAGCCGATTCCGGACATACATTGGTCTTCGGTGGTGCCACGGGAGGATTGATGACGGCTGTTTCTGAGACGGTCTTTCATAGAGGCGGCGGTGTCATCGGGATTGTGCCGATGCGTATCATACGGTCAGGACGTCTCTCCAAGGTGTGTACCGAACTCGTTGAAGTGGAATCAATGAGTCTCCGCAAACAGCAAATGCGCAATATCGCAGACGTCTTTGTTTGTTTGCCTGGCAGTTACGGAACGCTGGACGAGATGTTCGATTCCATAGCAGCAGGCACCGTCGGCGAGCATCATAAACCGACCTTTATAGTCAACTACGAAGGTTTTTACACCCCTTTGCAGGAGCAGATCGCAAAAATGAAAGACTTGCATTTTATCCCGAAGGAGGAATCTTACAAACCCGTATGGGTTGACGACATCGGAGCATTGATAACTGAACTTCAAAAGATAAAATAACAAATTAAACATACACTCTCATGAATCTTTTCTTCAAAAAGTTAATTGGTCAACTTCAGAGTAGCGGGAAGTTGGAAGCACATATACAACAAGTGCAGAACGGGATAGTTCGTTACCGTCGGATAGAAGCATCGGAAGAACTCAAAGAGTATAGAGAACTCAAAGATATCATTGATGCTCCCGAGTTCAAAGAAAAGAAGCGTATTCTGACACAGACAAAGTATAAAGACACCGACCCTTACCATGTCTTGCAGGATCTGCACCGCATGGAGAAGGACAAGGAATTGCAATTATACTTCTATGTCAACGAGAGCAAACTTTTGGCAGAGTACTTGTCTTTCCGTCAGTCCGAAAACTATGTCAAGTTGTCCGACAAAGCCTCTGTGTCCCAGTCGCCCGACCTGCGTCGTATGCTGAAGTTTGAGCGCTCGCGTGCATACAAAACATGGCTCAAGTATAGCACTTCCGGAATCCCCGATCAGTTTAAGGCACTGCAAGAGCAGACCGGGGATGAAACTTTCAGGAAGGAGAAACGTTTCTGGGAGAATCCTCGCAGATGGCTGACTACGCCGGAATATAAGCAAGAGTGTCGGTTCGCAGAATTGGCGGCATTGGATGATATCCGCTTCTTCCTTGCGCAGGATGAAGAACAAATCAGGAAGATTGAATCTTACAAGGCCACTTTCTCCGATGATTTCAACTGGAAGAAGATACAGGACTCCGCTTGGCAGCCTGGCTTTGCTTACAAAAGCGACAAGTTGAAGCAGCAGCACTCATTCACAGCAGAACATCAGGCCAACAATGGCGGTCATAATACAGGCACCGTCAACGGATATCTGACCATTCTGACGCACAAAGAGACAACGACTGCTCCTGCATGGGACGAGAAGAAAGGATTTGTCAGCCGGACTTTTGACTATACGTCCGATGTGATTCAAACAGCCGGTGCCTTTGAGCAGGAAGAAGGTATTTTCATGGCAAAGATTCGTTGCACGGGCAGAGTGCACCATGCATTCACCTTGGGCTGCAGAACCAAGACCCCGCTCATACACTTGTTCAACTACGACGGCAAAAAACTCCATGTAGGGTGCACTTCCGATGCAGGATTCGATGGTACGACCGTCTCCGGATTGTCTTGGGCTGATTACCACATCTTTACACTCCGTTGGACAAAGACGGAAATGATTTGGTATGTCAACAACATGGAAGTATTCCGCACAACCAAACACCTTCCCTCCCAAGCATTATACCTCTCGGTCGCTTCTTTCTTGCCGAAGGCTGAACGTCCTGCCGAAGGCCGTATGGAAATCGATTGGGTTCGCGTTTACAAACAGGCATGAAAATAGTCTTTACCATTAAGTCTGTCAACTTGGGTGGCGGTTCAGAGCGTTCCACCATATCGTTGGCAAATGCGCTGGTCGCTCAGGGAGATGAAGTGGTAATTATAAGTTTTACGGGAAGCAATACCAAACCTTTTTTCGGTATTGACTCCCGTATTTCTTTGTTCTATCTCGCGCCGCAACACGATCCGTATCCCGTGTTGGTGCGGGAGGCAAGGCGCATTAAGCGTCTTCGTGCGCTCTATCGGCACCTCAAACCCGATGTCATTGTCGTCATCGGTACAACGCGTGCTTTTGTCAACATACCTTCCACACGAGGCTACAAAGTTGTCCATAAGGAATATTTCACTGTTTCGCACCGTTCTCAACTCACGTCCTGTTTTTCTCGGTGGCTGACGGCACGCTGTTCCGATGCCGTTGTGGTTCTGTCTGATTATGATGCCGATGTTTACCGCAAGCGTTGGAATGCCGAATGTGTCAGAAAAATACCCAATCTGCTTACGTTCTCTCAGCCTGCCCCTTCGCCTCTCCGTAGCAAAGTGGTGGTGGCTGTCGGCAGACAAACGCCTGTCAAGGGATTCGACCTCTTGTTGGATGCGTGGCGGCAGGTGAAGCATACCGGTTGGCAGTTGCATATCGTGGGAGACGGCAAAGAGCACAAACATTTGCTGGCGTTGGCAGAACAATACCGGCTGCGCAACGTCGTCTTCTGTCCGGCTACGCCCGATGTTCTCCCTTTCTATCAGGAAGCCTCTGTCTTCGTTCTGCCTTCGCGTTCCGAAGCCTTCGGCAATGTGCTGACCGAGGCGATGTCGGTCGGACTCCCTGCCGTCTGTTTCGATTGCGGCGCAGGAGTAAGAGAGATTCTGCAAGAGGGGGTCACGGGATTTCTTGTTCCGCCCAAAGATACCAAGGCGATGGCGATGGCGCTCGATAAACTCATGGATGATGAAACGCTCTTGCACAATATGTCGGCAGCGGCGCTTGAGCGGGTAAAAATGTTCCGACCCGATGCCATCGTCGGCGCATGGCATCAGTTGTTCAACGATATTCGGAAAACTACAAACTCCTAATCCATAACCTGTTAAAGCGATAATCCCATGGATGCCGTCATCACTTTTGTCAATGGCAACGACCCTGTCTGGCAACATGCCTATGCTCGGACCACCTCACAGACTATTCTGAAAAAGCGATACCGCGACTGGGGGTTTCTGCCCTATCTTCTGCGGGGTATCGGACAAAATATGCCCTACATCGGAAACGTCTTCTTGGTGGTCAGCACCGAGAGTCAGGTTCCCGCTTGGGTCAATCGCGACACGGTGCGGGTTGTCCTGCATGCCGACATCATCCCACCCGAATACCTTCCTACATTCAATAGCACCACCATAGAGTTGTTTTTGCATCGGATACCCGGACTGTCCGAACAGTTTGTCTATTTCAACGACGACCTCTTTCCTGTCAATCCGCTGCCCGAAAACAACCTTTTCCGGGAGGATAAGATTGTAACTCGCTTTTCCCACCATATCTTTTCCTCCAGTCTCTATAAGCAACAGACTCGCTGCTCCGATAGCATGGCACGCCTCGCGGCGGGGCGCAAGCCTGGCCTCGTTTTTGTCCGCCCGCAGCATACCGTAACACCGATGCTGCGAAGCGTCAGCGCTGAAGTATATCGTAGGTTGGAACCTTTGCTCCGCACGCATATCACCCCCTTGCGACGCAAAGACAATTGCAACCAGTATCTCTATACCGACTATCTCTACTACACCGGAAAGGTCTGCCTGCAAACCATCCCTACCAGACATTGTTCAATGGCTGTTTGGAGCGGAAAGAAGATTGCAGAGAAGATTCTCCATGACTGCCGTTCTGTCATTTGCATCAACGATGTCGAGATGCCCGAAGAACGTATGCAGGCTATGCATGCTGCGATTGTGCAGGCTTTTGAGACTCGCTTCCCTCTGAAATCGCGCTTCGAGAAGTAAGCAACAGAATGGAGAGACAATAGAGCAAAGGGGCAAAGAACGAATCAAAGCACGATTGTAACACGAAGCAAAGAACTATCAGACCGCTGTATGGGCGGTTCTTGCGGGGAAACATCTGCAGAGGATACAGGAATATCAGTATCAGCATGGCAAGTCCCGTCAGTCCGAACTCCATCCACGCTTCAAAAAACGCATTGTGAGGTTGCACTTTCTGGTAATTGCCGTTATAGATTTGTGTCACACGCCTTGTATAGAACTCGCTCAGTTCCTTGTTCTCTTTGGCTTCCCGTATCAACGCTTCTTTGGCATCGCACACGCCATGCCCTGAGATAGGCTTCTCCGTGATTATCCGCAGGTCAGCCTCCCATATCAACCAGCGGGGTTCATGCTCCAGTTTGTCCGAGGTCAGGCGGTTGTTGTTCATCAGTATCAATGCGGCCATACAGGCATACGCCGTCACTACGGGAAGAAACACTTTCCAGCCGTAACGGAATGAAACAATGGCGACGAACAATGCAACCAGCAACAGACCGGTTCCCAGACCAACACGGCCTTCCGTGATGCAAAGCAGATAGAATATCCATACCGACAGCAGCGCTACCGCTGCCTTTTCCCCCCGTTTCAGTTTGTTCTTCGATACCAGCCAGAACACGAAAACAAGCGTCACGTTCAAGTACAGATTGAATTGCATATGCGATGCCACATAATCGATGCGAACTTGCTGGAAAGCCTCTGTTTGCTGCGATAGAGGCAACAGAAAATACGAGAATCCGGTTCCTCTCAGTATGGCATACATGGATGCGGCAAAACATGTTCCCAGCATCACATACACAATCGGCTTGAGCCGGATTTCCTTGCTCAGTCCCAACAGACCGATGATGCCAAGCAACAAGAAAGGGGCACGCTCTTGCAATACAAAATCAAAGCGGGGTGTGGATACATCATCGGCCAAGTGCCAGATGGGAATCAGGAGATAATAGGCAATCAGGATGACGTAAAACCACTTGTTGTTGTCCCATTTCCAGCCTTGCCAGCGCTTGTTCAGTGCGTAATCCAAGACGAAAGACACGCCTGCAACGGCCATTATGATACGTTGAAGGGGGGAAATGCGAAATACCAAGGAGGCTGTCAACAGCCAAAACGTAAGCACTTGCAGATAGGCTGCCAACTGGGTAATGCGGATAGAACGTATCATAAAATATTCAGGCAAAGCGACCGCAAAGATACTGCTTAATTTTGGCAATACAAACAAAATGCTTACTTTTGCGTCTGATGCCGTTCATATCTTGGAAATATCGCTTGCACATTGCTCATGGGGTGTCCCGTTGGATTCTGTATCCCGTGTTGTATCATGTCCTCCGCTATCGGAAAAAAGTCGTCCGTGAGAACTTGCGGATAGCCTTCCCGGAGAAGTCTGCGAAGGAACGCTTGATGTTGGAACGGGAGTTCTATTCCGCCTTTGCCGATATGATAATGGAGATTCTTGTAGGACGCCGTTTTTCCGAAGAAGATATGAAGAATTTGGTTCGTATCAACCATAAAGAAGAAGTTGCCGCACACTGCAAACACTATGGAGGTGGTTTCTTGATGTTGGGGCATTTCCTCAATTGGGAATGGGGGGTGGACTATGCCAACCAATTCGCGACATGCGGCATTGAATGTGCCAGTATATACAAAAGGCTCCGCAACCCGTTTTTCGACAAATTGATGATTGCCATACGCAAGCAGAGAGGAGGTTCTTTGGTTGAGATGGACAGCCTTCTCCGCACCATGATACGCAATCGCAACAATGGTCATACTGTCGTCTATGCCATGCTTGCCGACCAGCGTCCGCGCAAGCAATCCGCCAAGATTCCGATGGTTTTCATGGGGCAGGATGTGAATATGCTTTTCGGCACGGAACAGTTGGCTGTACGCTTTGCCTACCCTGTTTATTATGCCTTTGTGACATCGCATTCGCGCGGGCATTACGAGGTTGATTTCCACCTCATCTATGATCCCGACACGGAATCCGGTTTGCAAAAAGGGGAAATAACCAAACGTTTTGCGGAGCAACTGGAAAACAATATCCTGCAGAATCCTTCCCGTTGGCTTTGGTCGCATCGCCGTTTTCTTCACTCCAGGCCCCGCCTCGCATCTTCTGTCACCGGCGCTGCCGAATAACCACGACCCCTCGTCGACCCCTGAACGACCCCAGACTGGTTCCTGTCTGCCCCCTGACTGATTTCCAACTGATTTCCAACTGATTTCCGAACGACCCTTGACTGATTTCTGTATGATTTCTGCCCGTGAGTAAAGTCTGGCATAGCCCCCTCTCTGAGGGGGTTGGGGGAGTCCCCTAGAACATCTATAACGTCTATAAACAAAACAGCACGAGGGTCCGCAGGTCTGTTACGTCGGCATTGTGTCAATGTTCAAAAATGGAGTGACCTTTATTTTTGGCAACGCCCGACATGAACTTTGCCTGTGAATAATGTCTGGCATAGCCCCCTCTCTGAGGGGGTTGGGGGAGTCCCTAGAACCCCTCGAACATCTAGAATGTCTAGAACAACTATCATCCAGCGCTGGCACGAGGGTCAGCGAATCTGCAACTTCCGGCATTGTGTCGGTGCGTCAAAAATGGAGCGAGGATTTCGAGAAGCGGAGATACTGTCTGAGCGAAGCAAGTTGTGTCTCCGCCGAAATACGAGTGACCGTTATTTTTGGCAACGCCCGACACACAGCCGGTGACTTTTCTTTCGTTTCTTTTCTTTTGGTCATGCAAAAGAAAAGAAAGACAATAGAATCTCTCGAACATCTAGAACATCTAGAAACAAAACAGCACGACAGGTCACCTCCTGACCATAATATAAATCACCACAGGTGCACCAAACAGCGCCGACACCGTGGATATCGGCAGAGGATAGGTAAACAGATTGGAGATGATGTCGCACACCAGAAGCAAGTCGGCACCAATCAATGCTGCGGCGGGTAATGTCGTCCGGTGGTTGCTTGTGCGGAAAAGTCCCCGTGCCATGAAAGGTACTGCCACACCCACAAAAGCAATCGGACCGCAAAAAGCGGTGACTCCGCCCGCCAGCAGAGCCGTTGTCAGAACAATCAGACTGCGCATACGCCGCAACGATATACCGAGTCCCTGAGCGTATTGTTCGCCCAAGAGCAATCCGTTAAGGGGTTTCACCAAACACACGGTGCACATCAATCCTGCTGCAAAAACAGGCAGGAGCACCTTCATTTCCGCCCATCCCACCGAACTGAGACTTCCAAGTGTCCATACGATGAAGAGTTTCAAGGAATCAGGATCGGCAAAATTCTGCATCAGGTTCACCAATGCACCGGCTATACTCCCGAACATCATACCCACTATCAGAAGCGACACCGTGTTCTCTATCCGCCACGATACAGCCAAGACAGCCAACAACACCAACACAGCACCTGCTACGGCGGCTGCCGCTATGAGCCAGTTGCTTGCCACGAAACCTGCCAATGTGCCGCACAGCACTACTGCCGCCACGCCCAAAGTGGCTCCCGAACTCACGCCAAGCACGTAGGGACCTGCCAAGGGGTTGCGGAAAAGAGTCTGCATCACCAGTCCCGCCAACGAAAGCGACACACCCGCCATCACGGCGGTCAGTGCTTTGGGTAAACGGAAATTAAACAGTATCTGCTGATAGACGGGATTGTCATTGTGCAACAAGCGGAGCGGCGAAAGGTTCACGGCTCCCACGCACAAGTCAAGCACGAAGAGCAACACCAACCCGACCAAGAAGGCAATATAGAGTCCCGTCTTTCGTTTCATAGAAACAACTGTTCGCGCAGTACTTGCAGAAAGGCTTCCGACGATTGCTCGTTCCCTGCTTTCGGGTATCGCACCTCGGCAAACACTTGCGCCAGTGTTTTTTTCTTGTTTTCGGCAATGAATCCGGCAGACGAGGGCAATGCCTCTTTCTCACGGTACGCACGGTCTATGTCCTCTTCGGAATAATCGTGGTAGGTCTCCTCGTGCAGGATGGAACCGATGGGCAGACGGTCTTGCTGTTCGGGCATCTCGGCAGGATATCCCAATGTGATAGTACACAGAGGCACTACGCGTTTCGGCAGATGCAGCACGCGGATAATATCCGCCGCATTGTAGGTGGTTGTTCCCAGATAACACAAGCCGAGCCCGTGCTCTTCCGCAATGTTGGCAAAGGTCTGTGCAAAGAGCGCCGTGTCTATCGCCGCCCCTGTAAACGACTGGAAGTTGTCAAAGCCGGGCTCTGCCTCACGCTGCTCGCACCATTTGGAAAAGCGGTTGTAGTCCACACAGAATGTGAGTACCACCGGTGCTTCGGTTACCATGGGTTGACGGAAATGCGCAGGGGCGAGTCGTTCTTTGAGCGTCTTGTCGCGCGTAACGACCACACTGTATGTCTGCATGTTCCCCGTGTTCGACGCACGGGAAGCCAAGGTCAGCATCTCTTGCAGCAGTTCCTGAGACACGTCTTGTGAGGTATAGCGACGAATTGTTCGTCTGTTTGCATAGTTCATATCCGCTAATGCTATGTTTATAGTCTGTCCCTAATGTATTTACTGTCGCAAAGGTAGCACATATCCTCCATAAAAACAAAAGGAGAACATCTTCCGATGTCCTCCTTTCCTTTACATTCAATGCGCTACCAACGCGAATCAATTACTTGACATGCTCGCTGACATAACCGTTAGTCAACTGAATTTTTGCTTGGTATTTGGTAATCTGTGCGACAACCGATACAACATCCTTTGTCGCAAATACAGGATCTTTATCAGTGTATATCTTGTTATCTACGTAGTAAAGACGATAGCAATCGATAGCCTCCGTGGTGGACTCGTCCTTGATGGAGAATGTGAGGTTGCCGTATTGTGTACTTACCTCTCCTACAGTCTCTACAACTGCACCCTCAATCTTGTAACGGACAGGAGTGAGTTCTCCCGATTCCAATGCACCACCAATCTCAAGTGCTTCCTTCACGGTGATTGTCTTGATTTCAATTGGAGTGTTCGGATCGAAGGTGTTGGTAGTACGGACAATCTCACCGTTCTTGATTTCGAGAGTACCTTTATAGTTAATCACCTTGCCCTTTACGGTTACTATGTCTCCTTTCTTCACTTGATCGCCGTGAATAAGTTTTTCTCCGCCAATGCCCTTGATTTGGAAGCAATAGAAATCTTTGTCTCCGTCAGAGATATAGAAAGAGACGTTCCCGTAACTTAAGTTGACACCGCTCGATTTGCTTACGATACCGCGAACGCTGTATTCTGCACTTTGTGTCTTACCATCGGCAGGAAGAGCCTTGACATCGTCCTTGTCCAGCAATTGTGTGACGGACAACTCACCATCCTGATAGTCAATGTTGCTGCCGTCTATACCTGAGGTCACCTTCACGCCGTTGATGTATGCTTCGTCAATCTTGACGACACCGCCTATACCGCAGTATTCCTCTACAATACCGTGCAGTTTGACTGCCTGCTTCAAGTTCTCGGGATGGCTTACCAAATTGAGGGCGTCCTGGAAGATTGTACCCGTTGCCAACTTCACAGTAGCGACCTTATATGTATCCGTGCATTCGGGATCATCTGCGATAAGAACATTGGTGTTCACGGTGGTGGTTGCACCTATATTGAACTTCGATTCTCCGTTGAAGTCATAGTAGCCTACAATATAACCCTTCACATAGTATTGTATTGTGCCTTTGTCTTTTTCCGGAAGAGAGTTCCCTTTCTTCATATTGAGAAGATCTGCCACCGTCAGCGTATCGCCGAGAGGAGCGGGAGGGTTAACAATAGTGGTGTCCTCATTCCCACCACCGTTAGGTCCATCAATAACGACAGAGTCACAAGCGGTGAACGCCATTGCGGCTGCCGCAGTCAGCAGAAACGCTGAAAAGATTTTGTTCAGTTTCATGTTGTTGAGTTTTGAGTTTATAAATAGTTTGACTTAAAGTCTCAAACAGGTTGATTCAAGGTTTTGCTGCAAGTCTTTCCGTAAGACTGCCACAAAGATACGGCTATTTCACCGCCCCCACAAGCCCATATCACAAAAAAAACATTTTTCCGTCAAACACTTTGACGTATAAAAAATAAAGCGTACCTTTGCACGCTGATTTCTCTCACGGGAAACGCTTCGCGGAAGCATTACCTAAAACACAGAGGAACAGCCGATTGGAACATTAACTAAATAAGGAGGAAACAAACTATCGCAAACCCGCAACAACAGGGCGCCAATCAGAAGAGAGGGCGTGTGATTAAAGAGTTACCTAATCGCATCAACGACGCGATAAAAGGAGTAAGAGAAGTCCGCCTGGTAGGCGACAATGTGGAGCAAGGCATCTATTCTTTCGCAGAGGCGATGCGCATTGCCGACGGGCAGAACCTGGACTTGGTAGAAATTTCCCCCACTGCGGTACCGCCCGTATGCAAGATAATTGACTATCAGAAGTTCCTGTATCACCAGAAGAAGCGTGAGAAGGAGCAGAAAGCCAAGTCTGCGAAGATAGTCATCAAGGAGATACGGTTCGGACCGCAAACCGACGAGCATGACTACAACTTCAAACTGAAGCATGCCCAGGAGTTCCTGAAAGAAGGCAACAAGGTGAAAGCGTACGTATTCTTCAAGGGACGTTCCATCTTGTTCAAGGAACAGGGAGAGTTGCTGCTCGCCCGTTTCGCCAACGACTTGGAGGACTACGGGAAAGTGGAGCAGTTGCCGAAGTTGGAAGGCAAGCGCATGATAGTGAACATTGCTCCGAAGAAATGAGACAACGCGACCGAACGTCCGGCTCATAAAGACGAGCGAAAGACAGGAGGTTGCACAGAATAAAAAACAACTAAACAATAAGTACAATGCCTAAGACAAAGACTAATTCCGGTGCCAAAAAGAGGTTTGCCCTTACCGGAACAGGTAAGATCAAGCGTAAACACGCTTTCAAGAGTCACATTCTGACCAAGAAGACCAAGAAACAAAAAAGAAACCTGACCCATGTAAGTCTGGTGGATACCACCAACATGAAGTCGGTTCGCGAAATGCTTCTGCTCAGATAACAACTAAATTATTAACAGAATGACCAGCAGAAAGTTTGCCGTGATAAGCAACGCTGCCATTCAAAAACAAAACAATTATGCCAAGATCAGTAAACCACGTTGCTTCACGCAACCGTCGTAAAAAGATTCTAAGCCTCACGAGAGGAAACTTTGGTGGTCGTCGCAATGTATGGACGGTAGCCAAAAACACATGGGAGAAAGGTTTGCAATATGCTTACCGTGACCGTAAGAACAAGAAACGCAGTTTCCGCGCATTGTGGATCCAGCGTATCAACGCAGCCGCTCGCTTGGAGGGTATGTCCTACAGCCAGTTGATGGGAGCGCTCCACAAAGCAGGAATCGTCATCAACCGCAAAGTATTGGCAGACCTGGCGATGAACCAGCCCGAAGCGTTCAAGGCTATCGTGGCAAAGGCCAAGAACTCCTAAGCAAAAAGAGTGTAACTGCTCTATGCGAAGCAACAGAAAAGGCCGTTCTCCGTTGGAGGACGGCTTCTTTTGTTGCTGGCAACAGCCGTTCGTCCTGCCGGCACTGTCGGAAACAGCCTGACACAGCCTCCCGAAACCCCTGAAGCAAAAGGGAAAGGAAACAAACAAACGGGAAAAGACGTTATTGCAAAAGCAAAGAAATATACCTACCTTTGCTTGCCAATAAAACAACAATAACAAATAAAGAACATACCGGAATCTACAACACTGCTAATCGTTACCAACCATGTCCGTAAGCGTACTTGCCACCATACTTGTTGCCCTGCTTCTGTCGGCATTTTTCTCTGGAATGGAGATTGCCTTCGTCTCGGCAAACAAACTGAAGTTCGAAATAGAGAAAGAAGAAAGCGGTCTGACGGGGCGCATTGTGAGTTACTTCTACAAGCACCCGCAGCAATATATCACCACAATGCTGGTCGGAAACAACATTGTACTGGTGATATTCTCCATCCAGATGAACACCCTCCTGACGCCGGTGTTTTCGTTCATGCGGAGCGGCGCACTCATATCGTTGGCGGTTTCCCTGGTGGCGACCCTTATCGTATTGTTCTTCGGTGAATACCTGCCCAAAACCATTATGCGCGGTAATCCCAACGGTTGGCTTTCGGGCATGAGCCTGTTGCTTTTCCTCATCTACATAGTGCTCTACCCTGTTGCATGGTTCTGCACCGTTCTCTCCAAACTGCTGCTTCGCGTCACGGGGGAAAAGATTGATATGGGGAACGACGATGTGACGTTCTCGCGCGCCGACCTGCACTATTTGGTGCAGGAGACCATGGCATCCACTTCGGAGGACGAGGATGCACCGTCGGAAAATGAAATACATATACTGCAGAACGCATTGGACTTCTCTTCCGTGAAGATACGCGATTGCTACGTCCCCCGCACAGAAGTCGTGGCATTGCCCTATAATGTGGATATACATACGCTCATAGCCACTTTCCAGGAATCAGGTTTCTCCAAGATACCCATCTACAAGGGAGACATCGACAATATCATCGGATACATTCATTGCCTTGAGATGTTCGAGCATCAGGACACATGGCACGAACATATCAAGACGATGCCTTTTGTGCCGGAAAACATGGCGGCACAGAAACTGATGACCACTTTCATGCAGCAGAAGCGCTCCATTGCCGTAGTTGTGGACGAATTTGGAGGGACGGCGGGCATCGTTACATTGGAAGACCTGATGGAAGAGATTGTAGGCGAGATCGAAGACGAACACGACACTCAGGAATACGTTGCAAAACGTTTGGGCGAAAACGAACTGCTGGTATCCGCACGGTGGGAAGTGGAAGAACTGAACGAAAAGTTTGGCTTGCATCTGCCCGAGGGGGAAAGTTATGACACCTTGGCTGGACTGATTCTGGAAGAGACCGGAGGTTTTCCCAAGGTCAACGAAACCTTGGAAGTGGGCGGATATAAAATGAAGTGCCTGAAAATAGCAGAGAACCGGATTGAAATGGTAAAAATTATACTATAGATTTGGCAGAAGCGGATATTTTTAGTAATTTCGCACGCTGAACGTCTTGTCCCCATTGTGCGGAAAAAGCGAAAGGACAACACGACAGAGAAAGCATACTGAATGCGGAATAAATAATAAATAACATAATACAATGGCAACATTAGAAAAGATTCGTAAGCATGGCGCACTCCTGTTGATTGTTGTGGGAGTGGCTATGTTGGCATTTATCTTGGGTGACTTTTTCAGTTCAAGCAGTACCTTTGCCAACCGTTCCCGTGAAAACATCGGCAGCATAGAGGGTACAGACATTCATTACACCGAGTATGAGGCTGCTCGTGAACAACTGACCGAGGTTATGAAAATAGAGACGGGCAGAAACGACATGACCGAGGAGATGCAATCATACATCAACAACCAGGTATGGCAAACAATGCTGGCCAAATACACATTGGGTGCACAAGCGGAGAAGATCGGCATGACCGTCACGGCAGATGAGTTGTCGGAGTTGTGCATCGGCGAGCATCCCCACCAGATTATCCAGCAACGGCGTGCTTTCTTTGACCAGAGCGGACAATTCAACCGTCTGGCATTGATACAGTTCCTCAACAGTATCGATCGCGATGCAGAAGACGCCGAGCAGGCTTCCAATCTGGCACAGGCCCGTTCCTACTGGATGTATTGGGAGAATGCTATCAAACTGAACTACCTGCAAGAGAAATACATCAACCTCCTCACCGAGTTGATCGGTGCCAATGCTACGGATGCCAAGTATGCATTCAACAACCGTCTGACGACGGCGACCGTAGAGTATGCGGAACAGCCGTACTATACGGTAGCGGATTCCACCGTCAAAGTAAGCAACAGCGAGATCCGTTCGCTCTACAACAAGCGCAAAGAACAATACAAGCAGACGCCTAACCGTTCCATCAGTTACGTTACGTTCGACATTGTCCCGTCGTCATACGACTTTGAGGAAGTGGAGCGCTGGATTAACGGTCTGCGTGAAGAATTTGCCACGGTGAAGGCAGGTGATCTGGCTTCTGTCGTCAACTCCAATTCGGATGTTGTTTACGATGGCAAGAACTACTCGGAAGACAATATTCCCGCTATCTACAAAGACTTTGCCTTTGCCAAGAACGCCAAGGCAGGGGACGTGACAGAAATTACTTTCAACGATGATACATACTCCATGGCACGTCTGGTGGAAACCGGCTACTCGTTGCCAGACTCAGTGAAACTGCGCTATACCGTGCTGGCAAATGCAGCACAACTTGATTCCCTGAAGCAGGAATGGTCAAATGGCTCTTATGGAGAGGCTAACGAACTCGGTTGGCTGCAAGAGGGCGATATGCCGAAAGAAATGGCAGAGAAAGCATTCACACTGAGCAAGAACAGCATATTCAGTCTGCCTTACGGCACGGGATTGCAAGTGGCACAAGTGATGGAAAAGAGCAACGCCACACCTAAGGTCAAGATGGCTATCCTGGAGAGAAAAGTTACTCCGTCCAGCAAGACCTACGCCTCTATCTTCAACTCTGCCAAGCAGTTCATCATCACCAACAATACGGAAGAGAAGTTCCTCGCCGCAGCAGAAGAAAACGGCATGAGCGTGACCCCGACATTCAATCTGGACAAGAACAGCGAGAAGGTGGACGACCTGAAACAGTCACGTGCTATCGTGCGCTGGGCGTTCGGTGCGAAAGAAGGTGCCGTGAGCGACATCTTTGACTGTGGTGACAAGTATGTAGCCGCAGTGCTGACAGAGGTTCACGACGGCGAATACCGCGACTTGGACGAAGTCAGTGCCGACCTGCGCAGAGAATTGCTCCGTGACAAGAAAGCCGACAAGATCATCGCCTCATTGAAGGACGTAAAGACCTTGGAAGAAGCAGCCAGCAAGATGAATGCAGAGATACAGACAGCCGAAGGAATTACCTTCAGTTCCTACCGTTTCGGTAATGCGGGTGTAGAACCCATCGCAGTGGGAACAGCCGTTTCATTGGAGAAGGGCGCGACTTCCTCTCCATTGAGAGGCGTAAACGGAGTGTATGTATTACGCAGTACCAACAAGACTACGACAGAAGGTACATTCAATGAGGCACAGGAAATACAACAACTAAGTACACGTTACACGTACAGTCTGCCTTACCAATTGGTAAATCTCATCGAAACGAAAGCAGAAGTGGAGGACAACCGCTCCAACTTCTATTAATCGGAACAGCATTGCAGCATGTACATAATATGGCGGGATGTCCAACAGGACATCCCGCTTTTTATTTCCCTATTCCCGAAAGGCAACAGACCCTTGCAGTAGCGACAATACAACTTGTGCGTCTCTGCCGAACCATTCCATTATCATTTCCAAAAAGGAAAACGGACTCTTGCAGATGATGTTATCAGGAAACAGTCATTCCCTCCGAAAACAGCAATGCACTTCTCTCCATGACACAGTCACATACGCAAAAGAACAGACTCCCTTCTTTGACCGATTTACCAGAAACGCCGCCGCCATGCTCTCATCGGGATGGTTGCATATACAAGAAAGGAGGAGCATTGTCTGTGCTTGTCTTATCAACAACGATATACAACCTTGACATCGCAAAGACGATCGCATTTGCAAAAGAGCCGACTCCCTTCCGTGGCCGGTTTGCCAGAAACGCCGCCGCCATGCTCTCATCGGGATGGTTGCATATACAAGAAAGGGTGTTCCCTGTCTGGGTCTGTCTTATCAACAACGATATACAACCTTGACATCACAAAGACGATCGCATATACAAAAGGGCAGGACACTGCGCGAACGGTGTGTTCTTCCCCATTTATGGGTATATGATTCACATTACCCGCGCCAATATGCAGAAACAGACACACGGCGGAAGAACATAAATACTCTATTCAAGGGATTGCAGTCACTCGCAATAAAATCTACCTTTGCAGTGTTTGAAGTTAGTTTATTGTATGTCAAGAATCATTGCATTATCTTATGTACGGGTGGACGCAGGGATTGCGTCCACCTATGATTCTGCCGGTCCAAGATGATGTTCACCGGCTTATCCGAACGAAAGAATACTTTCTTTGCTTATATTCCGTTTCGCAACGAACCAATAGCAAAAAAGCGCATCCTACAGGAATAGCGGACAAAGACATTACGGACATCCATGGTAGCATACTCATACAGCACCCTGCCCCGTTTCCCTATAACCGGCAAAACAAAAGGGAGTTTTTACCATTAGCAAAACAACAAAGCCGACTCATCTCCAATTTTAACCAAGAGGTCGATATTTCCCTATACGGACAGATTCCATAGGGGAAGATGTATTTCCCGTATTTTTCCTTATCAATACTTGGCAAATTAACAAGTTATATTTACCTTTGCATCATTATTCAAACAACATAAACTCAAGATGAGAAAATACATCATCTCTCTACTAATGCTGTTTACAGCCGCAGGTGCATCCGCACAGGTAGGTCTCGGCACCTTTATCCACATCCATCAGAAAGTATATTATCCCGGAAAAATTGCCTTCATGGACGGTCATGAAAGTACGTATTCCCGAGTGGAATTGGCAAAAGGCAACAGCGAGACCATCTCGGTGTACACAGGCAAAGACAAAAAAGAGGGGAAAGAGACATTCCAAGCCTCCGATATTTATTGTATCACCTATTGGACGGAAGACTTTCCGGAGAATACAAGCACATTGTTTCACGCATATTCCTCCAAGGTCGGTTTAATAAAGGCACAAGACCGTTGGGGCTACCCCATCATGCAATCCGCCTGGGGATTCGTTTTATGCGTCCACCCGACCTACACACTGAACAAGGAGGACGGATTGCTGTATGGAGACTGGTATTCCGACCAATACGGCATTTTCTCTCCAATACCTTGCGTACTGGTTTGCAAAGACAAAGACGAGGCGATGTGTATCTGCCAACTGAACTACGGAAGAAGAGAGAACAAACTGACATGGCTTCGTGCCGGCAAAAAATACAGACAGGAAGTAGCCCATGTCTTTGCAGCAGTGCCCGCCATAGAGGATGCCATTGCCAACGGGAAAGCGGATGTAAACAATTTGCAGGAGTACCTTGATGAAATGGCACGGATCAGCACCGCTATGCCGACAAACAATCACCCGTTCATGAACGCAACTTCCGCAAACACCTCCCAAAACGAGGAAGAACAGCCAGAAACCGGTCGCAAAGAGAAAGAAAACACAGAGGGTGGTGATGAGAAAACTGCCGAAAGTCTCATCAACGGAACTTCAGGAGATGACGAATAACCATTGACTTTTACATTAAATACCCCCATTGATGAGAAAACATTTCCTTGTCTTCGTTTGGATGATATTCCCTTTGCTGTTGTCAGCCCAGGGATTGCGTCACAGTGTGGCCATTGTTGCGCCTGAATACAATACAAAAGACAGTATCCTATTCTGCGGATATGCCACGGAACTTGTGCGCATAAGCATGTACGATGAAAGCCGTATGCTGACGGCATACGCCAAAGGGACTTTCGGCAGCGGCGTGCTGACAGAACACAACGGCAAAAGGTATGTACTGACGAACCGCCATGTGGTGGGCTATGCAAGCCATGTGACATTAACATTCGAACTGCATGAACGCACCATTACGCTGCCGCATTGCCCCATTGTTTCCATATCGGAAGAATATGATCTTGCCCTGATCGAACCAAGTTCCCAAGACCCAACTCTCATTCCACTTTCTTTCGCCACGGCACAAGCGGAGGAAGGTGCCAACATCACAGCCGCCGGTTTTCCAGGACTGGCAGGCAAGGCTTCCTGGCAAATGACCCGCGGCACTATAAGCAATTCGGCACTATATATCGAAGAAAAGGGACAAACATATATCCAACATACTGCAGCCATCGATCCTGGAAGTTCGGGCGGTCCTCTTCTTATAAAGCGGAACGGTAGATATGAAGTGATCGGTATAAACACATTGAAAGATTTCGGGCGTGATCAAGTAGGGGTAGCCATTCCTGTTGCAGCAGCAGAAAAATATATCATGTCACAAGATACAGCAAGCCAAAAACAAACCGACTCAAAAGCACACCAGTTGCTGATGTGGTTGCACCAATACAATACAGAAGACTGGAGCAAGCATTACTATAACATCCCTACCGAGGAGCGTATGGCATTACGAGAAAAAGATGCGGACTCGCCCCTGCAACTTATCCGAGATGTGATAGAAGCCAACGGGCTACAACCCGACGGTACACGCGACAAGACGAAAGCAATGTCCAATCTGCGCGATGAAAAAACCGGACTAACCAAAAGTATGCCGCATCCTCATACAATCATTGCGGAATACAATTCCTTGTTCAAAACCGGCGATATGGTTTCACTTTCCTACCAGACAGGAGGCAGATATTTATTGCGGGAACTCCGTTTGAGCGTACCCATGGCAAACTGCACAAACATCACTGAGCGAGCAATCGGTTTTACAGTAGGTTACGGCATTGGCGGACAGATACCGATACAACTGAAAAGGAACAATTATCTGCGCCCGTACGGCTTGTTGTCCATAGAAATTGGCGCCCTATTCCCCAACAAAGACATTGCTCTGATCACCAACCCAGCCCTCCGAGCAGGTGTTGATTACATTTACGAACTAAAGCACTGCAATTTACTCATCGGTGTGAATTACAACTTCTTACCCATGTTTTGTTTTCTTGACGAGTTGCACTTAGCCGGTATAAAGCAGCATAAAGCCGTTTATCTTCTGCAAGGCGCAGGCGTTCATATCGGTATCGGTTTCTGATAATCACCAGACGAACGTATCAGATTTTCCCGTTGAGGGGTCGATGAGGTCTCGTTGAGGGGTCGTGGAAAGCCACATACAAGCGTTACAGGTTCAGAGTATTTGTCATTTTCCATTAGAAACAGAGACCGTTATAAGATGCTGTACATTGAATAGTATTTAGCGGTCTATATATCAGACCAAAAAGAGAACGATGCTTTGTGCGATGACGAGATGGGACAGATTGGACCAACAAGAAAGTAAGTTGCGTGTATCCGATACGTTCCATATCAGAAACATTATCAGGCACACCGGCACAATGCCGGACATCGCAGACTCGCCGACCTGCCTGCCCCAACCTAATGCCACCAACGGGTATAGAATAATTACCGTGTCCGAGTGAAGCAAGATACTATCTGCTTGTGCTCCGCATCGCAACAGGACAGCGAGTCGGCGGAAGAAAAGAGAATCTTGTAGGCATGGTGGATAAACACATCACGGGCATCCATAGTGGCATACTCGTGCAGCACCTTGCCCCGTTTCTCCCAACGGAACCAGCCATTGCCGTGATAGTTCAAATCTTCTTCAAAGACATCCTCACTCTCGTCCCACTCTTTGCCCCAGAAGAGGCGCGCGTCCTCATCAAAGTCGTCGTAATAGACCTTGTACTGATGCGGGTGAGCAGTATTTTGCCATTTACCGACAATGAGCGAGTCGGCATGCGGTATCTCAAACTCCGCATAGCCTACCCTATCGGTGGAGCGGATTTTGTTCTCCCTTCCGCGCGACTGCATATAGTAAACAGTACCTCCTATTGCCGCAATGACGGCGGCAAGGCACAAAGACAGGATGATTAGGCGGTGGCGGTTGGTGTTCATCGGAGAGCAATGACTTGTGCCTGTTGGTTGTTCATACCGGGCATAGTGCGACCCACACCGGCATTGATATACGTAGGGTCGCAGACAACATACTTACGGTTGCTATAGGTCAGATAATCACCATTGACATCTTCGCTAAACGCAACGGCGGTTGCCAAGTGTCCCGGGTAGTAGAGCAAGACAACATCCAAGCCAAGCAGGTCGCGCACAAGGTGCGAAAACAGGATAGCCCTGTCCTCGCAGTCGCAATAGGGATAGTAGAGTGTCTCCTGCGCAAAGAAAGCACGGTCGCCGCCCCATATCTCGTCGTCGTAG
>JBNMIS010000036.1:0-20504 GCA_050873385.1 Bacteroidales bacterium | reverse complement strand
TCATGCAAGCATTTCTCTCATTTTGGTAAAGTTTTTACCCGTCGCAATTCTACCAACTCTCTCAAAATCAATGTTATATACATTCCTTTCTGTTACCCTGCCGTCATCCGTTCCACAACCCTCTGTCAATTTGCCGACAACAGACGGATAACTCTTAGGTATTCCTGCTTGATACCACTACCTTAGCCATGTCAAAACAAGAGTTTTTGATACCAATCGCCAAAGGTGTAAGAGGCGGGAAAATTATCACAACTATGATGATTAAAGACGAACACGGAGAGATGCACAATGTAGCGTCTAACTCCAAAGCGAATGCAGGTCTGACCACTGGTATCATCGGTACTGCTCTCGGTGGTTTGAGTTTGCTCGGCGGCTTGGGCAACGGCTATGGTCGCAGCGGTGCAGTGGCAACCGCCGAAGCGGACGAGATTAGCAAACTCCACATGGAGAATGCTATCCTCAATGCGTACAACGCCACCGACAAGAAACTCGTGGAGGTGTACAAAGACCTCGCAAGCCGTGATACCGCGGCACGCGACCGGCTGGATGCCGTCAAAGAGGAGTTGAACGGCAAGATTGCCGAGGAGCGCGAGGCACGCCTCGTGGCAGAGGGCAAGCAGAGCGTGCTGAACGCACAATTCCAAGCGGGTATTGATGTGCTGTCGAGCCAGCAGAAGTCTATGGCGGCAACCTTGGCAAGCATCACGATGACCGTTATCCCGCAAAACAAGGTGTGTGACACGGGTTGCAACTGCGGCAACAACTAAACGGACAGGGAGGATTGGCTATGAGTTACAGCAACGTTGAGATATTGTCTGCCATCTTGGTCAAGTGGGGCGAGCCGTTCATTTCGTACTTTGCGAGCCACAAGTTATCCGCTCTGCCGTTCATCGGTAACATTGAGACCTTTGTGCGCAACTCGGGCTGGGTGTCGGGCGATTGGTCTGTCGGTGCGGAGTTGTCTCCGTTTGTGTCGGGCATAGCGTCATCGATAGTCGCTCCGCTGGTGGGGCAGTATCTGTCGGCGATACCCGACAAGGCAGTACCCCGAATGGCGCACAATATCGTAGATACCGCCATAGAGAAAGGGGAATTGTCGCTTATGGAGGGTGCAGTAGTGTTCACGAAAGACGACCTGTTGCGGTTGAAACGACTGCTCAATGCCAACCTCCCTGTTTCCAATGTCGAACAAATCAAATTGAAAGAGGAGGATGAGTCATGCTAAGTCTAAATGCAATGAATGTGGTGGCGATAAGTGCCGCTACGGGAACCGCCGTACAGCAGTTTGCGGCGATAGTAAAGGAGAAGTTGTGCAGGCAGGTGTGCATCAACCAGAGTATCCAGCCGACGGCAACCGTACGGTACTCACTCGAAAACCAGACGACAACAGGCACTACCACCTGTGTGGACTTGGTTGCGCAGGGAACGATACAATATGTTCCGAGGGGTGGAAACGGGTGTTGCACCGAAACGCAGCAGTTCGTTGAACGCACAACCTTGATGTTTGCCAACCCGGCAGCAACAGCCGCCCCGACCATTACTTTGGCACAGGGTGTGAGCGACGGTGTACTGGCGGACAAGCGGTGCAATGTCGGCAAGGCGTACCAAATCACGACAGATGTAACCGTGAACGCGGTGTACGCATAAAGCGTGTATGTAATAGAGGAGAGCAGTTCTCGGAAACGGGGGCTGCTTTTTTAGTGTGGTATGTATGACCTTAACCATACAATACACATACCATACGAGAAGAAAATTTTTACAGATACCGCAATCCGAATGAACAATAAATGAGACCTTTACAACCTAAAAAAAACAGAAGTCATGGAAATGGTTCATACATTGGTATTTTCAATAGCGGAATTAAAGCAGGAGATAGAAAAACGTACCAGTTATACGGGTAAAATGCGTAGTACGGAAAAAGAACCGTATCTGTCTGACCGTTTATCATTGACAGATGGGGAGAGTTTCTTGTCTGACAGTTACATAGAAGAAGCCGCTTCTGAAACATACGACTGGATAAAAGCCTTCGGACGAGGTGTACAGGATGCCTTTCGAGTGCATAGAGGTGAACAATTCTACAAGATAGAAGAAGCATGCGGAGTCCATATATGGTATGAAAATGAAGGTATTAAATACCCTATAAGTCTATCCTCACCCGAATCTATTCCGTTTTATTATATGGCAGGTGAGCGAAATGGCGATATCATAAGAGTTGAAACAGTTTTCCGTGACCCTCTGAATGTAAGAATGGGGAGTGCAAGCCAAATTGATTATTGTTTCAAGATACACTATACAACGTACATCCCGAACACTCCATTTGAAGAAGAATGTACACAAAAAGAAATGTCAAGTACTACCAATGGACTGGATTTGAGTGAGATTTATATCAATTTGGGCAAGTCTGTTTTAGGTAGAGTAGAATTGAAGAGTATTGATAACATAGAATTAGAGATACTGAACATAGAACCACAAGTTTATGTTGATATTCATAAAGGAGATACTATAGAATACACTCTTTTAGACGGCAGCAAGTGGTATGGCATCACTGAAGAAGATAAACTACATGTCAGTTACAAAGATATGCCAACTTGTACAATCTACACACAAGATATTCGGAATACAATTATCTATACATTGAATATTCCCGAATGGCAAGATGAGAATATGCTCCGAAAAGTAAGAAATGACCTGCAAGAGGCATTGGTAAACTATGTGATATGGCGTTGGTTTGAGACGGTGAACCCGAGTGAAGCGTCGATATACTATGACAAATGGGAGGAGAAAGCGCACGGAGCGCAATTGGGACTGAATACGGAAAAGCATGTACTACAGAGAAAGGCGACGTGGTTTTGATTATAATTTGATGGAATTATGAAGTTTGAAGGTGAAGATACTGCAATAACCTTGCGTGGAATAGAACGTGCAGGGAAAGATACCATATCAAAAGACGGTGCAATGAATGAAGTTATCGGGTTGATTGCCCGTGACGAAAGTTTTATACCGTATTCTCCGACAGATACAGGCTTGAATAAAGCCAATGATATTCGTATGGTTCGCATACATCATACTTCAACTGGAGACAATATCATTATAGTTCGAGACACAGATGCTTTTACAGGTGAACAGAACAGTGTAAGTCTTGGATATATAGATAACGCGACATGGAAAAGAAATGGTTACTGCCTTGTGAAGAAAACATTCGTTCAGACGGAGGTGGAAAATGTATTAAAAAGTGATAATAACCTGTATGGAGACATTGAGGAAATTGTTTTTATAGGGAACAGAATGATATTGAAGACCGATTCTGCCATAGAGAGTTACTTATGGAAACAAGGCAAATATATCAAAGAAACCAATATCACTTCCGAATTAGGAGGGACAAACTATGTGCTCCCCACTATAAACTTCAAAGTACGTGCAGGAATCTATGATGGGGAAAAAGTACACGAGTTCGCACAATGTGTGAGTATCTCAAATCCATATACTACAGGGCTGAGCAAGGATAATGCCAATGTTATAAAAGAAGCCGAATATGTACGAACCACAAATAGGAATGGTGTTGAAAACAAACTCGGCAATGAGGCTTTTGCCTTGATGGGAGAGATTGAAAATGCAGGAGGTATAACAGGCTATGTCCTTGTAGCAGCCGCATATCATAGAAAAAGCGGAAGTACAGAAGAAGGAGAAAGTTATATTCCTGCCACTCCTATTATGCTGATGGGTACACCGGAGATATATCAAAAAGACGGGGTATTGAGTACTAATACAGGTGATGTATCGTTGCCGACCAAGCAACAATATATGCCTGATGTTTTGGGCTATCAGTCCATTTTCACAAGGAATATCGGAGGTCCAGGAGATTTAGCACAGAATGTACGGAAAAGAATACAAGGTATAGAAAGTCAAGAGTCTTCATTTGCACAACTAAAAGGTACTACTAATGATATAACCATACAATACTCCGATGCTGCTGATAAAGATTTTGTAGGGAATAAGCAAACCGTTCTCCGTACGGCAACAGGTTATTGGGCGACTGGTTCTTACACACAATCAATGACAAGTAAGAAAGAGGAGAATATGCACATACCAAGCAGTTCCACAATGCCTATCCGTTGTCCGATGTTAATAGGATGTAAGTATGCCACCTACCAACATCCGGGTGGAAATGGTTCTGCTAATAATGACAAGGCTAAAAATATCGGTTATGATATAGTACGAGGAACCGGAAATGTGTTGAGTTTTCGTATTAACAGTGATATTGCATACCAATACAAAGACGAGATAGATTCTCTCGTGATATTTATGTCACCTGTCATCTCACCATTCAAAACAAAAGAAACAGAAGGGACAAAGGGTATTGAGATGTACAGTACCTATAACAATGATATTAGCAAAGATAACGGCAACACTTTCAGAGACGCATTTTTCTTTGATGAAAAGTCTGCCAATTGGAATTACAAACGTGTAGAATCAGCCTGCGGTGGCGGTTTTCTGCCAAAGATGAAATCTGAAAAAGAACTCCGTGATGAAATTGAAGAAATAACAGGTCTCTATCAGATACATAAAGTAGAATTCGATGATATAAAACAGGGAGGGTGGATAGATATAAACCTAACTGACAAACTTGGAGACGGACTTACGAATGGTACTGCCATGTCACTAAGTTCTTTCTTAAAAGCCTCTATTAACAATGGTCATATATTCGGTTACAATGAACGTTTGCATATATATAACTATGAAAAATCCACCATACAGCGTATTCCTTACAAGACATTGAGTTATTATGGGAAACGGAATGAGGGACAATACAATAGTATCGATAATAGAATATACAATTATGCAATAGTTGTGACAGACCGCAATGACAGCAAGATTGTATCAAAGTTCGGCAGTACAAGTCCTATCATCAATCCGATGATAAGTTATCCCGATACCGAAGCAAAGAAAATACAAATTATCAAATACTATCAGAGCGGACACAGATACTTTTTGGGAACGAAAGATTTTGATATTTCCATAAAATCTTTGGCTGGGTTATCTGCATGCTATTTGGATTCCAAGTTGTCTCCGATAAATGTACCTGTTAAAGAAGTCAGTTTGAAAGAATACAACAATGCTGTTTCCGAAGAACAGATAGCAAAGGATTCCCATGAATACAGCAAGAATGGAATTCGTGTGTTTGAGACAGGTTCAAATATCTCACTCAACTCGAAGACATACACTATCGGAAAAGGTGAGATAATCGGCTTGGCTCGTTTTACGATGGGGCTGGCTCAAGACAACTTTGGCAGATTTCCTCTCGTAGTATTTACGACTGACGGTATTTATACGATGGAAGTGGACGCAACGGGTGAAAACGCCTACACTACACAATCTCCCGTGAGCCGAATGATATGTACAAACAAGGACAGCATCTGCGAGTTGGACGGAGCAGTGCTATTTGCCTCGGAATACGGGTTGATGTTACTAACCGACGGAGGTGTGAAACCTATTGCACACCATGTGAACGGCAAACCAAGTAACATTCCTACGGACAAAAATGGTCTGACAATGTACAAGAATGCTATCAGCCATGAAAAGATTGTAGAACTGACGGAAGATATTTCTAGTGAAGATTTTGTGGAGTATATACAAATCAAAGGGACTATTATCCGTTACTTGCATACTATCAACTCGGTGCTTATATATAATCCCGACAAAACATACAGTTACATCTTGGAGTTGAAAGATTTTATATGCACCAAGATAGAGCAACAAATAAAGTTGGACGACAATGATTACCCCAAGCAGACCTTCTATATCAAACCCGATGAGAAGACTGTTATATCCATAGAGACTCCTATGAAAGATGAAGACGGGAATGTGATTGAAGGCAGATATGAGATAAAAGTAAAAGACATCATTGCAGCAGCCGATTCGCTTGATACCACAGAACTACTCAAAGAACACTTCAACGAAGGCATTGCGGAGCAACTAAACACAAAGGCGAAGAACTGGAATGATGAGAGAATGAGATATGAAAGCATTGTAGAAGACTCTGAAAAAAGCAAGGAATATATTGAGAAGTTGGCAGATGATGACGAATTGTTCCAATATGTCAGCAAAGAAGAGATGCTTCAAAAGTTAGACGAAGACATTGCATACACAAGCAGTTTGATACCTCCTATTTTAAAAGATTTGGATAATATTGGATATATCACAAATGTGTTCAATGGTTTAGAACCTCCCAAAGAAGGAGACAATATAGACGACTTGTTGGCATCAGTCAGCATCAAGAGTGTAAACACCCGCTTGAAGGAGGAAGAAGATGGCAAAGCAGACTATACCGAATTGCGTGAGCAGTTACGACGAGAGAGGGCTACACAGGATTACGGTTATATAAACGAAGCGATATTCAGTTTTCCTATAGGTAAAACCATTTGGACGAAAACAGATGATAAAAAGTGGCAAAGGAAAAGAGCAAAGAATGAATTAAGTGAGGATATGTTTTCACGTTTCGGACTCATACCTGCCAGGGATTTTGCCATAGGAGACAGGTATGTGGTGAATGTAACGAACAAAAACTACACATCCGTTCAGTTTGATTACTATACAGGTAAAGACGATACACCATGTTTGTTGCAAAGCCGCCCCATAAAATTAGATACAGCATCACTGAAATCCGCCTATCGTGTTGTGGTACGCGGTACGTTTGACAAGAATAACGACATATCAGTGAATAGCGAAGCAGAAAATAAGTTTACAATCATTGATGAGGATAAACTCGGCAAACGTCTAAAACAAGGAGAGATTGTTTTGTATTACAAGGAATGTGATATAACAGGCGGGACGGAAACCTTTAAGCGTTGGCAATGGGTGGACAAAGACGGGAAATCCGTTACCCTGAAGGATATGGGTATCATACAACAAAATAGTATCGAAAAACGAGAAGACACCTTAACATTGTCTATTCGGGAACACTATGCAGGATTATACGTGTTCGGCAGTCTGGACGGAGAACACTGGATGCCGATAGGCGGAACGGAGAAACTGCTGTCGTACAACCGCTTTCATGACATAGGTGTGCGGACACACAGGGTGAGTGTAAAGTATCTGATGGTGGTATTTGCCGGTTGTTTGAGCCAAGACAGCCATATAGACGGTTTGGAAATAACAAGTGAAACAAGATATAACAATAAACTAAAATAGGAGGAAAGCCCTGTATTAACATCAAGTATCATAGGTGCCACAATAGCAGGTATCACAGCACTGACAAGTGCAGGTATGGCGGCAAAAAAATCAAAAGAAGCCCAACAAACAGCCATAAAGAATGAGGCTGAAACAGAAGCGCAAAGACAGAAAGATGAAGCCCTGTTCAACAGCCAATACTATCAAGATATGACGGAGCGTACAGAAGTGAAAAACATGCTCCGCAAATTACGTGAACAACAGGATGCACAACGCAGCCAGAATGAAGCGCGTAATGCTGTTTTAGGCGCAACAACGGAGCAACAGATTGCCCAACAGGACAGTCTGAACAAGAGTTATGCCGACTCGCTGGCGGATATAACCCGTAATGCGTCCACGTTGCGGGACGGCTATTTGCAGAACTATCAGAACAACCTGCACAACTACTATACGCAGCGGATGAAGAACAACACCGACCTCGCAAATATGCAGAAAGACGCGAGCAACCAATGGGGTCAGGCATCAAGCAATGCGTTCCAAGCGGCGGGCAGTTTTGCGGGTATAGCGGCAGGGGCTGGTATGCCACGGAAACATATTGACCCTATACAAACTCCTACACAAAGTCTTGACGTAAAAAATCCGCCCACCACTTTGGATGCGGAAGTTCAGAAAATGAATGATTACCTCCATAACATAAACTGGAAATAATGAAAGCAGACGAAATACTACAGCAAGAGCGCAAAGCGGCAGGTGAGATGGCTGCTACTGCAACAGGTATGCCCGAGTACAAGAGCGCAGCGGATTTCGATGCGCGTTTTTCGCAGATGCTGGCAGCGGACGCGGAGAGAGAGCGTACGCAAAAGGAAAAAGAGATACAGCGCAAGCAGATAGCACAGGGTATGAGCGACCTCGGTGCTGTGTTCGGCGATGTGATAAAAGCATCGGGCGGTGCGCTGGTAACACCGAGAGACGTGCAGGCGAAGTATGACGCACTGGACAAACAGACACAGAGCGTGTACGACAACTACCGTGCGCGTATGGACGCTATGCGCAAGGGCTTGCAGGACAATGCTGCAAAGGACAGAAACAGGACATTGAAAGCGAAAGAGGATGCAGCGAACAGACAATGGCAGATGGATTTGTATGCAAAGAAAAAAGCAGATGATGACGCACGGGCGGAGAAAGACAGAGAAGCACGAATAAAAGCAGCCTACGCAAGGAACTACAATTATAACTACAACAGGAAAGAAGTTCCTAAATACTCATTGGACTTTGGTGATGAACATTTTGATTACAATGATGCCGATGGTTCTCGTATATATAACTCCATATACCGGTATATGAGACAAAACGGAATTATCAAAGATAAAGCGTTGCCTGAAGATGCCACCAAAAAAGGGCTTTCGCAGAACGTGATAGACGTATTGGTAATGTCTTATCTACCCATGCTGACAGGCGAGCAGTTATCCGATATATACAAAATGATAACAGGTAAGACCAAGAAGTTCGAGAACGGCGTTCTATCTGCTCCTTCGGAAGTAGTAACCAAACAATCCTATACTCCTTCTTCAGATTTCCTGTTTGTTGATGCGAACGGTAATTTCAAAGTCCCGTACTTGGGAGTACCACCATCTGCAAATGGTGCAGCAACTGCGCAACCGACACAGACCACAGGTAGAATTAACCGACAAGAAAAACAAACCAATACACGTGGTGCAAGATAACAGACACGACTATGACAGACTATAAACAACTACTGAATGATTTTGTGGCTGATGTAAATCAGAACCCGAACCTCACAGACGAAGAACTACTGACAGCATACCCCGAGTTAAATGACGGCTCATTGCTGGACGCTGCGTGGGCGTACCGCAATACTCTCAACGAAAAGAATTATGACGAGGCAACGCTGCAATCGAAGTTCCCCGAGTTTTTCGGCGGAGACAATACTCCACAAGAGAAATCTTTTGTGCAATCCATAGGAGCACACAATCCTTACCCGCAACTATCTGCAATACAAAACAGAGAGTTGAAGGCAGACGAGGTGGTACGTCCACAAGAATATGAGACTGAATTTACACCGGATGCCCAAAAGGGAAGTTATATAAACGAGTATAACAAGTGGCTTCAATCACCCTATCAAAGTTTATCCAACGAGGAATTGGATGAACAGATATACCGTCTTCAGCACCCGCATGACGAAGAGGCTAAAAGACTATATAAAGTACACCACGGGAAAGACTATGTTGAACCACAAGAACCAACCGGTTGGTGGGACAAATATGGTTTCAGCAGGAAAGCACAAGAATATGCCAATGCCAAATCGAGTTGGTCCGATGCCGTATTAAGTGCAGCACAAGTAGAACAAGAGGAAAATCCAGAAGCCGCCAAATTACGCAACGACCGTCTTGCACGGCTTACGCAGGAAAAGACGTGGCGTAACCGTCAAGAGGTGATGCCTGCTATCGGCGAACAGATAAACGAACTGCAAGAACGCATACTGACCAATCCGAAACAAGATGGCAGGGATATGAATGGCGCAAAACACTTGCTCAATAAGTCTATTGACTTGTATAATGCACCGTCGAAATATGGCAAAGGAAATGGAATCGCGAATTGGGGAAAAGGTCTGATAGACCAGATAACGGACTACGACACATGGACGGCAGGTGTAACCGATGTGGCTCGAATGGCAAACCTCAATGGTATCGTGAACAAGATGAACAAGCAGGAGCAACTGACCAACGAGGAAGAGTTGGTGCTTGAAGCGTTCCTGCTTTCCTCTGCCGTGCAAGATGTACGCTTCGACCTCTCGGCAGGTTATACCGTGGGCAAGGGCGCAGCCGAGAGTATTCCGTTTGTGGCTGAGATGTTCCTCACTGCGGGCGCAGGTGCTGCTGCAAAGAAAGGTATTGTAACCTTGGCAGAACGCAAGTTGGGACAGGCGTTTGCCGACAAACTGGCACGCTCGTTAGGCGGTACGGTGATTAAAGATGCAGCAGGAAAGGCTGTAGAAAGAGGTGCTACAAAGACAATGGCAGGCAAAGTCGGTAAGACTCTTGCCTATGACTTTACTCAAACTGCCGTTATGCCGTCCACCTATGCGAAACTATATCAAGACCGGGTAGATGAAATACTCAAAGGGGACGGGGATTTTGACTTTTTGGACTTCGCCCGCTCTTTCACAGGTTCGATGGTGGAGACCGGTACGGAACGTTGGGGCGGCAAGATAATAGACAAGGGCGTGGCAAAGATTATTCCTTTCAATGCAAAAGCATTGTGGGGGAATAACAAAGCCTTCGGCGAGTTTGTCGAGAACTATATCCAGTCGCCTATCGGCGAAACGGGCGAGGAGGTTATCGGTGCTGCTGTTAATACTCTCCGTTCCTTCAACCCGTTGTACAACAATGTGGACGAAACCAGTATATCCGGCAATGCCAACTTGCGTGGCGAGTTAGGAGAAATGCTTACCCCCGAAGGATTGGGACAGACTTTCTTGACCATTCTGCCGATGTCGGTGTTCGGCGGTGTAACCAACCTTGGGTTTAACAAGGCTTATGCCAAGTATTCCATATCGAATTACACCAAACAAAAGGAAGCGTTGCACCAACTCTTGCAAGACAACGGGGCAACGGACGAGCAGGCGAACCGTATTATCAGCCAAATTGAGAGTTCAGAGGATGACAAGGCATTTATGGACAAGTTGGAAATGACATTGGGCAATTTGACTCTAAAGCACCGACTTGATAACCCTGATGAGTCGAAAGAGGACTATGAGAAGTTCAAAAATAATCTCAACAAGGCATTGGGCAAATATGCCAAATCGGCAGGACGATACAACAGCGTCATCGGTAAACTGCAAGACGCATACAAAAAATTGCCGGATGAAGAAAAGGAGAATGTTGACAGGGCATTGTTTGACTACGAGATGAAAATCCTGCAAGATTTCAATGAGCAATATCAGAGACGTGAAGCAGAACAACAGACAACGGCACAGGAGGAGACTCCAGATGCTCCTGTCACAGAAGAAAGCGTACCTGGAGGAGTATCTACGGAAACACCTACGCCAATAGTGGATAACCCTCTGCAAGAAGAAACATCTGTATCATCACCTGCCTCACAAGAAGACGGTACTCCTACCCTTCAGACTCAACCCAAACAGCAAAGTGACAATCAACTTCGTATGCCTAAAAAGGTTACGCAGCAACTGATACGTATTGAGTTGGACGGCAAGCCTGTGAACGTACGCTATACGGTATCGAGGGCGGTATGGAACGAGGATGGCAGTCTGAACACGGAAAAGAGCAGCAAGGTGCTGGTATTCCCCAACGACCCGAAAGGAAGATACGGCTCCAATTTCGGCAGCCGTACCGAAGAAGCGGTAGCGGCATTGCAGGAGGCATTGCGGAAGCAGAGAGAAGAAGCGATAGCCGCACAGCAACAACAGGAGCAAGCAGAAACGGTACAGCCAACGGCGAGCGAGAATGTAGCGGGAGATGTTGTACCACCTATACCGTCCGCGGAAGGAACGCCACAAGGTGAAGCACCAACCATAGTGGGTGAGGAAAGTGTGCCTGCTCCAAAGCCCTATCCGATAAAAGAGGACGGTACGCCCGACTTTGAGCAGATAGGTACAGACCCCGATATGAGCGTAGCGGCAGCACATGATATGGGACTTGACGAGAACGCTCTGATAGACAACTCGGTGGCACGCATTGACGAGGAGATTGCTGCAACGCAGAAGAACAAAAAGATGTCTGTGTTGGAGCAGATGGCGCGTGTGGATGCGCTCCAAAAGGAGAAGGCACGTTGGGAAAATCTGCGTAAAACAGAAGAAAATGCAGGAAATGAGCAGGAAAGTTTGAATAATCAAGAAGAAAATAGTAATTTTGCAAACGAAGGAGGACAGCAAAATGACACTGGAGGAATACAAAGACAAGGTTCGACAGGCAGCAGAGAGAATGTGGAACCTGGACGACAAGGACAGAGCATACATGGAGGAGGAACTCAAGAGAATACCCCCGATGGCGGCAACGAGATGCGGTTGGGAGGAGGAAGCCTACCTAATGTTTCTGTAAGCGGACAGCAAAATGACACAGGAAGAGGTGAAGAATTTGTGCCAACAGAAGGTAGCACGCTTCAAACAACTATACGAACAACGTCTGGGGGAGACAGCATTGGACAAGATGTTGAATTGGGTAATGCAACTCAAGAACGAGATGGAAAGGATGAACGCTCCGGAGGAATTGATACAAACGGCAGTCAAGGAGACAATAGCGAACTTTCTGTTCATCAAGAAGTATTGCAATTTCCTAACTCCGCAAACGTTAGCGAGCAACTATCTCAAGCGTCTGACCGCATAGATAAACTTCTTACAGAGCGGGGAATAAAATACACTCAACAGCCAATCAAATTATCCTCTGCCCAATCTTTCCACGATGCGATTGCACAAGGCAAAGTACACAACACTATGGGGTGGTGTGTAGATGTGCATGACGCAGCGGATTACGAAAATGATATTTGTCTTCTGACAGAAGACGGACAAGCAGGTATCGCTATCACACCCGATGGCGATATAATCTCGTTGTTCTCAAACGGCAACGGAAAAGGAGTTGCCAACAAACTGATACCTATGGCTATTGCTATGGGCGGACGCAAGGCTGACTTTTATAGTACTGACACCAAGTACACTAATAATGGTTTGCAAAATTTGTATGCCCGCTTTGGCGCAAAAGTGGTTGCACAAACTCCATTCAGCGAGGAATTCGTAAGAGAAACAAACCCCGAGTGGGTTGAATACGAAAAGAAACTGGCTCAAAAATATATTTCCGAAGGTCTCGCGGAGGAAGAAGCCCGCGAGAAAGCGCACGCCGAGGCGACAGACCACCCTGTAGGTGCTTGCATATTCCCTGCTACGGCAGAGGAAGCCATCGAGTTCAAGGCGCAGAACCCGCAGTACACCGTGGATATGGATAAGGTGGAGAAATTTGAGGGCGAGAACGGCTATGGCAAGATGATGGAGCATCGGGACAAGGAGTTGGAGAAAGAGAAACAACAGCCGACGGGTGATAACGAGGTGCTGAACCTTGAAAAAGACAAGAGTATCGTGATACTCACCCACCCGATAAAGAGCCATTATCCGTTGGTACGCATAGCGCGTATGAGCATAGAGGACGGCAAGACGGTATATCGTGAGATTGGCAATGACAACGTCCTTGATACAGAAAGCGGCTTTTGGGTACCCAACAAGAAGAAAGAGATTGTCAAGAATGGCGGCGTACGCTACCTTGTGGTAGAGAACGAAGGAAAGAAACGCGGCATCCCCGTACGCAGTACAATTGGTCAGTTGGCAAAAATCAACCAACAGAACGTACTGAAAGTGAACGGCAAGAATGTTACGGGTACCCGCGGTTTGACCGATGTGCGTATTGACCGCAGAGCGCAAGCAAATGAGGAGTGGAATAAACTCACAACGATAGACAAGGTGTTTGGTAAACCCTTGATAAAAGACCCTATCACGGGACAGGGTATTACTTTGCTTGATATTCTCCAATTGCGTCCCAAGAGTTTCGAGGTGCAAAAGACCGACAAAGACGGCAAGCCTCTGTATGACGAGAACAACCAGCCCATAACAGAGATGAAGGTCATGAGCATTTGGGAGCAGATACAGGCGATGTGCGACAAGATTGCCCAAGAAAGCCGCAATGCTTCCGACGAAAAATACAATACCCATTCGACCGAGGAGCAGGTAAAGGAGCAGTCGTATGCTTTGCAGACTGATTTCTCGGCTGTGATGCCCAAGATAATCGGTGCATGGAACAGGGTGTGTGAGAAAAACTCCGTGGATGCCATTATCCAACGGCAGTTGGATAACATCGACAGCGATTTGATAGAGACGTATTGGGCGTTACGCAAGGCTATCTATGACGAAGGACGTGGCGAGATACCGACGGCACAGATACCCGATAAGAAACTTGTCAAATCCGGCGGGCAATATACCCAACAGGACAGCAATATCTTCCGCTATATGCAAGTGGTAGCAGAGATTGTACGGCAGGCGGAAGATGTTCATAATGACGAAGTACAAGAACTAAATCAAAAAGCCGAAAAAAAACGTCTGACATCTGAAGAAGAAACAATCAAGACAACACCTGTTATGTGGGATTCAAACGAACTGCTGGTGGAAATTCCATGGTATGTAACGGGCAAGAGCCAAGAAGAACGCAAGACGCCAAAGAAATCCAAGAACAAGACCGATGAGGATTGGCTGGCGGATATAGACAAGATTGACAATGCGACTGACTTAAAGAAAAAGTGGATTGACATCAAGAAGACCATTCTCTATAAAGAGAACAAAGCGTTCAGAGACAGAGTGGAAGATGCGGTAGATGCCAAAGCCGCAAAGTTGGGTGTGGATATTGACTATCTTGATGCAGGCAGGAAGCCACAGCCGAAGGCACGTACCATTGACGATGTAGAGAATGACCTGACGACCGCGAAACTGGCACTGGAGGACGCAATGGGCGAGAATGATTTTGACAGCGTAGAGCAGTTGAACAAACGTATCGCCGAACTGTCCGCCGAGAAAGAAAGTATTATCAATAGCCAAACAGAGATGCAGCGTGGTGGCAACCCGAAACGTGCCACTACTCCTGCACAACGCTTTGTAACCAATGTGCTGATGAAAGCATTGGGCAAGGTGAAAGGTATTACCGTACATCGTGCCACGCAGGAAGATGTGCAAAGAGTGCTGGAGAGGATAAAAAGAAAATCCTCACTTGATACCGAAATAGTCGAACTGTTTGGTTCTCCGTTAAAAGTCTCTGTCATATCAAGTGAAGACGGTGCGCGAATACGCAAAAATCTTTCAGAAGCAAAACAAAAACTCGAAACCGCTACGTGGAGAGAGGATAACCTACACACCAAAAATGCTGCCGACGTTTCGAGTTTAGACGATACAAAATTACAGCAAAAAATTGATAACTCCAAACGGAAGTTTGAAAATCAAAATATACGGAATGTCAAGAACCCCGTTGCTCTATTGGCAAATGCATTGGAGTTGCGGCAAACCGGCAGCAGTTATTATGGTACATTCCAACTGCAAGATGGTTCATACATTACTTTGCGTTTGAGTAATCACAATGCAACGGTTAGCAACTTTGACAACGAAGGAGAAACAGAAGGAGTCAGCATTGTTATATCTGCTCATCCTTCTGCGGGTATTCGTAATGATGGCGAAGCCCATGTTATTGAATACTTCTACCGTAAGAAAGATTTGTGGGACGCATATGGTACCCCGTTGGCAGATATACTCGGTGATATTTCCGAGTTGTTAAGAACGGGGAAATATCAAGACACAACAGGATTAGCCAAGGTAGAGGAGGTTAACCGACAGGATTTTATTGAAGCGCAGAGTATCTATAACAATAATGCGCAGATAGAAACCTTTGAAACTCCCGACGGCACGGTGTACGGTTGGGCTGTCGGCAACGAGATATATCTGACAGAGGACGGTTTGAACCCGGAGACACCTATCCACGAGTACACCCACCTGTGGGCGAAAGCGATGGAGAACGCCGACCCGAAAGGTTGGGCGAAGATTGTGCGTCTGTGTAAAGCCAACAAAGCATTGTGGGAGAGTGTGCAGAACGACCCGAACTATGCGAACATCAAAGACAGCGACAGCCGTATAGCCAGCGAGGTATTGTCCCGCTATGCAGGCGAACACGGTGTGGAGAAACTGGTGCAGGAAGCAGAGCGGATGGCAAAAGACGGCAAGAGTTTCGAGAGCGATGTAGAGTCGAAACTCTTTGTGAGCCGTATGAAGAATGTGCTGAAAAGTTTCTGGGGCTGGGTAAAGGAGAAATTGGGTATCGAAAACCTGGACGACATCTCCAACCGCAGTCTGTATGACCTGCTGAACGGTACCGACCTCGGGTTGGAAGAACTCGGACTGACCACGGAGGAGAAACATATAGCGGAGCAGGCGAAAGCCAACGGCACATATATGCAAGCCCCTAACGGCAAGCCGAGCAACCTCAGTCCGAAACAATGGCTACAAACCCGTACCGAGGCTTTCAAGGAATGGTTCGGTGATTGGAAAGACGGCAGCCGAAACAGCGGTATGCTGCTTGACGAGAACGGAGAACCGAAGGTGGTGTATCGCGGCAGTACCAACGACGACTATGTTTTCCGCAGCCGCTATGGCGAGGGGACCTATTGGTTTACGGACAACCGCGAGGTAGCCGAACATTATGCCCGCCGTGGCGCAAACCACGACCTGCCGGACTATGAGTTGGACGGACGGGTACAGCCTGTATTCATCAAACTCGGCGACAGCAGCACCTACAACGCCGAAGGACGCAACTGGGAGAACGTGTACAATGAACCTGTCTATCAGATTGTTGATGATGAAAGCGGGAATATAACGGCAGAGTTCAAGACCCGCGAGGAAGCCGAGCGTTATTGCGAGGAGAACGGTCTTGACCCCGAGATAGAAATCCTCGAGAGCAACGGTGTAACGGGAGACATAGCGGAACAGCAGTTTGCCGCAGGCAAAACGGGTGTGGTATTCGAGAACGTGGTGGACGGCGGTAACATACCGAGCAACGTGTATGTGGTACGCGACAACGGACAAGCCAAGAGTGCGACCGAGAACAACGGTGCTTTTGACGAAGGGAACCCTGACATCCGTTTTCAGATAGAGAGCGGCGAGATAGGTCAGATAGACCAAGCCGTTGAGCAGCGTATCAAACGTTTGAGCGATGAGTACAGAGTGGCTCAATATGACCCGAAAGTCCCGATGCCGGAAAAGATTGACAAATTGTCCCGATATGTAAACCAAGCCTTTGACCAGGGAGAAGGTTTGCGTCAGTTATACAATCGTATGAACGAGGTACGCAAGTATATGGGTAAAAAGCCGTTAAGCAGGGACAAGTATGACATTCGTGCGCTGAATGAACAGGCAGAGGCAGCCATCGCAGGACGGCAGAAACTCTTTGAAGACAGAACAGTAAAAGGTCTGCAAACATTTTTGTACGACAAAAAGAACGGTTTTGTAAAGGCAGTACAAAACAGTAACTTATACAAGCGGTACAAAGACGAGCAGTACAAAGATGCGGACGGTAATATGCAACCTATCGAACTGACTGCGGAAGATTTGATAGACCGTTACCTGATAGCACGTGATACGATAGACCGAATGGAGAATGGTATTCCTCCGCGCGGTATAGCCGAATTCACGCAGCGTATGGGCGTGGATATGGTAACGTTTGTGCGTGAGTTCCAAGAGGAGTTCGGCAAAGAGCGCGTCACGGAACTGCATAATTGTGTAAAAGACATCACGGATGCTACACTTGATATTTTGAAAGAAGGGCAACTGATTACAGATGAGGATTACGCAAGATACAAGAGCCGTAATTTCTATGTGGCAGAAAAAGGATTTTCCGACCAGGATGCCGAGGACTTGGCACGTACCGGGTGGGAGAAATTCAAGCAAGCGTTCTATGATGACCTCGGAAAGATATCAAGACATACGGGCAGGAAGAAAAGCATCAAGCCTATGGCGACCACTTATCGTGCACGTGGAGGTGACAGTTTGGCATCGAATGTTTTGAGACATATCCTTCAAGACGGCTATGATGCCATCGAAAAAGCAGAGCACAATAAAGTCAAGTTAGCAATGTATAATCTTCTTCGCGAAGACCCGGAAGTCACTCGTGCGTTACGTTTGCCCGTACCCGAAGAAGTCTATTATGTCAAGAATGAAGATGGCGAATGGGTGCGTAAAACAGATGGTGTAACGGCAGAGGAAAAAGCCGAAGCACGTGCCATTATGGCACAAGTGCATATTCTCGAAGCCGAGATAGCCAAGACAACTGACAAGCAAACAAAGCAGTACCTGTATGACGAGATAGACGAACTGATGGAAGCCATGCCTTATGCTGATGAATACACTACCAAGAACGTATGGCAGACAGAGTTGGAAGAGAAATTGCAGAGCGTTGGGGTATATGTGAACGGTGTATTGCAGGAAATGCGTTTCCCTAACATGACAGAAGTTGCCAATGTGTTGAACGGCAGGCTTGATACCCGCGGTCAATTAGACGCTGCCAAAGAGGTTAACAAGTTGTTCTCCAGCATTGCTACGCAGTATAACCCGCTGTTCTTCTCTGTAAACCTTGCGCGTGATATACCTTGGATAGCCGTCAAAGGTGCATCGGAATACGGGTTTGAGTTTGCCGGACGGTTTACGCAGGAACTGGCTAATCCCAAATCTTGTATAGCCATTGCGCAATACGTGAAAGGTACTTTAGACGAGACCCAAGGCGGAGTATCAAAGCAGTTCTACGATTTTATTACGAGCGGAGGTCAAACGGGTTATGCACGCAGCAACGAACTAATGGACGTACGCCGTAAAATGAACCAATGGGCAAACGGAAACGGCTTTAAGAATGGGGCTAATCAGGTGTTGGAAATGGTGGCGAACGTGAACGAATTTAGTGAACTCTATACTCGTTTTGCTGCCTATAAAGCCATATTGGATATGGGGTTAAGTCACGAAGAAGGATTGAAAGCCGCAAAGAACCTGAGTGTAAACTTCAATCGCAGAGGGTCTGGCAGACCATTGATGAATATGTTTAGCAGCGTATCCATGTTTGCCAATGCGGTGATACAAGGTAATATAGGATTCTGGCGTACCTTCGGAGGTGAAACGGTAGGGAAAAACAACAGCAAGACTAAACGTATATTACGTGCCGTCACGACTATGATGATTGTTCCATACATAGCAGGACTTGTGGCAACGTTGTTCAGCATGGACGATGACGATGATGGAAAAAGAATATCCGATTGGGAGCGGGAGAACTATTGGTGTATCGGCAATTTTCGGAAACCTTTGAATGAACAGTTACGTCCGTTCTGGGTAATGGGTATGAATACTGCCATGTTACTGAAAGGAAGACGCACATGGGGACAAGCCGTAGAAAGCATATCAAGTGCCGTTGTTATGAATCTACTACCTTTCCCTCCATCAGTATTGGGTAGTATAGACAACGGAATAAAATCCATAGCAGGAGATGAAAATACAAATTGGGCAAATTCGCTTCGTAACCTATGGATGCCACAAGGTTTGAGCAGTTTGAACCAACTTGCTGAAGGTAAAGACTGGATGGGAAATGAGTTGCGAAAAGAATACGGTGATATTCCTGAATACAGAATGAATGAGAACGAAACCGCTATGTATCGTGATATTGCTTATCTGTGCTATCGTATCGGAGGAGGACAGAAAGACATTGCTTCCAAGCGGAAGGCTAACGGGGACAAGATAAATGCGTTCTGGGACGTGAGCCCCAAACAGATAAAGAACATACTATTCTTTATTCCGTCCGATGTATTGCGTTTTATGGAGTGCGGGTGGGGATTGGCACACGCTGCACTTACCGAGGATACGGTAAAGGAGAGTTTGTCGTCTCTGAACATTCCTCTTGTCAATCGTTTCTATAAACCGACAAGCAAAGAGATGTACCGCTATGGTATTATAAAAGAAACTAAAAAAGAGTTACAGAGTTTGAGAGACCAAAAGAGGAACCTGCAACGTCAAGCCGAAGGAGGAAACACTGCTGCAAAAGAGAAATTGGATAATTTTACTGCCGAGAATGATGAACGAATAAAGCAATTGAACAACATTGTACAGGAATATAGTAAAGTTTCCCTCCTTAATCAATCCTATGCACTCGGATTGACTGTACGTGAATTGAAACGCCAACATCCAGAAAAGGACTATGATAAAATAGACCAACAAGAGAAAGAATTAGTACAGGAAATGTTGCTTATGCAAATGGATAAGAAAGGTGTACAAAGAGCAATAGATGAAACGACTACCGAAGATAAACGGAAGTACCTCTAATAGTTCTGACACATAACGGATAACAAGAGAATAGCCTGCGGATGGCATTACTATCTACAGGCTATTCTCGTTATAAATTGAAACCATTACCTTTCTTCCCAAGCGGTACGGTGTGTCAGATGCCATCCTCCGCACGCTGTACAAAAGTATGCCCTGACAGGAATATATTTTGCGTGGTAGTCAGCAGCGTTGTATCGGATATGTAGCATGGCTTTCTGCTCGGTCTCGAAGACCATCTTGCTCCTCATTGCAGCCGGACAATATACACGATGCTTAGGTTTCATATTTATTACCAATAAAAGTCGTTGTCATCATCATCTTCTTCGTTGTTTGTTCTGTCGAGCCACATGGCACAGAGAACAAAGAGCGCAAAGCCAATGGCAAAAGCCATGAGAATCACAAAGTCTTTCATATCACAAAAACATTTTTG
>JBNMIS010000035.1:0-20718 GCA_050873385.1 Bacteroidales bacterium | reverse complement strand
TTGCCGTCGGGCTGGGTACCGAACTTAACGCACTGCTCGTGGATGGACTGCATGATGTGGTGGAGACGCTCGTCAACCTCCTTGGCGGTCCAACTGAGGTGCTCGGCGTTCTGCGTCATCTCAAGACCCGAAGTAGCCACACCACCTGCGTTCACAGCCTTACCTGGAGCGAACAGGAAGCCCTGCTGAGCCTGGAAGTAGTGGATAGCACCGGGTTGGCAACCCATGTTACTTACCTCGCAGCAGCACCATGTGCCGTTAGCCACCAGTTCCTTAGCGTCGTCTTCGCTCAACTCATTCTGGAATGCGCAAGGCAGAGCGATGTCGCACTTAACCGACCAAGCCTTCTTGCCTGCGGTGAAATGAGCCTGTGCGGGGAACTTGTCAGCCATATCCTGCACTTTGTTGCGGTTGGAAGCACGCATAACGAGCATGTAGTCAATCATTTCGTCGGTGATACCCTCAGGAATAGCGCAAACGCCGTCCGGACCCGAGATAGCAACCACCTTGGCACCCAACTCCTTAGCCTTGATAGCAGCACCCCATGCTACGTTGCCGAAGCCGGAGAGAGCCACCGTCTTGCCTGCGATGTCGTGACCTGCAGTATGAAGAACGTGCTGTGTGAAATAGAGTGCACCAAAGCCCGTAGCCTCAGGACGGAGGATAGAGCCACCCCATGTCATACCCTTACCGGTGAGAACACCTGTGTGGTACTGGCGAGCCAACTTCTGATACATACCGTTGAGGAAGCCGATTTCACGACCGCCTACACCTACGTCACCTGCAGGAATGTCTTGGTCAGGACCAATGCAACGCCACAACTCCAGCATGAATGCCTGGCAGAAGCGCATGATTTCAGCATCGGATTTGCCTACGGGGTCAAAGTCAGAACCGCCCTTGGCACCGCCCATAGGCAGCGTGGTGAGTGCGTTTTTGAATGTCTGCTCAAAGCCAAGGAATTTCAACATGCTCGGGGTAACAGCCTTGTGGAAACGGAGACCGCCTTTGTAGGGGCCGATAGCCGAGTTGAACTGTACACGATAACCGAGGTTGGTTTGAACTTCGCCTTTGTCGTCCACCCAAGTGACACGGAACGTGAATATACGATCCGGCTCTACCATACGCTCTACGATCTTGGCTTTCTCAAACTCAGGATGCTGGTTGTACACTGGCTCGATGGACTCGAGAACCTCCCGGACTGCCTGCAGATACTCTGCTTCGCCCGGGTGCTTTGCAGCAAGTTGCTGCATAATTGTTTCCGTTTTCATATTATGATTAGTTTTAAGGATGATGCCGCTACATTCCAATATTCACCTTACCGACAAGGGGAAGACATTTCAACGCAACCGGTCTGCCGCACGGACAAGAGCCTCATCGCGCAGAATCGCCCGTATAGCCATGAAAACAAGGACTATACCGACCAAGAACAAAGAGGTCCAAACAGTGGGATGCCACGTTACGGAGAAATTAGCACAAGCCGCCCATGTATAAACAGCCAATGCCACATAGTAACCTATCATAAGCAAGATATTGACGGCACAAAGGCGCGCTTGCACGATACGATGGCGAAAAAGAAAGAGCGTGACCAACGCCAACAGAGGAATGGCAACTTCCAAGACAGCCAACGGCCATACCGGCATAACCATCAGATGAGGCTCTTGGGAGATGTTCCACATCCCGGAAAAACGAAACTCATAAAGGTTCTGCACATCAGCAGTCAGTTCGGGAAAGAACTGCATTGAAGGCAGACAACACAGCAAAACGCCACACACCGCTACCAGCAAAAGCCACAAAGACTGAATACGTTGTATCATAGTTTGACCATTTACTTAGTTATTGTTCAGATATTTCCATTCATCACATTCTCTTTTCCTCCCACTTTTTTCCACTGCGAGTCACGCACCTCATAGATCCGTTCTATTATATCCACCACTTTGAGACCTTCCAAAAGATTGGTTGTAATAGTACCACCATTTTGCAATGTCTCGACCACATTTTGAATTACATAGTGGTGATTCTGAGCAGAGCCTTTGTATGCGCCATAATCATTAGCAGGATTGCAAGGCGGGAGAACGGGCATCTCATAGTCTTTGATATGACAATAGGCGACCTCGTTCATATATTGTCCAGCAACTTTTATAGTACCATGCTCACCAACAATCGTCATAGAGGATTCAAGGTTGGTATCATATACGGCAGTCGAATAATTGAGACACCCCATACCACCGTTTACGAAGTCGAAACAAACGACACCGGAGTCTTCAAAGTCCGTGGTTTTCTGATGATTAAAATCAGCGAAGTTCCCCTTGATGTGGCAGATATCTCCGAAGAGCCAATACATGATATCAATGAAATGCGAGAACTGCGTAAAGAGCGTTCCTCCATCCAAATCTTTTGTTCCATGCCAATTGCCCGCCTTATAATAGCGTTCATCCCTATTCCAGAAGCAATCCAACTTCACCATATAGATATTCCCGAGCAACCGTTTCTGCAAGACATCCTTCAACCATACAGACGGAGGGGAGTAACGGTTTTGCATAACACACCACACATAGCGAGACATTTGCAGAGACTTAAACAACACTTTCTCGGCATCCGCCTTTGTGAGCGCCACCGGTTTTTCGATGACAATATGTTTCCCCGCTTCCAAGGCTTTGACAGCATAAGGTGCATGAAAGGCATTGGGTGTACAGATATTCACCACATCTATATCCAAACCTGCACCAAGCAATTCATCAATGGAACGGAAATAAGGGACTTCTATATCCGAACATCCAGTTTCTTCCTTCGGCAGAACATCACATACAGCAACCAATTGCGAGTCGGGATTACGACGAATCATCTCGGCATGGCGTTTTCCTATATGCCCTTGCCCTATGACAGCAAAACGAACCATTATTCTTATACTTATTTTATAGCAATTTCACTTCACCATTATCCATGCAATAGGTTTCACCCGTTGCAGGACAGACAGCACGACCTTCCGCATTGAAATGCAACTTCTCTCCATGCCGGCTTACCCAGCCACGCTGCCGTGCAGGATTACCAACCATCAAGGCAAAAGCAGGTACATCGTGCGTAATAACCGCCCCTGCACCAATGAGGGCATACTGACCTATTTCATGCCCGCAAACAATCGTAGCATTCGCCCCAACCGATGCGCCACGACGAAGAACAGTGGGACGATACTCATCCTTGCGAGATACTGCACTCCGAGGATTGATTACGTTCGTGAATACCATACTCGGTCCCAAAAACACATCATCTTCACAACAGACACCGGTATAAACGGAGACATTATTCTGTATCTTCACATTGCGTCCCAACACCACTCCCGGCGACACAACCACATTCTGTCCGATATTACAATCTTCTCCTATAACACAGCCCTCCATAATATGGCAGAAATGCCATATTTTTGTTCCTCTACCAATGCGGCAACCAGCATCCACGTAGGACGACTCGTGTACAAAACAATCAGCCATTATCGCAGAAAGAGTTTCAGTATATCGTTAAAATTGGCGTATATCACGAGGAGAAGAAGCAACCAGAATCCTATCGTATTAACAATCTCCAAGAACCGGTCGCTCGGTTTCCTACGCGTAATCATTTCCAAAAGCAGGAACAAAGTGTGCCCACCATCCAATCCCGGTATAGGAATGATATTCATGAAAGCAAGAATAATAGAAAGGAAGGCCGTGAGCATCCAGAACGAATGCCAATCCCACGCAGGCGGGAACAGACTACCGATTGCTCCAAATCCCCCGAGAGACTTGCTTCCTTCCTTCGTGAAGACAAGTTTCATCTGCTTGACATAACTTACAAGCACATCCCAACCATACGCCGCACCGGCAGGAATGGACGCGAGGAAAGAGTATTCTTCTTTTTCCGGTTGCAGATAGTGTCCATACGGATTGACCGTATAAACGCCCAGTTTCGCTTCATCACCAAGATAGACCTTGGTTTGCATCACCTCTCCATCCCGTACAAAAGTCAGCAACACACTATCACAGGCATAGTTTTGCAAAGCCGCCGTTACATCCTGATAGGTCCAAGCACTATCATTTCCCACCGCAACAACACTATCTCCCGCCATCAGGAGAGCCCTGGAAGCAGGACTATTTTCCACAATTCCGTCCACTACAAAGGGGAAGCGGTAAGAAACAAGCGAAGTATTGCCCGAAGCGAGTACCTTCTGATCGAAATGAGCAGGCATAGAAAGCACAACCGTATCGCCACCGCGCAGAACAGTCACCTCATCGAGACCATCCACAACGAGCCACTCCACCACATCGGCAGTCGTGGCAGGGACACGATCGCCTATACGCAGAATCTTATCACCCTGCTCAAAGCCCTGCTCTACCATGACAGGCGCATACTGCAGTCCATACACAGCATTTTCCAAAGGAATATATTCCTTTCCCCAATGGAAAAGCACCGCACTATAAATAACAAGCGCAGCAACAAAGTTTACCAGTACGCCACCTATGATAATAGGCAACCGTTGCCATGTAGGCTTAGACCTATATTCCCAAGGTTGCGGCTTTACAGGCAGATCGTCAGGACCCTTTGTTTCATCCACCATTCCCGCAATGGAACAATAGCCACCCAACGGCACCCAACCTATACCCCACTCCGTCGTCTCGGGATAGCGGCGCCAATCATCTTCAGGCAAAGCATCAAGTTCCTCCTGCGTCATAGGCCGATAAAGAGGGTTTCCTTTTTTGTCCAAGACAGGATTCCCGAATTCGTCGGTACGTTCCACGACCGAAGGTTCCACATTCGGCGCCAAGAAACGTATCTTCCACTTACCATTAATCTTCTTGAGACGCATCAACGAAAAGCGAGGGTTGAAGAACATATAAAACTTCTCCACCCTTACCCCAAAGATACGTGCAAAAGTGAAATGTCCCAACTCGTGTATGATTACCAAAAAAGAAAGCGATGCAATCAACTGAAGGGCCCGTATCCAAAATGTACTCATTCTCTATTCTTATTTATTATACCAGCAAAGCGAGATACTGCAATAACCATTCCACCCCATTCACCCACAAACAACACACGCCCTACCAAGCGCAAAGATACAATAATTTTCTTGATAATACGACAGGCATAGTAAAATTAAGAGTTTCCTGCAAACATTCCACCCCAAAACAAGAAACACGGTTCAGACATACAACATGTCCGAACCGTGTTATCCACAAGAGCACCGCCGACAAATCCGACAGAGATTTACCAACGGAAACTCCAATATCAGCGTACACGTTCGCAATAAGACCCATCGCGTGTATCCACGCGAATAATCTCACCTTCGTTAATGAAGAGAGGAACGCGAATCTCAACACCCGTCTCCAACTTGGCGGGTTTGAGTGTATTGGTGGCAGTATCACCTTTGAGCCCCGGCTCCGTGTAGGTAACTTGCAACTCAACCTTTGTGGGCAACTCTGCAAACAAGACCGTTTCACTTGAAGCATCTGACACGACATCCACAACCATTCCTTCCTTCAAGAAATCGACACCCGTAATCAAATCGTGTGCAATAGGAATCTGTTCATAGGTTTCCTGATTCATGAATATGTAATCATCACCTTCCTGATAGAGATATTGGTAGGGACGACGCTCAACACGAACATCTTCGAGTTTCTCACCGATATTAAAGCGGCGTTCCAAAACACGACCATCAACAACATCTTTGAACTTCACACGCATAATCGTGTTGCCTTTTCCAGGCTTCACATGGAGGAATTCAATCACAAAATAGAGGCGTCCATCCATGCGGATACAAACACCATTTTTAACGTCTTGAGAGTTAATCATATCTTTTTCGTTTTACAATTTAACCGTTTTGTTTACAGACTGCAAAGATAGCATTATTTTTGTATTCCACAAAACACCTGTTTACAGAACTTTACCCTCTATCCGGACAAAAGAAAAGGGAACAGACACCTGCATTATCGGATGTGTTCGTAATTCCTATAGAACTCCGTGACCGCATGTATTCCCTTCCGGAAGATATCCAAGTCGAAATTTTCGTTCGGGGAATGGATGGCATCGGTTTCCAATCCGAATCCCATAAGAATGGTCTTGACATCAAGCACCTGTTCGAAAGTAGCGATAATGGGAATACTTCCTCCCCGCCGCGCAGCGACCGGCTTTTTCCCGAAAGCCGTCCGGAATGCCATCTGAGCGGCCTTGTATGCAGGAAGATCGAGGGGACAAAGATAGCCCTGTCCACCATGCATCGGCGTAACAGAAACAGAGACCGTATCGGGTGCCAAGGAGCGCATATAATCGGCAAACAAACAAGAGATGACCTCATGATCCTGGTTTGCCACCAATCTGCAAGAAACCTTTGCGCAGGCTTTAGCCGGCAATACCGTTTTGCTGCCTTCTCCCGTATAGCCGCCCCAAATACCGCATATATCAAAGGAAGGACGGCAAGAATTGCGCTCCAAAGTGGAATATCCTTTCTCTCCAAAGAGTTGTTTTACTCCGATTGCCTGCTTATACTTTTCTTCATCGAAAGGAATAGAGGCTATCATTTCCCTTTCCTCCACGGATATGGGTAGCACGTCATCATAGAAATGAGGGATCGTAATCCGTCCGTCCGAATCCACCACCTTAGCCAGCATTTGACAGAGAACATTGAGAGGATTTGCGACAGCACCTCCGAAGTGTCCGCTATGCAAGTCACGCTCAGGACCGGTTACTTCAATCTGCCAATATGCCAAGCCTCGCAGTCCTATCGTAATGGAAGGCGTGTCTTTACCCAGCATGCTCGTATCGGATACCAAGATGACATCGGCTTTCAACAAATCCTTATGTTCGATACAGAAACGTTCCAAAGACGGGGAGCCGATTTCTTCTTCCCCCTCAAAAACAAACTTCACATTAAGCCCCTGTTTTTCCGTCCAAACGTGCTTCACCATATATTCAAACGCCTTGACCTGTACCATAGCCTGTCCCTTGTCATCATCGGCTCCCCGTGCATAGAGGCGATTACCTACTACCGTTGCACGGAACGGCTCGGTTTTCCATTGTTCAAGGGGCTCCGCCGGCATCACATCGTAATGTGCATAGACCAGCACAGTTTTGGCAGAAGGACTGACCATCCGCTCGGCATAGACCATAGGATTACCCGAAGATGGCATTACCTCGGCACGAGTTGCCCCCGCCTCCAACAACAACTCACGCCAACGCTCCGCACAACGCACCATGTCCTGCCGGTGCTCCGGCTGACATGAGATACTGGGAATACGCAACAGGCTATCCCACTCCTGCAAGAAACGCGGGAAATTATCTTCCACAAAAGCATGTATATCCATAACTATTCAGTTTTTAAGGTTTCAAATCGATTTTACCAAGTTTCGGCATAAGCGCCATTATCTGTGCCTGCCGCCTCTGTACATAGGCAGAAGGGTGTGCCACAGAAAGGCGGTGGGGATTGGGCAGACATACCGCAAGCAATGCCGATTCCGCACGATTAAGCCGAGCCGCACTATGGTGGAAATAATACAGGGAAGCTGCTTCCGCTCCGAAGATTCCATCCCCCATCTCAATCACATTCAGATAGACTTCCATGATACGACGTTTATCCCAGAGCAACTCAATCAGTACCGTAAAATAAGCCTCAAAGGCTTTCCGCAGATAGGTCCGCCGAGGCGTACAGAAAACATTCTTCGCTGTCTGCTGCGAGATGGTACTTCCTCCATGACGAACCACTCCCGTATTGATTTTTTCCTGCACGGCATTGCGCAGTCCCTGTTCAGAAAATCCGTTATGGACAAGAAAGAGATTGTCCTCGGATGCCATGACAGCCCGAACCAACTCAGGGGAGATATTGTCCAACGCGACCCATTGTTTACGAACAGTGAGTGAAGTACCCGCACGGCGTGCTTCCACCTGACGGATTACCATAAGAGGTGTCCGCCTAACAGGAACATACTTATACAACAACACCTCGCCCACCGTAAGAAGAAAGAAAAGTGACACCAAAGCAAGGAAGCATAGACCTACCCTGCTCCATATACTACGCTTCGTACGTTTCATATCAAGTTTTTCATTCAAGCACCCTAAAAAGACATTCCGGAATATTGCAAACGATCGTGACAGACTTTGCGCGAGTCCGTTACTTTCCGTCACCGTGTCGGGCCCCATTCATCCATGGAAGACATGGAGGAACTCACGAGGTACAGGAGTCTCGAAACGGAGCGTCTGTTCGGTAACAGGGTGGATAAACTCCAATATACGGGCATGCAGTGCCAATCTATCCAAAGGAGAAGCTGCCCCTGAACCATATTTTCTATCTCCCACCACGGGGTGTCCTATACCACTCAAATGCACACGAATCTGATTTGTACGTCCCGTTTCCAGATTGAGTTCCACGAGTGAATACGGCATTTTAGTATTGTTCACATCTTCAGTTTCAGGTTCCGTCCTGCGTATCACTTTATAGTTGGTGATTGCAATCTTTCCTCCGTTATCTTCGTTGGACGAATAGACACGCGTAGTACGTTTATCCTCCGTGAGCCACGTAGTGATTTTACCTTCCGGAGGCGTGATTATACCCTCCGCCAAAGCAACATACGTGCGTTTGCTGACCAATTGCCGCCAATAGGTACGCATATACTCCTGCAATTCGGGTGTTTTGGCAAACACGAGCAGCCCTGAAGTTTCCCGATCCAAGCGATGCACCACGTAGATACCGGCACGAGGATTATCCTGCCGGACATAATGTTTGAGCAAGGAGAATACGGAGGTTTCATTAGAGCCTGCAAAAGTAGGTACCGTAAGCAACCCTACACCTTTTTCAACCACGATGAGAGAATCGTCTTCATATACCATCCGCAAGCGCGGGTGCACCAACTCATGCCTGGGTGCACCACTTGTTATCTGCACCGTATCGCCACTATGCAAGACACAATCAAACCGCGTCTCCACCTTGCCATTGACCTGCACCTGCCGGTGCGCCAAGAGTTGCTTGACACTATTGCGACTCATTCCTCCCATCTTGGCAAGCAGGAAAGTCATCAACCCGATGTCATTATCGCGACAAACGATAGAAGTGGTCTTATGTTTCACCATTGTATGCTGTTTCATGTTGCAAAGGTATCGAATAAATTGAAATATGGCAAGTTGATTACATAAAGTATTCAGCGGTTTCCGTTCTCAACCACCTCCAGCAAAGTGACCGTCTGCCGAAGGTCGGATACCGAAAAGCGGAGCGTGTACCGGTCGTAGGACATAGCATAGACGCGTTGTTCATCGTGCTGATAGGCAGGGCGAGGATCTTCCGACAGGACAGCCTCCACGGCATGACAAAACTCTTCCCCATACCGTTCTCTCAGTCCTGAAGGTATGGACACATGCAGGCGATAGTCTTTCCACTCTTGCGCAAAGCCGTTGGATGCCTCCGGATGAGAATCCGTATAAGGCAAATAGGGTTTGATGTCATAGACGGGCGTTCCATCCAAAAAGTCAGCCCCCGCAACGACCAAGACAAGTCCTTCGTTCGGGTTGGTTTCCACACGTACCAGACGGACGGAGGAAAGCCCTATCGGATTAGGACGGAAAGGGGAACGCGTAGCGAACACGCCCATGCGCGCATTGCCACCAAGACGGGGCGGACGAACCGTAGGCGAGAACTGCTTCTGCACAGAGTTGGCAGAAAATCCCCACAACACCCACAAATGAGTGAACTGCCCAATACCCCGCAGCGCTTCTTTCACCTGATAAGGAGGAAGAAAGACAATACGTGTCTCCACCTCGTCCACCCTACCGCTCTGACGGGGCGTTCCGAACTTTCCCTTGTAGGCATTGCGGGCTATCGCGACAGGACTAATCGTAAGCATGTGTTAGATCTATTTTTATTTACAAGTTGGCTATATTAGTTTCACTGACTCCCTTTATGGTTTGAAGTGTATGAAATTATGAAGATTATAGTTATATGGCTCTTGCTTACGTCTTTCTTTTCTTTTGCATGACCAAAAGAAAAGAAACCAAAGAAAAGTCATCGGCTGTGTGTCGGGCGTTGCCAAAAATACAGGTCACCCGGATTTCGGCGGAGACACAACTCGCTTCGCTCAGACAGTATCTCCGCTATTCGAAATTCTCGCTCCATTTTTGACGCACCGACACAATGCCGAAGGAAGCAGATTCGCTGACCCTCATATTTTGTTTTTAATACTGCCGAGGGATAATTTATTACAAACATTCCAGGAATCAGGGTGGTTTGTGCTTTATCTCCCGTTCAGGGGTCGTTGAGAGGTCGTAAGCATCATCATCTTTACAAGAAGGCAAGTTCATTTATTCCTAACAACAGAAAGCAGAGAGCGGATACCCTATTGCCATCTTGAGAGATAGACTCACCCACCATGCACCAAACGAGGAGAAGCACCACCTCGGACTATACAGAAAAAAGAAGCGGTTGTATGCGACATTCACCGTAAACAACCGCTTTGCAATCTGTAACAGATATTTTTACACTACGCCACTGAAGCCCATGAATGCCATAGCGAGCAGACCAGCCGTAAGCAACGCTATGGGAGTACCTTCCAACGATTTAGGCACTTTGTTCATAGACAACTGCTCGCGCAAACCAGCAAAGATAACCAATGCCAACGCAAAACCTATTGCCGTTGCAAAAGCAAACAAGGTACCCGTGAGCAGATTGTGTTCTGCACCCATCGGCAACTTATTCGTGCCGTTTGCCACCAGAATAGCCACACCAAGAAGGCAGCAGTTGGTTGTGATAAGCGGCAAGAACACGCCCAACGCCTGATACAGGGAGGGAGAAATCTTTTTCAAGACAATCTCAATCATCTGCACCAAAGCGGCGATAACCAAGATAAAGAGGATGGTTTGCAAAAACTCAATATGGAACTGCTTCAGCACATACACCTGCAAAAGGTAGGTAACAATAGTGGAAAGGGTCAGTACAAACGTCACTGCCGCTCCCATACCAAGCGCTGTATCAATCTTTTTACTTACCCCAAGGAAAGGGCAAATACCCAAAAACTGACTCAGAACGATGTTGTTGACAAATATCGCACTGATGAATATAAGAAAGTATGCCATATATTTATTCCTTTCTGTTAGTTACGAAGTTTATGAACCAAGCCCATCAAGTAAGCCAGCACGATGAATGCACCAGGAGCCAGGACAAAGATTAACATTCCGTAGGTATCGGGATAGACGGAAAGACCGAAAATGCAGCCAGTCCCCAACAACTCACGGATACAGCCGATGACGCTCAACGAGAGCGTGAAACCGAGTCCCATACCAAGTCCATCAAGCGCCGAAAGACCTACACTGTTTTTTGCGGCGAATGCTTCTGCACGCCCCAGAACGATGCAATTGACCACAATAAGAGGGATAAACAATCCCAAAGACTCGTAGAGAGCCGGCAGATAGGCCTGCATCAAGAGTTGGACCATAGTGACAAACGTTGCAATGACTACAATAAAGGCAGGGATGCGCACCTTGTCAGGAATCAGGTTCTTCAAGAGAGAGATTACCACATTGGAACACAGCAAGACGAAAGTAGTAGCCAGTCCCATAGACATACCATTCAGTGCCGAGGTGGTGGTGGCAAGTGTAGGACACATTCCTAACACCAGAGCAAAAGTAGGATTTTCTCTCACGATGCCATTGGTGAGAGTTTTCAAAGCCTTATTCATTGATTTCAGAATTTACAAGATTAACAATGGTATCACTTTGCGGCAACGCGGCTGAATCGTTCAGACAAGACGCACCCGATGTTGCTTCCACCGTATTCTTCTGAGCGAAGTATGCATCGAAGGCATTCTGGACAGCCTTGAGGAAGGCTCTTGAAGAGATTGTGGCAGCCGTGATGGCATCTACATCCCCACCATCTTTACTGACGGTGAGATTAGCGACATCGGGATTAAGTCCAAGCACCGACTGATGATTCTTATCGGTTTTGAACCACTCCACCATATGCGTTCCCAACCCTGGCGTTTCTTGCTGCTCCAAGACCTCGTAGTTCACAATATTACCTTTGGCATCGAAGCCTACCATAAGGCGGATGACCCCTCCGAAACCGTTTGCCTCAGTCTCAACTGCCACACCAATCAAGGAATCGGCCACGTAGGCTTCGTGAACCATATATCCATTGACCTCTTTTGCATCGCCAATAAGCCTGCCTTCCATATCGGGAAGAACACTGCCGATAGCACTATTCTGCTTTTCCTGCTGCTGCTTCGCTATAGGTTCTTTCGTAAGCAAATAGATTCCGCCTAATGCTCCCGCTGCGACCAAAGCAATGAGCGTAAGCGACAGCACCATATTCTTAAAGGAAGATTTCAGTTTTTCCATAATCGTAAGAATTATTCCGAGTTGTTAGTCCTTCTTTGCGGCTTTAACCGTTTCAGTTCCAAAGCGTTTCGGACGGACATACATATTGATGAGCGGCGTCACCGCATTCATGATAAGAATAGCGAACGACATACCTTCCGGATAGGCTCCCCAAGTACGTATGACCATAACAAGCAATCCGATACCGATACCATAGATGATCTGCCCCCAACCCGTCATAGGCGAAGTGACATAATCGGTTGCCATAAAAATAGCCCCCAACATCACACCACCTGTCAGCAAATGCGTCAGAGGACTTGCTGCACCTGCCATTCCGCAGAGGTTTTGTATTCCTGCAAAAGCGGCTATCGTTGCGAAAATGGAGACAGGTATATGCCACGTGATAGTACGCGTGCAGAGCAGATATATACCACCGACGAGCAAAGCCAAAGCAGATATTTCACCCAGCGAGCCACCCATGTAGCCTGTAAGCAAATGCCACAAGGAGGGGAGTTGGTCAAGAACGGCTGCATCGCCAGACTTGACGGCTTGCTTCATAAGGGCAAGAGGAGTGGCCTCCGTTTGTGCATCGATGTAGGAGGAAGCCCATCCCATGGGTTTAGGCCATGTTGTCATCTGCACGGGGAAAGCAATCAGCAAAAAGACACGACCCACCAAAGCAGGATTGAAAAGGTTCTGTCCGAGTCCGCCAAAACTCATCTTTGCCACACCAATAGCGACCAAAGAGCCAATAATAACAATCCACCAAGGAAGATTGCTTGGTACGTTGAACGCCAAAAGGAGTCCAGTGACAACAGCAGAAAGGTCCCCCAAGGTAGCCTTACGCTTCAAAAGGAACTTGGAGATAAGCCACTCGAAGAGGACACAAGAGCCCACAGAAACGAGCGTCACGATGAGTGTACCCAAGCCAAATGCAAACAGCGAGACGCAGTAGGCAGGCAGCAAGGCGATAATAACATTCAACATGTTTTTCCGCACCGAATCATTGGCATGGATATGCGGTGCGGGTGAAACAATCAGTTTTTGCATATAATCAGTCTTTATGTTAGTTTATTCTTCTATAATGAGGTTCGACAGCACGCTCTATTACTTCTTGCAAGGTAAGGTCGGGTCCAACACATTCTGCAGGCCGGAAAGCCATCTGTTCAGCCTTATCTCCAGAAAAGACGAAGTAGGTACACTCGCATGTTGCACATACGACATCGTCAGAGTTGCGAATCTCGGCTTCAACGACGGCAAGACAATGCCGCTGTTCTTTCAGGTGCGCACGAAGAAGAATGTACTTGTTCGTGGTGAGCGCATGGCGATAGCGTATTTCCATCTTGCCCGTTACACCTGAAGTTTGCAACTTTCGGAAGACGACCCACCCACAAATTTCATCCAACATGACGGCCTGCACACCTCCATGAAGCGTGTCCACCCAACTCTGGTGATTCTGCGTAGGGCACCAGACGGAAACGATATCGTCACCATCCTCGTAGAAACGCATGTGCAATCCCAAAGGATTGTCAGGGCTACAACCAAAACAATTGTAACCGTCCACATGCACCCACGGATTGCCTATCTCCCTCATCGTTCACTCTTTACTTAGCATTCCTTGCGCGTATGATTCCGCCGACTTTCGCTTTACCAAAGCGTATATAATCAAGCAGAGGACGATAACTCGGGCACGTATACAAGCAGCAACCACACTCAATACAATCCATCACATGGTGTTGCTCCATATCATCCCAACGCTTAAGTTCACTCTGCTTTGCCAACAGGTAAGGTTCCAAGCCCATAGGACAAACCTGCACACATTTTCCGCAGCGGATACAATTGGCAGGTTCCATACGCAACGACTGTTTCTCAGGCAGCAAAAGCAATCCTGAAACGCGCTTGTTGCAAGGCATGTCTATATTGTTCATAGCGCGCCCCATCATAGGACCACCACCAATGATTTTCCCCGTATTTTCCGGAACTCCGCCTGCCATCTCCAAGACATCGGCGAGAGGAGTTCCGAAGCGCACATTATAGTTGCCAGAATTCTTAACAGCGGGTCCCGTAACGGTCATTACACGCGATATAAGAGGTCTGTTTTTCTGCACGGCCTGATAGACAGCATATACGGTTGCCACATTATCAACCACAGCCCCCGTCTCAATCGGCAATGCCCCCGAGGGAACCTGTTTTCCGATACAAGCATCGATCAGTTGTTTCTCGCCTCCCTGCGGGTATTTCAGTTTCAAAGGCATAACCTGTATGCCCAACTGACGCGACGCCAACTTCGTCAGATGGTCGATGGCATCCTGTTTATTCTTTTCTATTCCTATGACAGCCCTATTTATTTTCAAGGCTTTCATAAGGATGACGACACCCATGATTATCTCTTCACCGTGCTCCAACATAAGTTGATGGTCGCACGTCAAGTAGGGTTCACATTCCACACCATTCACAATCAGCACCTCGGCCTTTTTATCAGGAGGCGGCATCAGTTTGACGTGAGTAGGAAAACATGCACCGCCCAATCCGACGATACCCGCATCTTTTATTTTCTGCACAATCTCCTGAGGCTCCAATTTGCATATGGTATTGACCTCGGTAGAACGGTCGATACCGGGCAACCACTCGTCGCCCTCCACATCGATGAAAACGGCAGGAACACGAGTCCCCCATGCATCCACAGCGGAATCGACTTTACTAACCGTTCCGGACACGGGAGAATGTATGTTTGCACTCACAAAGCCACCAGCCTCTGCAATCAGTTGCCCCACCAGCACTTTGTCCCCTTTCGCCACGACAGGCTTTGCAGGAGCACCGATGTGCTGCACAAGCGGAATGACAACTTTACCGGGTACGGGGACGTCCACAATGGGTTTGTGTGCGGAAAACTCTTTGTTATCGTGTGGATGAACACCACCTATACGAAATGTATTCATAAGTCTATTATTCAGCAGTCTTGGATTGTTCTATTGTTTTCGTTTCGCTCTCCGCAGCAACAGGAGCAGACGTTCCTGCATCGACGGGAGTTGTCTGCTTCGGCGTTTCCACTACGGCTGCAGCAGGTTTTCTCGGAGGAAAATTAACGGCATGGATAGCACCCGTAGGGCAAACCGCCTCACATTTGCGGCACAAGCGGCACTTCGTGAAGTCGATATAAGCCAAGTTATTCTCAACCGTAATGGCCTCGAAAGCACATTCTTTCTGGCATTTTCCGCAACCGATACAAGCATTTGTACATGCTTTGCGTGCCACAGCCCCCTTGTCTTTGCTCACGCAACTGACAAAGACACGACGGGACTTGGGTCCTTTCTTTCTCAGTTCGATAATATGACGGGGGCAAGCCTTGACACATGCGCCGCAGGAAGTGCACTTCTCGTCGTCCACTTCGGGAAGCCCTGTTTCCCCGTTCATTCTTATTGCTCCGAACGCACACGCATTCACACAGTCGCCGCACCCCAAGCACCCGAAAGCGCATGCCGTTTCACCCACATAGACGGCATTGATTATCTGACAAGAGCGTACACCGTCGTACCGGCTTGTCAGAGGACGTGCCTCGCACGTACCGTTGCAACGGACCACTGCGACCATAGGTTCCTGAACTGCCGGCGTCTTACCCAATATATCGCCCACCTTCTGCATTGTAGGCTGACCGCCCACAGGACACAAGAGCCCGTCCAATGTATCGGCTTTGACGCAAGCCTCTGCCAATGCACGGCAACCTGCAAAGCCACAACCGCCACAATTGGCACCAGGCAATGCCTCAACCACCTCATCTATCCGAGGGTCTTCTTCCACTTTGAAGCGTTGCGCCACAAAATAGAGCACAACAGAAGCCAAAAGTCCTGTCACGCCCAATGTAATGAGAGAAATTAAAATCAAGTTCATTGTATCGTTATTCTTATGTATTCTCAAAGCACATATCTACACTTTGTGTGCATAGAACACAAAGTGTTTTTTCATCCGACTTCTGCACAATGCCAACACCCCATAGTAAGGGAGCAAAGAACACAGCGCGAGCGTACCGGCTATGCCTTCATCCGCTATCCACAAATCGAACAAAGCAATCAAACCCAAAAGCAGGCAAAAGGGGAACACGAACGCCAACAGCACCGCCCAAAAGCCCATTTTCCTTGTTGCGGTAACCACCACCCTATCTCCTTCATGCAACGGCTCCGCCGGCTGGCAATCAATATATTTGTCCTGTTTATCCGAAGCAGTACACATACTGCTTGCCTGACATTCCCTGCAAGCAGAAGTCTGTTCGATGCGGACTCTCACTCCACCAGAGTTGACAGAGACCACAATTCCCTCATGCTGAATATCTTGGGACATCGGATGCAAGTTTTTCTCAATCGGTCGGCAAAGGTACAATTATTTTCCCACTTAAGCAATATGCAGGATTTTCCCCATCCCGTTTTTACACAAAAACCGTCAATCCGTACTCTATTGCCCACGCAAAGCCGGTTGTGTTCACAGAGAATTTGCCGTGTCAGAAAAATATCGTATTTTTGCAAGCACGAGTCTATGATTCACATTTTTCATGGCAACATCAACAGAAACAGGGTTCAAGAGTGCGTCCATTGCCTGTATTTCCCGTCACAGGATTGTAATAGACGGGGAGGGAGTGCGTACTCTGGTCGTCATGCAGGGATGCCCGCTCCGTTGCCGCTATTGCATCAACCCGTTTGCCATGGACTACAAGGGACTCTGCAAGCACTATACACCGCAGCATCTTCTGGAGGAACTGATGCCTGACAATCTGTATTTTCTTGCGACGAAAGGCGGCATCACCTTCGGCGGAGGAGAGCCGGCTCTGCAAAGTGACTTCATTGCACAATTCCATGCCATCCGTCCAAAAGCATGGAGCATCCACATAGAGACATCACTCAACGTACCACAGCACCAGATAGAGCAGTTAGCCCCCATTACGGAACGTTTTGTGGTGGACATAAAGGATATGAATCCTGCCATCTACAAACAATATACGGGCTGCGACAATCATCCTGTAAAAAACAACCTACGATGGCTAACCTCACAAGGCATGGCAGAAAACATCGTGGTCCGTGTACCACAGATACCCGATTACAACACGGAAGAAGATATACGGCGGAGCATTGAAGAACTGCAATCAACGGGAATCAAGCACTTCGACAGGTTCACCTACAGGCTTCCGGAACACCACGACAAACAAACCAACTAACAAACAGCATATATGGCAAAAGGGAAAGACGTATGCGAAGAACTGAAACGTATTCGCAAACAGATTGCAAAAGCAAACGGAATAGATTATCAACCAACTCTTTGCACGCACGAAGGCGACTGCCTCGGCACATGTCCAGCGTGCGAACAAGAAGTGCGGTTCCTGACACAACAATTAGCCAACCGCACGCGCATGGGCAAGGCAGTCTCCGTGATCGGTGTTGCCACGTGTCTGACAGCCATGGCGCCAACCCTGTCTTCATGCGGACCTGTACAAGGGGATCCCAACCCGGAAATCATGGGAGAGCCTGCCCTTGACACCACCGAATACTTCACAGATGACAAGGATACCATACAAAACATTCCACAGAATATTGACGATGTTCTGCTATTGGGAAAAGCAGCAGCAGAAAACAATGGTACAATCATTGACACAGCCGACAACAAATAAGCAACCGCATCATGCAACCGGAAGATATACACATTGGAGACGAGATAAGATTTCTTGACTCCGTAGGCGGGGGAATTGTCAGAAAGATTGACGAGAAGCGCAAACTGGTGTTTGTGGAAGACCATGACGGTTTTGAAATACCTACCCCACTGGCACAGATTGTTCCCATCACCCCGCGAAAAGAGACACAAAACAACTCCACCCACACCCAACGAGACAATACACCTACCGCAACCGACCTAAGAAAAAAAGAAGAAGGAACGGCACACCCCGTTACAGCGGAGGAAAGAAGAGCCAGAGGCAAGAAAGAAGCCAAAAAAGAAGATATTCTGGAAGTGGACTTACACATCAACGCTCTATGCGAGCATCCCGCCAACATGGAACGCAACGAGATGCTGCAATACCAACTACGGGTATTTGAGCGTGTCATGCGTGAGAACATACACAACAGAGGAAAGAAAATCGTATTTATCCACGGACGAGGAGAGGGCATATTGAAAGCCGCCATTTCGTCGGCTCTCAGCAAGAACCATCCCACCTGCGAGTATTACGATGCGTCTTTTGCCCAATACGGTTTCGGCGCCACGATGGTCGTTATCCGGTAAAGAGTTTCACACAACCGGAAGAAACGAAACCCAAGGAACTCTCCCAAGCCCCTCCGAAAGAGGGGCTTTTTGTTGAGTATTCAGCATCAAGAGAGAGCGGATTTTGAAACAAGCAACAAACCTACGAAGTCAAAACATTTGCGGACAGTGACGCAGTCGGAATGATTCATTGATTCCATGCAGCAATTTCCGAAGTCTCCATGAGGTCGGCTTGAGGGGTCGATGAGGTCGGCTAGGTGTTTGTTACCAACAGGCAACATTATTACCCTTCCATCCCAAAACGGCATATCCTCCCAGTTTGCTCCGAAACATTGTCCGTTGAAAGTACTGCAAAAGAAACAATTCATCTCCAGTACAATCCCATACAGACAGGACCTATTTCATTACAATAGACAGATATATACAAAAAGAGAACCTTAATCCGTATCAAGGTTCTCTTTCTTCTTGAGTGTGTTCTATTGCATATTACCTCACCTTCTGTCCCGTGATGGTGTAGCGGGTGCCGTCAGGCGTGAGAACGTAGAGCGAACCTCCATCAAGGATAAGGCGGGCTTTGGGCTCGGCAGTGTCCTGCGGAGTGGTGTCCTCTGTATCTGTTGTGACCGGCTTGATAGCCACGGTGATATACTCTACTCCCTTGGCAAAGGCGTAGCCTGTAGGCAGGTCGGCTTGGTTTGCTTCGTAGGTGGCAGAACCTGCAGTGAGGTCAATATCCCAATAGAACGGTACATTGTCTATCGTGGCAATGGCCTGCCCTTGTTCGTCCAATGCGGTGAGCGTAAGACGTGAGAGGGCATCACGCACGGTCATAAGGTCGTACTGCTCCACGTAGAGCGCACTCTCGCTTGCATGGGCAGTAGCCGTCTTGGGTGCGATGTCCTGACTCGAAGCGGACAGCACGATGTCATAGTGATGACGTCCCGGGCGGTAGTTGTCCACCGAAGCAATGACGGTGATGGTCTCCACCGAGTCCGAAGCGTTGTAGTAGTACCCGCGCTCGGCTATGTAGGAATAACCATGTATGCTGTCAATGATAACAGGGGTATTGTCTGCATACAGATGATAGAAATGCAATACCGCCTCATCATCTGCAGAGAACATGGCAAAGAGTGTATCGCCCGCAGCCACCTGCACAGTGTAGGACACGGCGGGGTAAACCCCGTAATCGGTAAAGGCATTGCCGTTCACATCGGCATACCACTGATAGGTATGGCTCCATATATACTTGGCGGCACCAAAGTCGGCTTGTTCGCGCAAAGGCAGGGTAACAGGGCGTGCCTGACGGAGCAATGTCTCGAACGCCGACACCTCCTCGTAGGCTACAGTATAGTCGGCACGGTCATCCTGACGGGAGAACTGCGAACAGAACAGCAAGGTGCAGTCCATATCCTTGGACGCTGCGTAAGTGAAAGTAGCCGTGTTGGGGTCTAAGCCCTCATGCCCGATAGAGTTATAGAGGAAATCACCTTGTTTCAGTGTCGGGTCAATGAGATACAGTGCCCCCTTATTGGTACCTTGTATATCCTCTGCATAGAACCGGTACATCTTGCCTGCTTCGAGATGAACGCTGTATGCCTCATATCCGACGGTGTATATCTCGTGATCGGCGTCAAACTGAAGTACCTCGGAATGTTTGTTGATGGCAGTACGGCGCACCTCGCCCACAGGCAGTACGGCCGATACCGGCAGGCTGTCGGGGGCGCAGACAGGGTGCTGTGCATAGACGAAGCCTGCTTGTGCCTCAGGGCTTTGCGAGAAGTTGTACACCACTGCATAGAGGGGTATCGTATCCAAATCTGCGAGTATGACATAATAGGTGGAATCAGCCCCAAAGGACTCGAAGAATGTCATTGCCTGCGTCAGTTGCGGATCGTAATATACCCGTGCAAAGACGCTGTCGGGGTGGTCTGTATAGAGCAAAGCACCGTACAATTGCTGGGCATCGACAGTGAAGGTGTACCCTTTGCCCGGCACCATGATATTGTTGAACGGGTAGAGTCCGTCGGCAGTAACCGTGCCGCTAATGATTGTATCAGTGCTTATCGGCTCGAAACGGTAGGTGGCGGGGGTACCGATAGAGAGTACGTATTGTGACAGGGTGTCCTGGGTGAGGGCAATGAGGTGATAGGTGCCTGCCTGCAGGCT
>JBNMIS010000034.1:0-20840 GCA_050873385.1 Bacteroidales bacterium | reverse complement strand
TCGCCGAAAGCGGCATAGTCGAAGTCCGTCAGCCCCGCCTCGTGCTGCAGGCGGTTGATATAGACGGTGATGTTCTCCGAGATATAGCGGTAGAAAAGCATACCGAGTACGTACTGCTTGAAGTCCCAGCCGTCCACCGAACCGCGCAGTTCGTTGGCTATCGCCCAGATGGTCTTGAAGAGTTCCTGTTTCTGTTGGGTAGAGTTCATAGGAGTAGTGATAATTCTGAATATGTGAATTGCATTTTTTTGTTATATATGGCGAAGATAATGCTATTTTCTGAAATATGCAAAATCTGTTTGTATGCTTCTCTCTTCAGGGCAACCGCATCAAAATGGGTTGTACTTGGGTGCTTGTTCAGATAATTATAGATGAAGTCCCGAAGGACATCCTGTTCTATCTTCCTCCCATTTCTTCTAATCAGTCCAATTGGTCTCATCTGTTCAATCTGTCCCGTCTGCTCTGTCAGTCCTGTCTGTCCCATTCGCCTGATCATATAGGTCGCTTCCTCTTACCACCCCTCAAGCACCCCTCATCGACCCATGCACCTGCTCGCGTTTCACAGTCTTTCTCTCTTTGCGCATCATTTTGTCTCCGTTTTATTCTCATGCAGAACCCGGATTTTACAGAGAAAACCGGCAAATCGCGGAAAATCCTGGACGAAACGGACGGAAGTGGACAAAAACGGACAACGCACTTTTCGCGCATTATACCTTTGCACTCGAAATCGATTTCCAACCAATCAACACAATTACTAACCTTAAAAATTAAATGTATCATGAGTAAAATCATTCCGATGGACTTGGTCAAGTCTCTGCGTGGAAAACTTTGCGGGCATAGCGACATCTATTTCCAGAAACGGGGGCGCCACATCTGCACAGGCAAACTGTGTGAGAAACGCGACTTGTCTGTCAAACCCTATTCGTCCGATGAACTGGGTCGGCAAACAAAGTTCCGCTCTGCGGTCGCTGCCGTTCAGAATCTTACGGCGGAGCAGAAAGCCGCCTATGCGGCAGAGTTCCGCAAACAAACCAAGTATGCAACCCTCCGTGGCTATATGATGGCGCAGGAGTATGCAAAACTCTAACCTCTAATCTCTAATTCCTAATCCCCACGCCGTGCCTCACACGGAGTGTCCGGCACGCAGTGGTTAACTTGAAAACAAATTATCATTATGGCAAAAGTAGTTTATATCGATCCCATTGATCACATCTCAGGCAAAATCTGTCGTCACCAGTCCACGGTCTTCATGCACCGTTCCGACACGGGGAGCAACTTCACCTCCCGCCTTTGCAATCCTTCCACCAAGGAACCTACGGCTGGAATGTTGAACATGCGGACCGCTTTTAAGAATACGGTGGCTAAGGTCAAAACCGTCGAAGCGGATCCTGTCCAATACGCTGCGGCAAAAGAAGCGTTTGCCAAGCAGACGAAGTATAAGACGTTGCGTGGCTTCTTGTTTGCACAAAACTATGAGGCAGCCTGAAACGACTCTCCAACTTGTGGTGGCGCTCGCTGCCACAAGTTTTGGAATTTTGCTCATTGCCGTTGCACTCTGCCTCCCGCCCATGGGGTATATCGACCCTACCGTCCTCACAGCCTATGGCGAGACGCTCACCTTTGCGGGAGCATTGATTGGCATCGACTATAAGTATAAATCCCCTAATCCCTAACCTCTAATCTCTAACCCCTTGACATACCGTGAAACTCCTCTTGTTACGTACAAATCAAATCGATAATGCTGTGGTAGGCTCTCTTTTTTGTGATGGGCACAAGATATGCGATACGCTTGAGCCTGCCGGTATTGTTCCCCTTGGGTGGTACAGATTGCAACTGACCCGCAGTCCGAGGTTTCGTCGTGTCTTGCCTCTGCTGTCCTGCGTGCCGGGGCATACGGGCATCCGTATCCATGCGGGCAATACGCTTGCCGATACCAAAGGGTGTATTCTTGTCGGCACTGTTGAGAGCAGTGAGCCGCGCCTCCTGTGTTCACGCCGGGCGGAAACAATACTTGTGGATATGCTGAAAACTGTTCCTGCTCATGAAGAAATCTATCTGGAGATTGCCACTCCTCGCTATCGTGCTGCTGAACTGGAGTGCATGCGCCTTGCAGCGTGATGTGTCTTCCTCTTCCCGAACCGATTCTGTGCTCTCGCACGTCCGCCTTGCCTCCGATAGTGTTTATGTCCTGCGGAGTCGCTGGGTGCAGAACAAGGGGGATACGGTCTTTGTGCGTGATACGCTCTTTCGGGAAAGGTTCTTGACGAAGCAGCATGCCGATACCGTTTACGCTGTTCGTCATGTCGAAGTGCAATTGCCTCCTGTGCGCTATGTCCCCCGTTTCTACAAGGTCTCGGCTGTTCTGGCTGCCGTGCTGCTCCTCTTTGTGATAGGGCGTGTTGTCCTTCGTCTGCTCCTCCGTTGTCGGTAATCCGTTGGCGAAATAAGGATTATACTTTTCTGGAACAACGGGCGGTTCATCTGTCCTGTTTGTCCCATCTGCCCCGTTAGTCCTGTTAGTCCAATGGACCCCGTCCGACTTATGTGCCTCTGTCCCTCTTTGGAAAGAGTGAGGAAGGCTTCTGCCCATAGACAGACGCAAAAAAGAAAGGTTACCTACAATCCTGTAGATAACCTTTTTCTGAAAACTGGAACTCTTTTTACTTACGAATACCCAATTCTTTGATGATAGCACGATAACGCTCAATATCCTGCTCTTTCAGGTAATCCAGCAAACGGCGGCGCTTGCCTACCAGTTTGGTCAACGCACGCTCTGTGCCGAAGTCCTTTTGGTTGTTCTTCAAGTGCTCGGTCAAGTGTTGGATACGGAAGGTGAACAAGGCAATTTGGCTTTCTGCACTACCCGTGTTCTTGGCGTCTTTGCCATACTGAGCAAAAATCTCTTGCTTCTTTTCTGATGTCAGATACATAACTGTAAGTATAATTTGTTAAACGATAATGGTCGTGTTCCCACACTCCCACATTTCTTGGTCTTGCATATTCCCGTGCAAAACGTCCGCAAAGGTACTGCTTTTTTCTCTCTCGGCAAATAGTTATGCGCAAAATCTGCCTGCGTCATCTCGATTTGAGGTAACGGTCAGCCTCTATGGCGGCTTTGCAACCGCTTCCGGCAGCCACAATGGCTTGTCTGTAATGGGGATCTGCGCAGTCTCCAGCGGCAAACACACCTTCCACATTCGTACGGGGCGAATCGCCGTCGGTCAGTATATACCCTTCATTGTCTCTGTTCAGATACTTGGCAAAGAGATCGGTATTGGGTTTGTGCCCGATAGCAAGAAAGAATCCGTCTATGTCAATGTGGCGGACCGCTTCTTCTGCAGTCCCCTTCTTGTAAATGAGGTCTGCACCCTGCACCTTGCCTTCGCCTGTCAAACGCAAAGTATTGCACTCAAACAATACTTCTATCTTCGGATTGCCGAGCACACGCTGTTGCATAATCTCCGAGGCACGCAGGTAAGGCTTGCGCACAATCATATACACTTTCTGGCAAAGTCCTGCCAGATACGATGCTTCTTCGCACGCTGTATCGCCGCCGCCTACCACGGCAACGGTCTTCTTACGGTAGAAGAAACCGTCGCAGGTCGCACATGCCGATACGCCGCGTCCTTTGTAGTCTTCCTCCGATTGTATGCCTAAAAACTTGGCGCTTGCGCCGGTGGCTATGATGACGGTGTCCGCTTCATACGCTGTCCCGTCTTCTGTCCATACTTTCTTGGGAGAACATGAGAAATCCACTTGGGTAACAACGCTTCCCACGAATTGTGTCCCGAAGCGTTCTGCCTGACGGCGCATATCGTCCATCATCTGGAATGGTTCCACGCCTTCTGGGTAACCGGGGAAATTTTCCACTTCGGTGGTAATCATGAGTTGACCTCCCACTTGCGCTCCTTCCACAAGAATTGGCGATAGGTTAGCCCGCGCAGCATAGATGGCGGCTGTATAGCCGGCTGGACCCGAACCGATAATAAGACAAGATGTATGCATAATCAAATAGGTTTTGTGTGTATAAGTGTGTGGCTCAGCGGAGGTCGTTTAAGTATGCCTCCGGATAATTCAAACGGTAAATGGTTTCCTCTGTAGTGTATTTGGGTTGCTTGAGTGTCAGTGTGGTGAGTTGTTTCCCTTCTTTTATTTCCACGGAAAGGGGAAGGTATTCTTCCTTCCTGACGTCATTGTTTGTACGTTTTAAGTGTAAGGTGAACTTCTGGATACCTGCTGTCTGGTCTTTTGGCGTAAGGACGATGACCACTCGCGTCGGGTCTTTGGTGGGACGCTCGATGGCGCTGCATACTTTCATGAGTGCCTTGGCATATAGAAACGGGTTGGCTTCCGATAGTTCTTCCTCCGATGGTGTGGTAAGAGTCAGTTCGTCATTCGATATGTTGTAGATGTACAGAGTCTCCCCGTCGTATGCGGCTTCTGTGTCAAACATCTTCAGTAGAAAACGGTTGCCTTGCATTACGATGGTTCCTGGGTAATTCATCGGTTGTGCAGCCTCTTCTGTAATGGTGATGATGAAGTCCGATTGCAGAGTTTGTTGCTCTATGTTGGCAAGAAATACATCCAGTGCCGTAGCGGATGCAGACCAAGGTAGCATGCCAAGCAGGACAGCGCACCATATTTTCTGTATGCCCCGTTTCGCTGCTCTCTGGCTGTTCGCGGTTTTCTTGTATTCTCTTCGTAACATCATCATCGGTTGTTGTTCTTCCGGTTTCTGTGAATTGTCACTCCTTCCGTTGGCGGTGCTCCTTGTTTGCACGGGTTGTTTCCCTCAGTCTGTGTCCGTTGTGTGCTCTGTTTGTGACGTATTTGTTTTACGATACACCTAGTTCCTGCAACTTCTGTTCCAGCATGCTCATGTCTTGTATCAGCACGTCTCGCCCTTTCGGTCCTTTGTTCGGACCTACAATACCTGCAGCCTCCAGTTGGTCGGATAGTTTTCCAGCTCGGTTATAGCCTATTTCAAAGGCGCGCTGCAGGCGCGAAGTGGAACCTTCCTGCTTGCTTACCACATAGCGTGCTACATCACCGAACATCGGGTCAAGGCGTTTCATGTCTACGCTTCCGGGGGCCGCCTCTTCCGAACCCTCGGGGATATACTCCGGTAGTTGATAGGGCTCGGAGTAATGCTGCTGTTCTTGTATGTGTTCTACAATGGCATCCACTTCCGGCGTATCCACAAAGGCGCACTGGATACGGGTTATGTTGCTGTTGCCGGCATAGAGCATATCACCTCTTCCTATCAGGTGTTCCGCTCCCTTGGTGTCCAATACGGTGCGCGAGTCAATGACGGATTGGGTACGCAAGGCTATACGGGTCGGAATGTTTGCTTTTATCACGCCTGTCACGATGTTCACCGATGGACGTTGTGTCGCCAGAATCATGTGCATGCCTACGGCACGCGCTTTCTGGGTGATGCGCGCAATCGGGGTTTCCACTTGCTTGCCTGCCTGCATAATGAAGTCGCCGTACTCGTCTATGATGATAACTATGTAAGGCAGGAATCGGTGGTGCAACGACTCGGCTACAGTTTTTTCAGGGTTGAGACGCCTGTTGACGAACTTCTCGTTATAGTCTTCCAGGTTTCTCACGCCGGCGTCCATTAGCAACTTGTAGCGGTTCTCCATCTCTATGACAAGAGAGTTCAGCGTGTTGATAACCTTCTCGCAATCGGTAATGACAATGTCATTGTCTTCCACATCGGGTGCCGCTGCCAGATAGTGATGTATAAGTGCTTTGTATGGATAGAATTCCACCATCTTGGGATCTATCAATACAAACTTCAACTCGGCAGGGTGTTTCTTGTAGAGTAGGGATGTGATGATTGCGTTTATGGCTACCGACTTGCCTTGTCCCGTCGCACCGGCAACCAATAGGTGAGGCGTCTTGGCCAAATCAAACATAAACACCTCGTTTGTGATAGTCTTGCCTATGGCAACCGGAAGTTTCATCTTCTTGTTTTCCTGGAACAACCTGCTGGCTATCACGGAGTGCATGCTCACGGTCTGCGGTTTCTTGTTTGGCACCTCTATTCCTACAGTCCCTTTTCCGGGCATGGGGGCGATAATTCGTATGCCGTCTGCGGCCAGACTCATCATAATATCGTCCTCAAGGCTCTTTATGCGGGAAAGTTTGATTCCTTCTTTCGGGATGATTTCATAGAGAGTGACGGTCGGACCTACGGTGGCATAGATGCTCTTTATTTCTATACCGTAACTATTCAGAGCGTCAACGATACGGTTCTTGTTGGCGTTCTGTTCCTCACGGTCTATGATGGGAGCCACGTCATTCTCATAAGTCTTTAGCAGACTCAGACTCGGAAACTTGTATTGCGACAAATCCTTGCGGGGATCATACGGACCTAATTTCTTCAGGTAATAGTCCGGAGAACTTTCGTCTTCAGTCAAGTCGGTTCCTTCCACGGGTTGTATCGTCAAATCAACGCCGTTGTCTTGCTTTTTCTCCGTCTCGGTATCATCCCCTTCCTGTATGTTTTCTGCCTCACTGTCCTCATCGTCCTCGTTTTCTTTTGCTTCGTTGCAGATTCCATATTTTGGTTCTTCTGTTTCTGTATCTCCGTGGTTCTCTATAATGATAAACTTTTCCTCGCCTTCGCTGTTCTCTTCTCCGCTTTCTCCTTTTTCTGTATCTTCCGCTTCTGCCGTCTCCGTCTCAACGTCTTTCTTGCGTCGTCTGAATAGTCTGAGGAAGTTGTTCCCCCAGCGTTTCAATGTAGGTATGGTATTGCTGTTTGTTGCAATTAGGAACGTGAGAAGAATTGCCGATACTACCAGTAGCGTGCCGAGTATCTGTATGTAGGAAATGAGCCACTGGCTGATGAGGTATCCGCATCGTCCGCCCCAATAGAAGAAACTGTCAACACCTGCCACAATCTGCAGGAAGCCAAGGAAAAAACTTGTCCACAATATCCAAAAGAGCGTGTGTAGAAACACCCGCAACTTCCTATGACAGTCGATGGCTCGGATAAGGTATAAACCGAAGAAGATAATCAGAAAGAACAAACCCGACGAGGCCAGACCGAAACAGGAGTTCATTAGGAAACGGGATAGTCGGGCTCCCGTCAATCCTGCCCAGTTCTGTATGGCATCCCTTGTGGCAGAACGCTCCTCTGCGGCTTGCTCTAATATCGAGCAGTCTGCTTTGCCTGTAAAGAAAAACGAAAGAAAGGCAACGGAAGCATATATGCCGAAACCTGTCGCAATGATGCCCACAATGAACAGAAAACGCTCATTGTGTATCATGTCTCGGAAGAAAGAATATCTCTTGTGCTCTGTAGGTTGTGGCTCTGTCGCGATATTCTTTGTGGGGCGATGTGGTCGTTTCGGTGCCATGTAAAAGTTGCCTTGTTGGCTTTTGTCTGAAATGTAATTGTCGGGTTGAAGATATTGGAACGGGCTTACTAATCCACAATGAGCATTGCGTCTCCGTAATCTCCGAAGTGGAGACCGTGATTGATGGCTTCTTCGTAAGCGTGCATCACGTTCTCATATCCTCCGAATGCGGCAACCATAATCAACTGGGTTGACTGTGGCATATATAGGTTGGCTAACATGCTGTTTGCTACCGAGAAATCGTATGGAGGAGCGATAAATTTGTTTGTCCAGCCCGAGAAACTCTTTATATGTCCGTCTGTGCCGACAACGGTCTCCAAAGCACGCATCACGTCTGTTCCTATGGCGCAGATCCGTTTCTTTTGGGCGTGCAGTGTCTCAATGGTGGAAACCACTTTCGGACTGACTTCTATTTGTTCTGAGTCCATCTTGTGTTTGGTCAAGTCTTCCACATCAATCGATTTGAACGTACCCAATCCCACATGGGCAGTGATGAACTCCTGACCGATACCGCGTATCTCCATCATCTTGAGAATCGATTTGGAGAAATGAAGCCCCGATGCAGGAGCGGCAACTGCCCCTTCTTTCTTTGCAAAGAGTGTTTGGTAGCGTTCGGCGTCTTCCGCATCTCTTGGATCGGGATTCTCTCGGTCTCTCTTGATGTACTTGGGAAGAGGTGTTTCTCCTATTTCGAACAGATGTTTCTCAAATTCTCCTGGGGCGTAGTCCGATAGGAAACGCAAAGTCCTTCCTCTCGAAGTAGTGTTGTCTATCACTTCTGCCACTATGGTGTTGTCTTCGTCAAAGTAGATTTTGTTCCCTATCCTGATTTTCCGGGCAGGATCCACTAATACATCCCAATAGCGGTTCTCGTGATTAAGTTCACGCAATAGGAAAACTTCTATACTTGCCCCCGTGCGTTCTTTGTGCCCGTACAATCGTGCAGGAAACACTTTCGTGTCATTGAAAATGAAATAATCCCCCTCGCTGAAATAATCAAGCATGGCAGGGAATGCTTTGAATTCTATTTCGCCTGTTTTACGGTGTAATATCAACAACTGAGCCTCGTCTCTGAATCGGGCTGGGTATTGGGCTATCAGTTCTTCCGGTAAGTGGAATTTGAATTGGGATAGTTTCATATGTATTGTCTTTATCGTTTTAAGTGCACTGTTTGCGCAGTACTTTGTCTTTACAAATGCCTTCTATTCCGTTGGAATCGTATAGGTACTTAATAGTTTTTCAAACTGTTCTATGGTCAAACTGTCTTCTGCTCGGAAGTCACCCGAGCGGGTACGCCGCAGAGCGGTGAGATATGCTCCTGAGCCCAAAGCCTGGCCTATATCTCGGGCCAAGGCCCTTATATAGGTTCCCTTGGAGCATTCTATCTTGAGTTCCAGTCGCATATTCTGAGGGTCGAACGACAGAATGTCTATTTTGTGAATAGTAATCCGCTTTGACTTAATCTCAGGTTCTTCCCCTTTCCTCGCATAGTCATACGCACGCTTCCCGTTCACTTTTACGGCAGAATAGGCTGGTGGTGTTTGCAGGATCTCTCCTTGAAACTGCTTAAGAACTGAAACTATCAAATCTTCGGTGATATGATCGGTCCCATATGTTTTGTCAATGGGATGCTCCATGTCGTAACTGGGCGTCGTGGCACCCAATTGCAGTGTCGCAACATATTCTTTCTCTTGCGCTTGTAGCTTATCTATTTTCTTGGTGCTTCGCCCCGTACATACCACCACTACTCCCGTTGCAAGAGGATCCAATGTCCCTGTATGTCCTACTTTTAGTTTCTTTATTCCCAGTTTGTTGCAGATCATCCAACGCACTTTTCCCACAATATCAAAGGAAGTCCAACCATATGGCTTGTCAAACGGTAATATCTCTCCTTCTGCAAAATTCATTCTTCACCCTCTTGTTACGCAATACTATATACGATAGAGAACAATCCTGCTACGAAACAATATAGCGCAAACCATACCAACTTCTGCTTTCTGACGACTCCAATCATAAATTTGCACGCAAGACAACCTGTCACAAAGGCTGCCAGAAAACCCGTTATCATGGATGAAATGGGTAAACTCGTTACGGTTTCCTGTGCCTGCAGAAATTTTACGGTGTCAAGAAATGCCTCTCCCAATATGGGAATCAATACCATTAGAAACGAAAATTGTGCGACTGCCGTTTTCTTTACTCCGCACAATAATCCCGTTGCTATGGTCGTCCCGGAACGCGATAATCCAGGCAGTATCGCGCAGGCTTGTGCCAAACCGATAATGATGGCATCTTTGTATGTAACATCTCTTCCCGCTTCTTCTCCGTTTTGAGCCTTTTTCTCTCTCAACTTGCAGATATATTCACTCAGCGTCAATAGTAATGCCGTAATGATTAAACAAATGCCAACTAATAACAATCCGTGACCAAAGAAACTTTCTACTGTGTCTTTGAAGAAGACCCCCACAAAAAATATAGGAATCATCGACACGAGGATTTTTGCAGTGTATTCTTTCTCTTTGTTCCAGCGAACCGTTCCAAAATCACCGCGCAACAACCAAACAACCTCTTTCCATAGTACAACAATGGTGGAAAGGACGGTCGCCACATGGACGATGATCGCAAAAGTGAGGTTCTCTTCTCCGCTTGTCCCCAACAAAACCTGACCTATCTCCAGATGACCGCTGCTGCTCACTGGGAGAAACTCCGTCAGTCCTTGTACTATACCCAATATGAGTGCTTCTAATGGATTCATAGTCTTTCTGGATATTTGTGCTATTTCTTCGGGGTGTAAAGGATAGCAAACACCATCCCGACAAAGCCAAACAGGGATATCATCGGACCAACCGTAATGCGTCTTACGGAAAATATATCAGGATTATAGGCGTCTGCACCGCTTGGTGCACCCAACATCAATGCAAAACCTATAACTACTATGGCAAAGAATATGGCGATAAGGATGATATTCAATTTCGGTAAATTATATTTCATAACGAATTCTTATGTATGGTTATATCTTATTTCCTGTGCTCAGGGATTAAACGTAGTACAAGTCTTCTGTCCGTGTTTTGATATACTTGTTTACGGCAAAACACGAAGCCGAAAAAGTTGTAAGTATTCCGAAGACAACAACTGTAAGCGATACAATCAGGATGTTTTGCACATCTAAGGTGAAGAATCGTATCCCCACATACTGATAACAATACCACATCAGTACTGCAATCAGACCTAACGCGATGACACTCGCGATAAATCCGATACCCATGTTCTTCTTCACGATGGGGGCTTTTATAACCCATGGTGTTGCTCCTACCAGTTTCATGGTGTTTATAAGAAAACGTCGGGAGTAGATATTGAGCCGGATTGTATTCACGATAAGTGCAATGGCTATAAACAACAGAACTGCTGCCATCGCAACTAATACTACTGAAATCTTGCCTATATTGTTGTTTAATACATCTAAAACATCTTCTTGATAGGAGACTTTCTCTATTGCAGGAAATGCTGTCAAGATCTTTTCTATATTGTGTATACTGTCTATTTGCACATACTCGGCATTCAGATGTATCTCATAGGATGCATGAAGAGGATTATATCCGAGAAATTCCACGGGATTCTCTCCTAAGTTTTGTGTATGCAAACGGAGGGCTTCCTCTTTGTCTATGAAGTCGTAGTCTTTTGTGAAAGGAGCAATGTTCAATATCTTTCCTACACGTGCTATTTCTGTAGAATCCGCCTTCTCGGAGACTATGGCTGTAAGGGTTACATTTTCTTTGGTATCACGGACGAAATTGTGCAACGACAGCATGAGTACAACCTCAATCCCCACAAAGAAAAGCATCAGTACAATGCTTACTGTCGTGGTCAGATACATATTCAGAAAATAGTGCTTTTTCATACAATCATGCAGTGCTGTTGACAAATATAATACCTCTATATACGCTCAAGAATTAGGTGTTACCACACGTGTGCAACACCTAATTCTGTTATCTTGCTTATAGTGTTTCTTTCTCGATTAATACTCCCAAAGATCTTGCTCAAAGATAAGTAGTTCATCGAAAATACGTTGCTGCTCTTTCTTGATTTCTTCCTCGGTTTTTGCGTACGAAAGAATCATTCTGTCATACATGTTGCTGTCGCCGATAATGTAAGAAGTATACAGTTTTTTGGCGAAGAATTCGTCATATGTGACACGCTTCGTATCATTTTGCTGCGGTATCAAATACTGTTTTGCCAGGTAAGGACGTAATTCGTCAAATGCAATCCAGAAGAGCATGGACTCTCTGACTGATTGCATTAGGTCTTCTCCGTCGGTGGATTCTATCTTGTCCGATTGCATCGGGGCAATGCCGATAATCTTTGAATAAAGACGCGATGTGTGCTTGTCAAAGAATATCTCTTCTTGAATCAAATACTTCAATTGGTTCTTTACAAAACCTTCATATGGATAGAAGTGGAATGACATCGCATCTGTTACGGAATCATAGTGCAACAACATTGCATCCGAACAAGCCACATTGTAGTGACATGTATCCTCAGAATAGTCGGCTGTCGGATCATCTACCAAAAATAGAGTAGGTATCTCTGACTTGGGAATAATATTCTGGTCCGTAAATGTAGGTTTGATCTTGTCTTGAGCCTTGCGATATACTGGCAACCCGTCCACAATCGCATCTACAATCACTTTGAAGAGACTGCGATATTCAGGATCATCGTATCTTACGGGAAAATAGAGTTGATAGTTCTGCTTGTACCGCATATCCACAATGCGATATACTATTCTCGAATAAACAATATCATCCCGACGATGAAATACACTCATCAATGTGTCTGATGCATCATTCAATTCTACTGTTTCCAGCATAACCGCCCCTTTCTCATTGAAGTATGGATTGATCGGATGTTGTGCATTCACAGTTAGAATAGTGAATAATAAGATTGTCAAAACACTAATTTTTTTCATACTGCCTATGTTTTATTCCTTTTCAAAGGTTCATTGGATAATAATCAATTCAAGGTTAAAGGTATACCGCGCAAACGGACTTCTTTTCCTTCCGGTCCTTTTGCCCTGATGTCCACAATGTTGATCACTGCACCCTGTTTCAATTTGGACAATTGGTCAATCTGAGCCTTGGTAAACTTGTTGCTCTTCGATTGTGTATAGCCCATCGAAGTCTGCAATTGGAACGAAGTGATTGTGAAAGGCAAATCAAGAAGTCCTTCCGGACCGTAACTTGCTATGATTGTAGCATTTGGATTAAGTAGTGCATTTCGTGCCACTTTTCCTTCTTGATATTCCGTCGAACCACTCTTGAAGTAAGCACCCGGTTTGGGTAATTCTTTGACACGGTACACTTGTTCGCCCATTGCTTGCCAACGACCGTCTAACTCTGCTTGAACGGATATGGTAACCTGCTTGCCGGAAGCATTGGGCTTGATAATCCACGTGCCCCCTCTCTGTTGGGTGGCTGTCGCTCCGTTCACACTGACTCTTATCTTGTCATTGGATATACCGGGAACCGATATTGCAAACTTGTTTTGGTAATCGCGATACATAATGTTCAGGTCCGTATTGGATATGGTGACGGATGGTTCTCCTACACTGTACGAACTCTCAAAAGGCAACCGTATCTCTGTTCCGTCGTGCTTGGGCAACCGTAGTTCACCCGAATATTTGAACGAACCTGTGCTACCGCAACCGACTTCATATATTCCGTCATCGTTCAATTGTGTGGAACCGACATAATATACAGGTTTCTTGGTGGAATCCACTGCAGATAACACGATCTTTGCTTGATACTTGCCACCGCGCATTACATAACTTGACACAGGAATAACTAATGCCTCCAAACTGTTTACACGGAAGTCGCTGGCATCACTTTGTCCTTTCAGCAATTGCACCATCTCGCCTTCTGTTGATCGCAAGTCGTTTTGCAACTTCGTCAGGATCGTGATGGAAGCACCGACAGGCATCCCCTCAAATACCGACGATTCCCATGAAATAGGATCACCGTCATGGTTCTTTCCTTCAGGCGTGTCAAACACTCTGTCAATGGAGGCTTGCATGATGGAGTCGTGTTCCACCAGTCCTTTCAGGAAATTTTTATAAGCCTCAATGTTCAATCGAAGCGTTTTGCCATTGGTCAACTTCGTTACGGGATCAGTATTAACCAGTGCATATTGTCCTGTAACATCCAGATTGCTGTTTCCTTCTATCTTTCGGGCTTCTTTATCGGCTTTCTTGCCGTCCGCCAGCCGGGCAATCTGATATTTGAAATCCTGTATGTAATCATACAGACTGTCCGATTTCGCCTTCAATAGCAATGCATTTGCATAAGGAACCTCCATCTTGACAGGGTTCTGCTCATACATATACTCGAAGTCGTCATACATCGTGGCATTACGAGTCTCCGCTGCCTCAATGGTTGAGTGTAGACTGTCATCAACCAATTTGAAGCCGTTCAATATATCGGTACTCACATTCAATGCCAACATCGCAGTCAGCACCAAATACATCATACCAATCATCTTTTGTCTCGGGGTTTCCGGACAATTTTTCGCTCCTCCCATAGTACGCTAATTCATTTGTTTTGTATCAACCCTGTCTATTAGTTAAGGGCGGATAACATGTTTCCGTATACTTGGTTCAACTCTGTAATTTGCGATACCAGTTTCTGTTGAGCGGTTACGTACAGAGCCGATGCTTCTTTGGCATTGTTTGCATCGTTGCACAACTGATCCACACTGCCGCTTACTTGTGCAATCTTGTCAGTTTGTGCTTTGATGACATTGGCTTGTTCTTGAATATTCTTCAGTTGCAATTCATATACTGCATTCAGAGAACCGAGTTGGACATTGACAGCCTCAACACCTTTCCCGTATTCTTTCACTTGCTTGCTGATGTTTCCCATGTCGCTCACAATGCCTTGATACGATTGACCCAGTTCTTGATATTTCAGGCCCAGCGCATCAGAAGCCGATTTTAAGGACGCTTGGGTTGCAGCAAAATGCTCTGCTGCCTCTCCTGCTTTATCCATCTTTTCTGACAAACTGTTGGTCTTTTCTGCCAACTGACCCAATGTTGCCAGTTGAGTGGCCGTTGCCCCTAATTTGTTGATTCCCTCCTTCAGGCTCTTCATGTCTTCTTCTGAGATCGACGGAATGTTGGCACCGGTCTCTTTGTGGCTTGTTGTTGCTGTTCCTGCGCCGCCTATGTTTCCTACAAAATTAGGCTTTTCCTTGTCTGCATGTGCTGCCAGTATCTTGGGATCACAATCTTTGCCTAACAATTGGGGGAACATGTCTTCCCAGTGATATACAGGATGTGGTTTTTCCAATACGCCGATGAAGAATAGAAATGCCTCAGTAAACATACCTACCATCAAAACCTGACTTGCTCCGGGCCAGTGCAAAATTTTGAACAATGCACCGATGATAACCACGGATGCACCTACATTATACACAATACCAACAGCCCTTTGACCACTGTAAGACTCATACCAGCGCATGAAAGCGCTCTTTTTTTCGTTTGCCATTATCGTAAGTTTTCTTATTGTTTATACCTTGAAATAATCCGGATTTATCTTTCTCCTATGAATGAACGGACACATCTGAATCCTATGTAGGAACGGCTCTCATATTCATATTCGTACGTACGGGTTCCGCATTGCAGATAATATGAAATGTCTTTCCAACTGCCACCCTTTACAACTTTTCTCTTCAGTACGTCAGGATCAGCCTTGCGTGCCATATATTGATGCAGAGGGTTCAAATCGCTTACATAGGCATTCGATGAAGAGTTGTATGCTGAGTAAGTCCACTCGGCAACATTGCCTGCCATGTCAAACAATCCGAAGTCGTTGGGACGGAACTGGGCCACGCGCATAGTCATCACACCGGTGTCGTCCATATAACTGCCTCTATAGGGCTTGAAGTTTGCCAGAAAACAACCTTTTGCATCGCGGGCATAGTTGCCGCCCCATGGATAGGTCGCCATCTTTCTGCCGCCGCGGGCTGCATATTCCCATTCCGCCTCTGTCGGCAACCGGTAGATTTGTGCGTCAATACCGCTGTTGTTGGCAAGGAAACTTGTACGCCATTTGCAAAATGCGTATGCTTGATCCCAGGTAACACCCACTACGGGATATTCTGCAAATCCTGCATGCGAGAAATATTTGAGCAACATCGGCTCATTGTAAGCATATTGGAAATCACGCACCCAGACCATGGTGTCTGGATATACGTTGATAATCATGGATGTCACCAGATCGCTCGGTTGAGTCAGCGGACGGACAATCGTGCTGTCGTGTATTCCTCCGAATTCATCCACCCATGCGGTATCTACGCGCACGTGCGCTCCTTCAGGATAACGCCCTTTGGCTACATCATAACGGTTGCTTGCCAGAGAGGCTTCGTCGTAGTTTACCCAACTGTAACGGTAGTGTAGCAACTTTGTGTTGAACAACTTGCCGTCTCCGTAATAAAGGGGAGCCATCACCTCTTTTATATCCTCGTCCTGACTGTTCCACGGCAGTTTCTTCTTCCAGTTGATGGTGTAGTTCTCCTCATCTTCATAGCCGTCTTCTTGTGTGATGGCATACTCTGTATACCCTGCATCAATCAATGTTGTATAGGCAATGGAGTCGCGTACCCAATACACAAATTGCTTGTATTCATTGTTCGTAATCTCGGTTTCGTCCATCCAAAACGCACTCACGGTAGCCATCAGTTGATTGTCCGGTTGGTTGAACAACGCAGTCTGTGTATTGCTTCCCATCATAAACGATCCCTGCTTGATAAACACCATGCCGTAAGGATTCGCTTCTTTGAAATTACCCTTTAATCCGACACCGACCAATTCTCCCGCAGGCTTGTTGCAACTTGCAAAGAGTACCAGTACCATAAGTGCCAACAACGACAACTTGCTTTTGCTTGTCTGTCTCATAATTTGTGTTGTAATTATTTTATTATAAATACCGTATGCTTTTGTATCTGTTTGCTCGCTTGGGCTTCAGTATGTTAAAGCCGTAAGCCAAATAAACTTCATGCGAACCGTAACTTTCCAACAATAATTTGGTCGTTGGGAGTTCGTATGTGTACCCCAGTGTCAGTCCCGTTATGATGTCAATTCCCAACAAAACACCCACATTGCTCCCTATTCTGTATGCTATTCCCCATCTGTACCGCTCCTTGTATTCACACATCATAGTCAGATTGCAATCCCATGAAGCAAAGTCCGTCATGAGCATTGCGCTTGGTTTCAGAACCCACTGCGGTGCATATTTCAATTTCCAGTTATATCCGCCCATAACATACATCGTCCCCCTTAACCGGATGGTGGTATAGTCGCCCCATTCTATTTTTGGCACGGTCGCGTGAGAGTAGGATACACCTGCATACCATTTCTCCGTGGTGTAATAGACGCCCAGTCCCATGTCAAAACTCATGCCGCTTTCCTTGCCTGTCGGTATCACCTCGTCTTCCGATTGATGATAATCCGAACCTTGCAAGTCCGAGAGGTTCACGCTGTCCCCTTTGAATCCGACACTCACAAATCCCAAATCCACTCCTGCACTCAAATAACCTTTGCCCAACTTCTGCCGGTAAGCATAAGTTATATGCAGGGTCTGGTTGGTAAACAGACCGTAGCGGTCGTTCATAAAGCGGACACCCGCTCCGTGACTTGTCTTTCCTATCACAAATGGCGATTGGAACGAAAAGAAAGTAGTCATCGGGGCATTCTTGATGCCCGTAAACTGCATTCTGTGCAAACCGCTCACTTTCATCAAATCTCCTTCGCCTGCCGCCGCAGGATTGAAGGCCGTCGGCATATACATATATTGTCCTATGGCAGGGTCAAATTGAGCCTTTATCCCGTGGATAAACACAAAAAGGAACAATAAAGCGATCTGCCGTCTTCTCATGCCTCTGCCTGCGCTTTAAGCAAACCGCGTTTGCCTATTGCTTTGGAAAAATCAATACTCGTCCTCGTTGAAGAAGAAGTCTTCTTTGCTCGGATAGTCAGGCCATACGTCCTCAATCGACTCGTAAACCTCATCCTCGTCTTCCAACTCCTCCAGGTTTTCTATAACTTCTGCGGGAGCACCCGTGCGAGTGGCATAGTCTATCAACTCTTCCTTAGTTGCGGGCCAAGGCGCATCCTCTATCTTCGATGCTAATTCTAATGTCCAAACCATAATATAACCTTTTGCCTACAGGGTATAATATCTTCAAAATACCGCGCAAAGGTATCTTTTTTCTGTGATATAAACAAATGTATCTTCTATTTTTTCCATAAAAAAACATCACATCTGTCATTTTGACCTATGTGGCGTGATAGGATAAAGAAAAAATCGCTTAGCCGGTTTACATAATGCAAGCATTCTTCCTCTTTTGGTGTCATCATGTCATTGCCTTGTTCATGGAAGAGTCTGACCATGCTTCGTTCCAGCCGGCGGGTGATTGTACGGCATATGTGGCAAAGCGCTACTCGTTCGTTGCCGCCGGGCAGGATGAAGCCGTGAAGCGGTTCCAGATCTTTGCTCAGATTGTCAATGTCTTCTTCCAGTTGTTTGGTGTCTTCGTGGTTGATCCATTCTGTCTTTTCCTGTGTCCCTGCCGTCGGATCTGCCAGAAAAGCCCCCAACCCGAATAATTTGTTTTGTATATGCAGAAGCATGTCCTGGTATGAACGGGGCTCGTTTGTGATTTTGGCAAGCAGCAAACCGGTAAAAGAGTTCAATTCGTCTGCGGTGCCGTAACTCTCCAGACGTATGTCGCTCTTCAATACCCGTTTCCCTCCTATGAGAGATGTCTCCCCTTTGTCTCCGGTTTTGGTGTATATTTTCATAACAATGCAATTTAGATGTGTAGTTAGATGTGTAGTTAGATGTGTAGATAGTAGGTCTTTTTCATGATGTAGGGCTGAAAGAACACGATTCCCATGCTGAAGCAGTCCAGGCAGGCGGTCACCTTGTCTTCGTTTCTGATTGCAGCCCATGCTTCGCTCATCTCTCTGGATGAATGAATGTCGTCCACAATGATGATGCTGTTCTCCGTGCAGTGTTTCGCAATTTCTCTGAAATAGCGTAATGTGGGTTCTTTTCTGTGGTTGGCGTCTATGAATGCCATGTCAATCGTTTCTCCTTCCTGTAGCGCGTTCGGAAGTTTTTCGTCGATGTTGCCTGTTGTCTGCACGATGTTGTCAATGTGCAGGTTCCGGAATACTTTTTCGGCCTCTTTGGCGGTGTCTCCGCTTCCCTCGAAGGTGATTACTTTCCCTTTTGCTGCCGCTTTGGCGATGTAGGCGGTTGTGATTCCTAAACTCGTTCCCAGTTCTACGGCAAACTTCGGTTTTATGGCATTGGCGATTCTGAATATCATTTGCGCTTCCTGCCTGCTTTTCAGCGATTTCTCGGCGATACTGCGGATTGTTATCTTCCCGCTTTCCCCGGTCCCGTAGTCTTCCGTTTCAATCACCTTGTTTGTGTTCAGCAGACGCCGCCGCTCTTTTTCTATGGGCAGATAACAGTAATAGGCATTGTTGTCGTACATTACGAAGTGTACTAAATTGTATAGGAGCGGGGAATGTATTCCGTAGCCTAGCGTGTTTCGGGCTCTCAGTATATGGCGGAGGTAGGAAAAACTTTGATAAAGCAATTTTTCAAGTTTCATATTGTGCGTGGTATAGATGGTTTGTTCTTGCCGTTAGCCTCACCCGTTTGAGGGCAACTCGGCTGCAAAGATAATACATTCCTCACATCTGTAGTCTGTTTGTGCCGAAATAAATTGCGCCCTGCCTGTTTTATGTCTCTTTCTGTTGATGGTGTGGACGGTTGCCGGTTTCCGTGCGGTGGTTTTCCTGCTGCTGTTCTCCTTGGTGCTTCGACCCCTTGTCAACCCCTGACCGACTCCTCGGCGGTAGATGCGCACGGTCGTCCCTTTTCCGCCTCGGAATTGTTCCGTGTTTTCCGCCTGCTTGTGTATTATGGGAAATAATTGTATCTTTGCAGCATTGCATAGTGACATACGACCTATGTATTTACACTAACTGAATAACATCATTTTATTTATTACATTATGTGGTTAAAAGATTCATCTATCGGCCGTAAGTTCGTTATGAGCATCACCGGCCTTGCTCTGGTTTTCTTTCTCCTCTTCCACGGCTGCATGAATGTGGCGCTGGTCTTCTCGGAGGAAGCGTACAACTGGATCTGCTCCGTACTCGGAGCCAATTGGTATGCGATTGTGGGTACACTCGGGCTGGCTCTGCTCATCCTTATCCACTTCACCTATGCCATCTGCCTCACCATTCAGAACCGTCACGCACGCGGCAACGACCGCTATGCTATCTCGGCTAAGAAAGAGGGTGTGGACTGGGAGTCGGAGAACATGCTCGTTCTCGGTATCTGCGTATTGGGTTTCCTTGTGCTTCACCTCTACAATTTCTGGTTCCGTATGCAGTTGGCAGAACTGACCGGCGGTGCCACGGCAGGGGCTTTTGATCCACAGAACGGTGCAGCATACGTAAAAGCATTGTTCACCACACCTGTCTGGGGACAAGTTTACTGCGCATTGTACATCATCTGGTTGGCAGCATTGTGGCTCCACTTGAACCACGGCGTTTGGTCGGCATTGCACACATTGGGTTGGAACAACCTCAAATGGATGAAACGTATCCGCGTCATCGGAACCGTGTTCGCTACACTCGTTATCCTGCCCTTCGCTATCGTGGTATTCTACTACCTCGGCGTCGGCATCGGCATGCTCTGCGCATAAGATAAGGTATTGCCCTTGAGAATATTGTGAAACAACATAGCACAGCAAGTATGAGCAGCAAATTCAAACTTTCGTACGCAGATAACTTCCGCGAAACAATACTCTTAATGACCGTGTTCTACGTAATATGGCCATTGAGGGAGGTTCGGACGACTTCGATAGACATTGCCTGTGTGATGATATGGTGTTTTGCGTTCGGGAGTATGTTGCTTACAGCCGCCAAAGCAATCATTCGAGAGAACAAATTATTCCTATGGGACAAAGTGATATTTATCATTACTTTGCTTATGGAAGGCGGGCTAATGGCAGTAAGACCATTCGTAAAGCCATTACCTATAAGTTTAAGTTGGATTGTACTTATTTGGGCGGGTGCTATGATAATCATTGGAATGGCATTATTGGGTGTATATCCAACCTTAGATAAAAAAGGCAAATGGAGATATGCCCTCCCTGCAGAAGAAGCAGGCGGAATGGCATTCAGCAGTTACCTGACTATGGCAGTATCTCTCTTGGCAATAAATCACGTTATTTTCTAATTGTAAATAATCAAACAAATATATGGCAACAAAACAAGCAACAGGAGTCATTACGCCTGAGATGGCGAAGATTCCGGCAGGTCCATTGGAGAAGAAATGGACAAACTACAAAGACCATCAGAAACTGGTCAACCCTGCCAACAAACGTAAAATCGAC
>JBNMIS010000033.1:0-20961 GCA_050873385.1 Bacteroidales bacterium | reverse complement strand
TGCCGTTCATAATCTTCTTGCCTGCCAGGCCGTTGAAGTTGGCTGTGAACAATGCCAATGCCTTGTTCTCGCCGTTTACTGCATTCGTCCAGCCTGCAAGCGCACCTGCTGCATTGCGTGTCTCAATGCTGCCGCCGTTGATAACCACCTTGCTCATGGTGTTCGCGCCCTTGAAGCAGTGTGTACCGCCGTTGATGGTCAGTACGCCTGTACCCGATACGTTGCCCGCTACCTTGAGAGCGGCATCGTTGATTACCAACTCGCCGTTGCATACAACAGCACCGTTCAACTCCACGTTGTTGAGTATAAGGATTACTCTTGAGCCTGCGTCGATGTTCATTGCAGTTGCCGCCGTGATGTTCACGTTGGCCATGTTGAGATAGACATCACCAAGGTTAGCGGCTACGTTGATGCCGTTGCTTGTTGCTGCGCCTGTGCCCTCAACAGTGTAACTTCCTGCTTCCGTGATGTTGATGGCGTTGTTCAGGTCAATAACCTTGGTGTTGATGACAGCCACTGCATCTTCGGGATACTCCGGCAGGAAGAACGTTACGGTTCCGTCCGCTTTCGTGTAAGCGTCCTTGATACCGTAGTTCGTTCCGAGAACCACTGAATAGTCTGTGCCCGTGATGGAACCGTACTCGATACGTGTAGCCTCGCTCACGCCCTTCAGGGTGGTGGTGAATGCTTTCACTGCATTGCCGTTGCCGTCAACTGCTTTCGAGGATATCTTTCCCTTCTTCAAGCAATAGATAGCACCGCCGGTCACAACCATCTCTTCGATAGAGGAAGCGTACGCTTCGCCGATGTCTGCTAATGCAGGACCTCCGCCTGTTGCATAGACAGTACCGCCGTTGATGTAGATCTTGCCGCCAACATAGATATTGTAGTTCGTGCCGATAGCGGCAGGGTCGTTGGTTGTCGCCTTCACGATACCGCCGTTGATGGTGATCGTTCCGAAACCTTTGCTGTTGCTCGTTCCGCAACCGATGGCACAACCTTTCGTGTCATTGTAGGCTTCCACATAACCGCCGTTGATAGTCACGGCAGACATATACGAAGCACTTCCTGTGGCAGCACCGAGCGATGCGCTGGCGCCCGTACCTTTGCAGTAAACTTTACCCGAGTTGATAACGATGGCACCTACGCTGTCGCTCTTCTGCCCGCCGATGCCGGCAGCATCGGATCCTAATGTGTACAGGGAGTCGGCTGCATTGCCGTTGCTTTCGATTGTCAGCGTACCAAGCACCTGAATACCTGCGCCGCCCGATTTGCCGCGATAGTAGTTCGTACCGTCAAGTTTCAGAGTAACGTTCGTGCCTTTGCCGATAACAAGTCCCGAACCCTTCGAAGTCTCAGGATAAGCCTTTACATTGGAAGAAAGCAGAGTGACGTCACCGAGGTTCTCGGCAACAACTACTTTGTATTTGCTTTGTGAACCGTCACCGATCAGGTGGTGTGTACCCGCTGTGGTGATTTGGATGTCTTCAGCAGTTGCTGAATTTACGTTGTAATCGGTAGCAAAGAGAGCAAGACTCAGACTTGCTGCTACCATTGATAAGTAAACGCGTTTCATGGTTTAATAAAACAATTAATAGTCTCTTTGCCCGCCTGTTGCAGACAAAGAGACTGTTATACATTAATTTTGAGGAGTGTACTTGCGGTTGAGTGTGAATTTCCACTTCTGGTCTGCTGTACCTTCCCAGTCAAGGAAACCTTGAGCGTCAACGATTGTGAACGAACCGTCTGCAGGATCATAGAATGCTGTGCCGCCGGTGGAAGAATAGTTGCCCCATGAGCAGTAAGCGGCGAGGTTGGAAGTGATAACGGTCATCTTCTTGCAGCCTGCGTGAGCGGGATCGTCCTCGTCGGTGAGAAGAAGTGCAGGTGCAGCATAGCCGTAGTCAGGCTTTGTGCCGTCTGCGATGTAACCGCCGCAAACGAATACGTTGTCGTCCTCAATCAAATCAAAGAACTCTGTGAGCATTGCCTTGTCGAAAGAAGCAGCATTCAGTGCACCGCTTGTGAAGTCGCGCTTGGTGCAGATGAGTGTGTTCTCTACGTGCTTTGTAAGCGTAGGCTGCCACCAGTTGGTTTGACCTTTCTCGGTGTCAAGAAGGTCGATGGTGTACATAACAGAGGTGTTGATGTTGTTTGTACCCGATGCCGATACTTTCACTGCGATAGGCTTAGCCTTCTTTGCAGCGTCTTTCACACTGATAGTGGTGCTTCCGCCCTTCACACCGTGTATCGTAACGGTTGTTCCTGCAACGGTAGCAGTAGCAACGGTTTCATCTGCGCTGATAACGGTGTAACCGCCGTTACCCGAAGTGATTTCTACGGTAGCGTCTTCGCCTTGTCCTACGTTAACACTTGAAGCGGAGAGAACCAAGTCTTTGTTTCCGTTCGGATCAACTTTTCCACCATCGTCAGGATTGTTGGTTGAATTGCAACCAATCATTGCCACGCTCAAGAGCATAGCGCTCAGGCAGTAACCTGCCTTCCAAAACATGTTCTTTTTCATGATTTTGTTGTTTTTAATAGAGTTAGTTATGTAAAGTTATTTGTGTGTTGTCATTATTCCGGCAGACGTTGCTTTTGGTAAACCCGAACGTAGTCCACGAGGTAGGTTGCAGGGAGCAAAGAGTCGTCGATGGAACCTCCGTTGTCTCCACCCAACGCCAAGTTGAGCCAGATATAGTGTCCCCAGCCTGCTTTGTGGTAGCGGTAGGGATTTTCCGTGTTGCCTTTGTAGCCGCCTTGGTTGAATGTCTTGCTCAGATCCACCTCGTTCAGTAGTTCGTCGTCCAGATAGATGCGGATGTAGTTCTCGTCCCACTCCGTCAGCCATATGTGGAACTCGTTGCGCCAGTTGGGGTTCTTGGCCTCGAAGTAACTCATCGGCTTCGACGATGAATCCCAGATCGCTGTCCATTGCTTGTTGCTTCCCCATGCGGCGTTGGCGAGAATCTTCTCTCTGTAGTATTCCATCACGTCCAACTCTCCGTTGCTCGGCCAGTTGTAGTCGTTCCCTACCATCCAAATGGCAGGCCACAAGCCGCTTCCTGTTGGTATCTTCGCACGAACTTCCATCTTGCCGTAGCACCATACGAACGATTTGCTCGTCGTCATGCTGGCAGAGGTGTAGTTGTGTACTTTCCCGTCGCTGCCAGTATGGTTCTTGCGTGCCACGATGTGCAGATAACCGTCCTCCACATAGGCGTTCTCTACGCTCTTGCTGTAGAACTGGGGCTCGTGGTTGCGGATATATTCTCCTTCCTCAAAACTCCAGATGTTCGGATTGGGGGCACCGGTGCCGTCAAAGTTCTCTTCAAACACCAACTGGTAGTCTCCGTCCAGATTGATTTCACCTGTGAATACGTCCAATGGGTCGCTGTAGGTAAACGAGTCATTGCCTTCAACCTGCGAGAATGCGGTGAATGTATAGGTCTGGTTCTTCTCCAGGTCGGAAACGGTGAATACGGTTTCTTTGTCGCTGTTGTCCACGTACACCGTAGTGGGGTCTCCTTTGGCATTCTTTTTCTTCCAGGTATATCCCTTTATATAGACTTCCATGGGGGTGTTCACCACCAACTTGCAAGTGATGCTGTGGTCGTCTTTGCTTACCAGTTGCAAATCCACGGGATCGCCTGTGGTAACCTCTATGGTATTGGAGTTGACGAAACTGTCTTGACCTGCAATGTCGGCAAACGCCATGATACGGTAGGTCTTGCGTTTGCCCATGTTCTTTATTTCTACGTAATGTTCACCGGTGAGATCGTCTTCTGTGATGTATTTCTCAAACGATTCTTCGCTGTCCACCAGCGAGTAGCGCAATCCCGCAAAGTTTACTTCTTCGTTCGACTTGATGTTTACTAAGCACGATACGCTGTTGGTTCCGACCGAACTCAACTCCAATGTGATGGAAGGATTCCCCTTGATGTCGTTTTGGTTTGGATTACATGCAACAACCACTGCTGCCACCAAAAGCGACAAAAAGCCGTGCATGATAATAGATACAGGTTTCTTCATTTTGTTTTATATTTTCTCGGTCGCAAAATTATACCTTGCCTGCAATAGAAAAGTTGAAAATAATCCGAATAAAGGAAAACGGAACGCTCGGAAAGGCATAGAGCAGTTTTCCTGCAAAAAATCTACTTTTTCGCCTTTTCTCTCATTGATAGCGAGTTATTTTGCCTCTCTCTCTGCCTTTTGGTGTATAGCCTGCGTCAGGAGGGTGTTTTGCCGCTTTCTTGTCCTGTTCTGTGTGTTTGCTTGTGCTTTTGTCTTTGTTGTTGCCCCTTCTTGCGGCTGGTTCTTCTGGAATTTTTTCGTTCCTTGTTCCTGCGCGGGGATTCTGCAGGTCGCAGATGCTTGTTTTTGTCCTCGTTCCATGAAAGGGGGGCGTCTGGGTGTCGGTCGTGTTTACGACCCCTCAAGCCGGCCTCTTCGACCCCTGGTCGCAGTATAAAGGAAGGCACTGCTCGATAGAAGCAGTGCCTTCCTTGTCTGTGTCCTTTTCCTTCTCCCTCTGTGGGATGGAAAGGGGAGATGTGCAATCCGGTTAGTGTATCTTCAGTGTTACAATCGAGAGTGCAGGCATCTCCAGCACGATGCAGTCTCCTTCTGTCCTGTAACTGTGGTAGTCTGTCGGGCATACGGTGTTAGGCAAAGCAAAAGTGTTGTGTGCTTGTGCGCGTGTTGCGTGCAGCATTTCGGCTTTTTCCACTTGCAGCCCTTGTTGGCCGGTATGCAGGCGGACGGTCTGACCGTTTCTCAGATCGGTATTGCTGATGCTTACCACGATGCTGCCGTCCTCTCCTTTCGATGCGGTTGCATCCACTGTCGGCACGTCATTGAGCAAACCGTTGGCTTTTTCCGTAAGCGGATTGTTCTCTGTGCTCACAGGTATATACAGACTCTCTTGATGAGGCATGTACATGCGGAATACGTGATAGGTCGGGGTTAGCAGCATGCTGTCTTCGTGGGTCATCACCATGGCTTGCAGCACGTTCACCACCTGCGCAATGTTTGTCATTTCTATGCGGTCTGTGTGCTGGTGGAATATGTTCAGCGACAGGGCTGCCACCATGGCGTCGCGCATGGTGTTCTGTTGGTATAGGTGACCGTCTGTGGTGCCGGGTTCCTGGGCCCACCATGTTCCCCATTCGTCCACGAACAGGCTCACACGGCGTTCAGGGTCATACTTGTCCATGATCTCGCAGTGACGCTTCAGTACGGGTTCTATGCCTCTGCATTTGGCAAGTGCCCAATAGTAGTCCTTGTCGGAGAACTCGGTGGCGGAACCTTTGTCGCCGTCCCATGTCTTCACGGTGTAGTAGTGGAGCGATAGGGCGTTCATGCGCTTCCCGACTTTCTGCATAAGGGTCTCGGTCCAGTTGTAGTCGTAGTCACTCGCACCGCTCGCCACTTTGTAGAGACGGTTGCCGCTGTAGTTCCTCGCAAACTCGGCATAGCGGCGGTATAGGTCGCTGTAGTAGTCGGGTGTCATCTGTCCGCCGCAGCCCCAACTTTCGTTGCCGATGCCTATATATTTGATCTTCCACGGCTTCTCACGTCCGTTCTTCCTGCGCAACTCGGTCAGGGGAGTCTGTGCATCGGAGGTCATATACTCTACCCAGTCCGACATTTCTGCCACGCTCCCGCTGCCTACGTTGGCACTTACGTATGGTTCGCACCCTAACAGTTCGCATAGGTTCAGAAACTCGTGGGTGCCGAAGGAGTTGTCCTCGGTCGTTCCGCCCCAGTAGGTGTTTACAATCTTCGGACGCGATGCGGGGTCGCCTATTCCGTCACGCCAGTGGTAGTCGTCGGCAAAACAGCCTCCCGGCCAGCGCATCACGGGGATATGAAGGTCTCTCAGTGCTTGCAGCACGTCGTTGCGGTAACCGTCCGTATTGGGTATGTTCGATTCCTTGCCGACCCATATTCCGCCGTAGATGCACGAGCCTAAATGCTCGGCAAACTGGCCGTATATCTCCTTCGGAATACGTTGTGTCGCTTCTTCGGTGTGCAGATATACTTCTACGTCTTTTGCAGAGAGATAGCGTACATACTCCGTCCCTGCCAACAGGAACGCGCCTACGCCGAAGTCGGCGGTTGTCCGTGCACTCAGTACTTGACCGGGTAACGCCCTGTCCCCTATAGGTTGCACATATCCCACCGTGCCGTCTTTTTGCAATGCATGGTGCAGTAGGTAGTCGAACCCTTTTTCTATGGTCGTCCGGAAATCCTCTTTGGGGAGTAGGTGGTGGTTCACACCCCATGTGATGCCGTAGAGGAAGAACGCTGTGCCGCTGGTTTCCTCTCCGGGAGCGAAGGTGGCGTCCTGAAGACTGCGTGTCCAGTAGCCTCCTGCTTGCTGTAAATCCCGCAGGGCGTATGCCATCTCCGTGAAGCGTGTCCGCAGGGTGGGGTAGAGGGGATGGCTTTCGGGAACGTCTGCCATCACTTTGGCGAATGAGGCAATGGCCCAGCCGTTGCCTCGTGCCCAGAAGTCTTTCTTCCCGCTTGCGGTCTTGTGCTGTGGATATACGTAGCGTGCATCTCTGTAGTACAGCGATTCCTCTGCATCATATAAGAGGCTGTCCGTGTACAGGAAACATTCCTCCATCTTGTCGATATACCGTATGTCGCCGGTCATCGCATGGAGTTGGCTCATTTCCGGCATACCCATATACAGGGCATCTATCCACCACCAGTAGTCTTTCTCTTTGTGGTCTCGGATGTAGTTTGTCACTTCGATACTTCTGCCTGTCCATGCTTGCTTCTGTTCTTTCTCTCCGCAAGTGGTGTATAGGTCTATGTAAGTCTGGAAGCAAGTCTGCCAGTCGGCGAACAGCACGTGTTCCTGTCCCTCTCCGTAGGTCTTGTATTGCCAGCGGGCAGGGTCTGTTTCTGTCGCGCCTTGCCAATGGTTGTGCTCGGCCCACGCTTTCGAATAGTCCAGGAAAGATTGGGTGCGTGTCAGGTGGTAGAGTGCCATGTTTCCCGTATGGTAGGCGGCGTTGTGCCAGAAAGCGGTCGCCTCCGGTGCATGGTTGTTCTGCCAGTGTCGGTTGACGTAGCACAGAGTGTCTGTCAGTGTCGTTTGGTCTTGCAGCCGCTCTGCTTGCTTGGCTTGCATGGCTCCGGCTGCCAATAGGGAGGTCGCTATGAATAGGAATAGTCGTTTCATTACCATTTGTCTTTTGTGATGATTGTGTCTTTTTCTGCATGGTCTTTCGGGAAAGGCTTTCCGTTCCATGCCTTTTCTTGTGTGGTGGGTTCCGCTTTGTCTGTCCAGAAAGGATGTTTCGCATCGAGCCCGAGCGGAAGAAGAATGAGCGATGTCATGTACAGACTGCCGTTGTTGGTGTACCAGTCTGCCAAATCGGGTTGCGAACCGCAGAAACCCAAGGTGAGATAACCGCCTCGGTTGAAGTTGTTTTCCTTGTCAAGCATCCTGTGCATGACCATGTCCAGTGCATGCCGTGCCTGTCCGTTGCTCAGTGTCTCGGGCAGGGTCTGTTGCCATGCCATCATGGCCAATGGTTGCATCACTGCCATGCGGTATGTGGCGCTGCGCCCCACCACGGGGAACGTGCCTTCGGGCGATATGAAGCGTTCCAGTATGCAGGAGTAACGCTGTGTACGGCTCAGTTGCCGCTGGTAATAGCGGGGGTAGTCCAGACGCGTGTTCACACCCAGTTCCGACATCGTGCCAAGCACTTCCAGATACATCGGATGGAATACGTAACTGCTGTAGTAATCGAAGGCGAAATTTTCGCCGTCGGCAAACCACCCGTCACCCACATACCATTCTTCCACTTTCCGGCTTGCTATGTTGATGCGGAACACGTCGAAGTCAGCCCCTGCTTTTGCAAGGAAACTCTCCACGATAGCCGAAAACAAGTACCAGTTGGTGTAGGGAGGGTCTATCTTCCGCAATTGCTGGAAGTTGTGTATATAGCGTGCCTTGGTGATGCTGTCAAGAGGCTCCCACAAGGTGCCATAGGCACGCAGGAAACTCTCTGCTATGTAGGCGGCGTCCACGAGTATCTGCCCCTCTCCTTCCCATAGCAGGCAGTCAGGACTGTCTGGATCAACGGCGTTGGCATACGAACGGAGTGCCCATTCCCTGCATTGTTTGCGTTGATGCCCTTCTCGGCTGTTGTCGTCGGGAAGACCGAGCCAAGGGGCTATCCCGGCCATCAGACGACCGAAACATTCCATGTACACCACTTTGCGCTGGCGGTTGTCAAACGACGGACTGAACTCCGTTTGCATGGTGGCTTGCAGTTCCCCTTTGGAGAAAGGCTCCAAGACTGGTTGGGAGAGCCTGTAGGCAAAGTCTGCCCAATAGGTCCTCTCGTCTGCACAAGTGGCTACCTGCATCACGCAGATAGCCACCATACATAAACACAATCTCTTCATCATTCCGCGGTTTTCTGGATAGGACATACCAGGAACTCATACGCTTGAACCGTATTCTTCACGCGGTATTCGGGAAGTGCTTCCGCAAAACTGCTCCAACTGTCGATATCTCCTACACCTGCGTGTACACCGTCAATGCAAACCTCTGTATATCCGCTCTCTTTCAGTTCGTAGGGGTGACGTTGTGCCTTCTGGTCGCCTTCGCTTAGTTCTTCAAGAGTGTAAGGCAGAGCCGAAGCCGCAAAAGGTTCAACGGAGGTGATTTTCAGACCCTTTCCTGTGGCGGAATCATAAATCTCCCACCAGCGTAAATCGCTTTTCAGCCCCGTTTCCTGCGGACGTACGTACGGATAGAACTGCTCATCGACCCTCTGTGTGTAGATGCCGATGGGTTGTGAGTGCATGCGGTCTGCGTAGTTCTCCCTCGGACCTCTTCCGTAGTAACATAGGCTGTTCATCGACTTGTCCATCTGCCAGCGCCATCCTATGCGTATCGGCACCGTAACGCTGTCTGCCATCGGGCGGAATTCCTCGCGGACGAGCAGACTGCCGTCCGTTCTCAGTTCGTAGGTTACATATAGTTTGCAGTTTGTATTCACGATGTCATATTCTGCTACGGCTGTTCTCACGCCCTTTTTCTTTGTATCTTTCATCGATATGAGTTCCATATCCGGATTACGCCACATTTTCTTCTTGATTTGCAATCCTGCGCCCATATCGTTGTCGGTTGGTGCACGCCAGAAGTTCGGACGCAATGCCCCTGCTTTCTCTACGTAGGAAACCCCGTTCACCTCATATTTGCTTACGAAGCCCGTCACAGGGTCAAACTGTAGAACTGCTTTCGCTTTTTTCGCGTCTGCTTTTGCCTTCGTACTCATGGTTGCCGGTGTGATGCTGAACTGTTGCTGGCTCATGGTGTAGTCTTTCTCCAGCAGTGGTTCAGCCTCTTTCAGGCGGAATTGCACGTTCAGCAGACATTCTTTGCTCTTGTCCATTTGCTCAGACGAATAGGGCAGGGTCATGACGATGGTCTCTTGGGGAGCCGCTGCCAGGGTCTTTTCAATGCCGTGCTGGGTCTCTTTGCCGTCTTCGGTGATGCTCCAGCGCAAATATATGTTGCTCAAGTCACGGAAAAAATACTCGTTGAAGATGCTTATCTCGCCTTTTTCCAAGTCAATCGCTTTCACCCTGATATCCTGGTATTGATAGCGTACCTCCTCGGCTTGGGGATGCAGTTCTCGGTTTGTGCTGATGATGCCGTTGCAGTTAAAGTTGTTGTCGCTCGGATCGTAGTCATTATAATCCCCTCCGTAGGTGAGGATATGGCTGCGCGCTGGGTCGTTCGGATAGCGGTGGAGAGCCTGATCTACAAAATCCCAGATGAAACCGCCCTGATAGGTCGGATATTTGCGGATGAGATTCCAATATACTTCCAGACCTCCCGACGAGTTGCCCATGGCATGGTTGTATTCGCATTGTATGAGGGGCTTCTTGTAATTTCCGTTCGTAACGTACGCCTCACAGGAATCCGGATGGAAATACATCGGGCAGAATATATCGCTGTTGATACCTGTTTTCCCTGCTTGCTCAAAGTGGATAGGACGGCTCGGATCCTGCTCTCTGATCCAGTTGTAAGCCGTTGTGAAGTTCGGACCGTCTTTTGTTTCATTGCCGAGCGACCAGATAATGACACTTGCATGGTTGCGGAATAGACTCACATTGTGCTGGTTTCGTTCCAATATCTGCTTTTCAAAGACGGGTGTGAATGTTGGTGCCGAATCCTCATAACCGAATCCGTGAGATTCTATGTTCGCTTCTGCGCATACATACAGACCATATTCATCGCACAGTTCATACCAGTATGGGTCATCCGGATAATGGCTGGTGCGCACGGCATTGACATTCAGTTGCTTCATGATTTGCACATCCTGAAGCATTCTCTCGCGGCTGATTTGATAGCCTCCGTCGGGGTCCATTTCGTGACGGTTCACACCCTTGATCAGGATAGCCTTCCCGTTCACCAGCAATTGTCCGTCTTTGATTTCCACCTTGCGGAATCCTACACGTTGCGCAACATACTGATCCCCTGTTTTTAGTACCAATGTGTACAATGTAGGTATTTCAGCCGACCATGCCTCCACCTTGGACAGATGCATTGCCCATTCTGCCCTGCCGTTCTTTGGTTGTATGGTTTGCAGTGTTTCCTCGCCTGTCGGAGCGATAAGTGAAGCATATACTGTTTCGTTTCCACGCAAATCCATAGTTACAGACAGGCGCCCGCTGCCGTCATCTTCCAATGTCGCGCAGAGACGCACATCGTCAATACCGTTTGTTTTGTTCTTTTGGTATAGATAGCAGTCGCGTGCTATGCCCGACAGACGCCAGAAGTCCTGGTCTTCCAGATAACTGCCGTCGCACCAGCGGAACACTTGCATGGCAATGAGGTTGTCTCCTTTCTTCAGATAGGGGCTGATGTCAAACTCTGCCGCCACTTTCGAGTCCTCCGTATAACCCACGAATTGTCCGTTGACGTAGAGATACAGATTCGAAGTCACGCTCCCGAAGTGGGCTACCACTTCCTGCCCTTCCCAAGTGTCTGGAATGGAGATTACACGACGGTATGTCCCTACATGGTTGTCTTTTGTGGGGGTGTATGGAAAATTGTTGTCAAAATGACCGCGCCATGCAAAACCTATGTTCACATATTCGGGGTCACCGTATCCGTTCATCTCCCAGATTCCGGGTACGGAAATCTTGCCCCATGCGCTGTCGTCATAGTCTGTTCCGAAACAATCCGTAGGGCGTTCGTCGGCATTTTCTACCCATTTGAACTTCCAATCGCCATTAAGTGACAGGTACGTCGGTTCCGTTTCCTTCGAACGGTTGAGAGCAGCCTCTTTGCTGCCGTAGACAAAAAAATCGGTATGCAAAGGATACCTGTTTATCTCGTTCACACTCAAGTCGTGCCACGCTGTTTCGGGCGATGCTGTCGCTTGAGCCGATAAACCGAGAGAAGAAGTGAAAATTAGTGTGGATGCTAATGTGATACCACAGAAAGTGTTCTTCATATTACGACAAAATTAAATGATTATTCTGTCGCAAATATACACTATATATATAGCATGCCATGGGGGATATTTACCGATATTCCGCCGTAAAATGTGGTTTTCCTCCTTTTTGGGAAATGTTTCTACTTTTTCTGCATCCGTTGTGTGATGTCCTCCAACTGTCCTTCTTTTATCTGATAAAGTCGCTGGTTGGTAGTGGGCGAATCAAGTGGACCGTACTCTGCAATGTAGGGACCCACCTTCACATAGTCAAAATGCTCGGGACAGAAGTTATGAGGCAGTGTCGGCCGCCCTGAATACCATGCCGCATGTTTGCCTTGCCTGCGGATATATTGTGCCATGGTGTCCACGGCTTCCGTATCTTCGTCTCCCCCCATCAGGCTCACGCAGGTTATGCTGCTCCCGTATCGTCTGAGAAGAGCATCCATTGCCATGGTCGTAAGTTCTTCGCCGATGTCTTCACGCAGTTGCGGACTGTGACAGCCCTTGCAACGGTTCGGACACCTGCTCAGATTGATGGCAAGTGTTGTCTCGTCGGGTATCTCTCGGAAGACAATATCGTAGTCTGTGTATTTGAGCATATGTGTGCGTAGTAAAACAAACAGGGGGCTGACCTTGGCCAACCCCCGGTAAGTGAATTCTTCTGTTATTTTACTTCCACAGAAGCAAATTGCTTCTCGTTCTGGTTGTCATGCATGTTTGCATAGTAGCGCGAAGCGGCTTCTTTCTGACGTGCCTCCGAGAAGTTGCTGACCCGTTTCAGGTAACCGATGATACGTGTCAGATAATCCACATTCTTGCTGTGGCATACGGGGCACTCGTGCAAGTAACGTTTGTCTATGTGTCCGCAATCGTTGCAAACCGTGTTGGGAATGTTGAATGTGAAGTAATTGCAACCCTCTTGTGCTGCCACGCGGAGCAGGTTTCTGTATTGTGCCTTCGATAGGTGTTCTTCCAGGTTGCAGTGCAGGGCCGAACCGCCTGTGAGGTGTTCTATGTAGCGCTTGCCGTGCAGACGGAACTTGTCAATAACGTTCACCGACGTGTCTTCCACTACGTAGAAATAACTGTTGTAGCATGCACGGGGCACTTGGTAGCCGTCTTCTTTGTCCCATTTCGCATGTTTCACGCCTACGTTTTCTGCGGGTATCATCTCGCAGTTGAACATCACGTCTTTCGTGCGGTATTGCTTGTTGAGTTTCTCTACAATGCCGAGCACTTCCTGAACAAAGTGTGCATACTCGTCATTGTCGTTGATTTTCAAGCCCAGAAACTCTGCGGCTTCCACCAGTCCGTTGACGCCTATGGTCAGGTATTGTCTTCCTATGTTGATGTAGCCTGCATCAAACAATGGCAACATGCCTTTGGCTTGCAGACTCTTCAGATTCTCGTTGTAGGACAACTGGACCTTGTGCATCAAATCTACAATCTCCTCGATGTATTTCTGATAGGGGATGTTGTTGCGCACTGCATATTGCACGGCGCGGTTCAGGTTGATGGTCAGCACGCTCTTCGAACCGGTCGACACACCGCCTGCTCCCAGGGTATAACTGAACCCGTTGTCCGTAATTTCGTTGCGCAGTCTGCAGCACGATGCCAATGAGTCTGCGTTGTCGCTGATGTAGGTAAAGAATGAATGTCCCTCTGCATACATTTCTGCGGTGAGGTCTCCGTACTCTTTGTCTTTTACGTCGCCGTTTTCTGCCAGCAAAGCCATCGTCTCAACGGGGAATGTCAGTACGGTCTTCGTGCGTTCTTGGTTAAACCAGTGCATGAAGCGTCTCTGTAGCCAGTTGAGCGAATCCCAATGGGGCTGGCTGCCGTCGGGGAAGTAGAAGTTTCCGAACAGACTTTCAAAGTAGAATCTGTCGTAGTAGGAAATGTTCCAGAACACGGCTTGGAAATTACGGGCACCCGTCGGTTGGTTGATCGAGTAAACCACTTGCTCGAAGCAATCCGTAATGATTTTGTCTATGGTACGGTGTTTCAGCGATAAGTCAACCACCTCATCGGCACGTTTGTAGTAGTCCTCGCCGAATTCTTGTTCTATGAAGTAGTTCATATACATCAGAAACTCCGGCGTGGCGCACGCTCCCGAAAGCATCGACGATACGATAAACACCATGTTGATAAAACCTCCGCAGAACGATTTCAGGTTGGTCGGAGGAGTCGAGTTCCCGCCTATGGAGATGGTGCCCCCTATCAGCCAAGGGTACATGGTGATGCTGGCACAGTAGTTGGCAAGGCTCGTCTCGTCATTCTTGTAGATGAAGTGTTGGTTGAGAAGCGAAATGTATTTGTCTGCCAGTTCTTTGCCATACATCGCCTTGATTCTGTCCGTCAGCAACCGGCGGTTCAGGCGGATGTAGTTCGACTTCGGGAGTTCACCTATCAGGGTGGCAATGTTCTTTCTCTCTACATTGGCGTTTGCATCATATTTGCTGCCGGTCGCAGCATTCGAAGCGTCGCAATAGTTGATCAGAAACTCCAACTTGTCACGGGTCTCCCGGTCTTCTGTATGACGGTTCCGGTAGAGCATATAGTTCTTGGCTACCTTGAAGTAACCCTCCTGCATCAATGCCAACTCCACTTGGTTCTGTATGTCCTCTACGCTGATTCCGTTGTGGATACGTAGATGTCCCAGCACGCTGGTGAGTATCTCTTGGGTCGCAAACGAATCAGACGCAATAAACGACTTCGCTATTGCATCTTTTATCTTCTCCAGGGTAAAGACTTCTTCCTTACCGTCACGTTTGATGATGTAGGTGTCCATGCTCATAATTTATAAGGTTATATTTCTATGTGATAAACAATTACAATGTTACCATCTTCAAAGGGGTGGATTGCTGCAAAGATAGGATAAACTTATTAACAAGCAACTCTTTTTTACGAAAGTTTTCAACATGTCCTGTATCGCTCAATAGATAAAGCGCATGGCGGAGATTTTTTCAGATTTGGCACTCTTGGTATGTCCTTTCCTTGAGGATGGAACTTATGTGAAACGTGCATGAAAAGTTGTCTCCTCTTGCGACCCCTCAAGCCGGCCTCATCGACCCCTCAACAGGAGATGAAGATAAGAAATCGTACATCGTCAATTGTCAAATCGTAAATAATGAGTCCCCTCTTTGAGGGGGATTGGGGAAGTCATGTCTTTCTTTCGATGGGCTTCTGGCTTTGTTCCCTTTTTCCGGAAGGTTTTATTCTTTCACCGGACGTATCGCATAAGCGCCGCCCTTTGCAGCCTCCAACTGTGTCCCGTTGTCGGTTATGTGGAGAAGGGTGCCCTGTCCGTTTGCTCCGTTCTGTCTGTCGTCCAGGAGGTAATAGCCTTCTTGGAGTCTTGCTGTGGATGTGCCGTCTTCTTGGATACAGCCTGTTGCCGGAAGATAGAGTTTGTCGGCGAACCACCAGCCGAAGGTGTTGCCGCAGATGGAGCCCTCCGAACGGGCGGAGACGGCTATTTTTTGCATTTCTGCTGCGGAGGGAAGTCGCCAGCCGGCAGGCAGAGGAGTCGTCATGCTTGTCACTTTGTCGTTGCAATAGTCCGAAACGGGGCTTTCTTCATGGTAAGGAAGACCCGTGAAGTCGCCTGGCTTGTATAGCAATCCGAAAGGCGACAGCAGTTCGTCATACCCCAGGTTGACGGGGGCGAACACGGTTCCGTCAATCTCGATGGGAAGTCCTTGGGATACAATGCCTGCCGCATCTGTTGTATAGGCTGCGCCTGTCGCATGTTCCGTGCCAAAGTCTATGTCATACGTATAGGTTTGCGACTTGGTAAAAGTCTTCCCTTCAAACGTGAATACGTGCAATGTGTTGTGTGCATTGCTTCCCGATGTGATGACCTCGGCCAATAGGTCGCAGTTCGTGTACGCTCCGGGAAACACTCCTGTATAGAGTACTTTAGTCTCCGCCTTGGCTCCTGCATCGTATGTGGTGAATGTGGAACGCTGTATGGATGTATTCGGTGTTAGTTTGCCGGTGGCAAAATTGTAAGTCGCTTCCCGGTAGAACAGGTCTGAGGTACAACCTGCCTTTGTGGCTAATCGCAGTGTGGCGGATTCTATGTGTTTGTCTTTCGGAAGATTGCTGAATGTCAAGCGTATGCGTGCCGTCATCATTCGCATGGGGATAACTGCTTTTTCTCCTGAGTTGATGCCTTTTCCGCCTGCATAAATGGTTTGTTCCGCAGGAGTCTGTATGTCTTTTTGGTGCAGAGTGACAACTTCCCCGTCATATTCAAGTCCTTTGCTGTAGGGCCATACAATGCGTACGTTGCCTGCTATTTCGCTGTTCAATGCTTGTTTGGAGCGGTATTCCAGTTGACCGTCTGCATTCTTTCCCGAGAAGATGAACTCGGCATTGTCCACTCCGTCCCCCCATACGCTGATATTGGATAGATAGTCTGTTTCTTCGTTGAAGGAAGATGGCATGGACAGTGTGACGATGCGGATTTCTCTTTTTTCTTGGCATGAGAACAGACTGCATGCCAATAGACCTGTAAATAACAATTTATGCTTCATGGTTCATGATGTTTGTTGAGATAATACGATATAATGTTTCTATGGATGGATCGTCCTCCAGCAGTTGTATATGCTTCTCCATGACATTCTTGTCCCTGCGTTTCGCCGGACCGGTCTGTGCCTTCCGTGGAGGGATGGTTTCCACGCGGTGAGCCGTTTCCTGAATCAAAGGAAGTAGTATGTCGAAAGGCAATCCCGCTTTCTGCAATTGTTCTTCGGCTATGGCATACATGCAGTTGGTGAAGTTGTTGGCAAAGACGCCCGCCAGATGTAGGCGTTGTCTGTGCTCCAGATTGGCTTGATACACTTTGTCGGAGAGACTTTGGGCTATTTTTGTGATTCGTTCTTCGGTCACTTTGTCCGAACCCTCCGTCAGTATGGGAATTTGTGAAAAATCTGCCAATTGTTCCTTGCTGAACGATTGGAAAGGGTAGAGCACTCCGTATCTTTTCTTTGAGGAGAAAACCTCTTTGTCTATCGAACCTGCCGTGTGCAGATGGATTGCTTCCTCGTTTCCGATGGGCAGACTCGCTATATGCGGAAGGACCGTGTCCGTGAGTGCATATATGTATATGTCTGCGTCTTTCGCAATCTTCTCTGTGTCATTGGTCCAGGTGCAGCCGATGCGCTCTCCGAGTGCTTTTGCCGATTCTTCGGTTCTGCTATAGACTTGCACAATGGTGCAACCTGCCCTTTGTAAAGCAATGGAGAGATTTGTGGCCAACTTTCCTGCTCCTACAAACACTGTTTTCTCCTGTGGTCTTGCTTCTTGCATCGGAACGGCAAAGACTTTTCTTACTTGTATCGTTTCTTCGCTTGCTCTCTGGCGTAAGCCTGTTGTTCGCGTTGCATCTTCTCCAGTCGTGCTGCAAATCCGCTTTTCTTCGGGTTCTTGGCATTCTTTGCTTGTTTTGCCTCCATTTGGCGGAGCAACTTCTCGTCGTTTATCGACCAGCGGAAAATGTACGTCTGGATAATGGTTATGAGGAGCGAAACGAAATAATAGTAACTCAATCCTGCGGCATAGTCGTTGAATACGAACATAAAGAAGATGGGCATAAGATACATCATCCACTTCATCATCTTCATTTCGCTGCCTCCCGACTGCGTCTGCATGTTCAGATAAGTGTACACGATGTTCGTGATGGTCATCAGCAGACAGAACAATGAGATGTGGTTGCCGAACGTTCCCGATATGATGGGGATATATGTATTCCACGATACGATGGCGTCATAGGTCGACAAGTCGTCTGCCCAAAACAGGGATTGTCCGCGAAGTTCGATGGCGGTCGGGAAAAACCAGAACATTGCCATCAGCACGGGGAACTGGAACAGCATGGGCAAACATCCTGCCATCGGGCTCACACCCGCTCTTTGATAAAGGGCCATCGTGGCTTGCTGCCGTTCCTGCATCTTTTCCGGCGGGAACTTCTCGTTGATGGCGTCCAACTGGGGCTTCAGCACACGCATCTTCGCCGACGAACGGTAAGACGTGAATGTGAATGGGAAGATGATTAACTTGATCACCAGAGTCATTAGCAAAATTACCACACCTATGTGCAATCCCCACGAGGTGAACAGGTCAAACATGGGAATAACCAGTATCTTGTTGATCCATGCGACAATCTTCCAGCCCAGTGGCACCAACTCCTGCAGATGCAGTCGGTTGGCTTTGTCCACGTCCTTGTCGTATGCCTTTAGTGTGTGGTAGTGGTTGGGACCTAAATATATACGCAAGTCCGTACTCTTGCCGCCCGTCGGGTCAAAGCCTATCACGGCCTTGGTGTCATATTGTTTGATGTAGTCCGATGTCTTTGGCATCACTTTGCTCTCCAACTGAGCCGAGGCGAACGCATCGTCGGGAATGATGACCGTCGAGAAAAACTGGTCTTTGTAGGCAATCCATTGCAGTTTGTTGTTGATGGATTTCTGGTCATTCTTGCTTTCCGACAAGTTCTCGATGTCGTTCCCCTTGAACATATACTGCAGGGTTGCATAACGTTCTTCGAATTTTCGCCCTTTCTCTTGCTGCCGGATCAGTTGATGCCAATGCACTTCCATGCTCGTCATGTTTTGCGCCAGAATGTCTTGCATCCCCACGGCGTGAATGTTTGCATGCAGCATATAGTCGTTCTTTGGCAAACGGTATTCGTAGTCTATGTACGACTCGTCGCTCACTGCCAGACGCATTCGCAGGAGTTGTGTGCTGTCCTCCTCTGTCTCAATGGCGTTGGGAACGAAATACAGGTTCTCCGTGTGCAGCACGCGGTTGTTGTTTGTAACCAGCGTGAAACTCAACTCCTGCTCTTCTCCATCAAACAGACACAGGTAATTGACGGTATCTTTGTAGGTTTTGTATTTCTTCAGTTCGGCTTTTTGCAGAAATCCTCCCTTGTTGGCAAAGGTCAGTCTCACCAGGTCGTTCTCTATCGTCGTATACCCTTCTTTGCCCGTTGCCGCAGGTGCGAACTCCCCGTAGACTACCTCTATCTGTTTTTGAAGCAGAACGCTGTCCTCCGTCGTCGTAGGCTGAACCAGACTCTCTGCCGCTTTCACCGCTTTCGCCTCTTGTATCGCGGCTTCCCTTTCCAGTTGTTGGGCAAAGGCCACCGAGTCTCTGTAATGGCGTTGTGCTTCCAGTTGTTCCTTGCTGGGACGGTTAAATAACGAGAATCCTACAAGAATAATGGCGATAAGTAAAAATCCGATAAAAGTATTCTTATTCATTTGTCGACAAGTCTTTTCTGTTTGACAATTTTTTGTAGTGCTGTTCGCCCCTTTTCCATGGAGAGAAAGGAACGCAGACAAAGCGGCGCAAAGTTACGTAAAACTTATGATATACCAAAATGCTGCCGGCGATGTAGTTGTATCTGTCTTTCTCGTTTACTGCTTTAGAGTTATCACCGTTATTTCCGATGGGCAGTTCAACCGGATGGGCAGGGTGCATCCTATCCCCGAGTTGACATACAGCGATTGTCCTTTTTCTTTATACCAGCCTGCCGATTCTTTGAAACTGATATTCGACAAAGGCCAACCCATAATGCGTATTTGCCCCGAGTGGGTATGTCCGCTCAGTGTAAGTGGTATGTCTGTCTGTAGCACCTCTGCACGCCAATGGCTTGGGTCGTGGGAAAGCAGGATGGAGAAACCGTCCGCACCGCTTATGGCTTTCTGTAGATCGCCGCAGTAGATGGTCCGGAATCCCTCACCCTCGCAAGAGCAGTTGTCTACGCCTGTGATATGGATACGTTGCCCTTCTCGTTCAATGTCGATATGTTCGTTCCGCAGTACGGTCCAGCCTAGTCTCTCTCTTTCATAGTTCGCCAGTTGCTCCACCTTTTTGAGCCGCTCGTCCTCGCTGAAGTGTGTGTAAATAAGCATGTCATGGTTCCCTAATACGCTCACTATGCCGTCCCGTGCTTTCAATTGGCGTAAAATACCGGTATAGGGCAATGCTTCTTCAACTCCGATAGTTACAAGGTCCCCTGTGAAACAGATTAAGTCTGGTTCTTGTGCATTGATGATATCCGCTATGTGTTGCAATGCTTCGGGACGGTCATCGTATGTGGATAGGTGCAGGTCGCTGATATGTACTATTTTGTAATCCGTGAACGCATTTGGTATGGCAGCGTTGTGATAGGTCTCTTGCTTAATTTCTGTCCGGAAGCGCCCTGCGAAAAAACCGTATGCCATGGCGGTCCATACGGCTGTGGTCAACCCTGTTGCGACCCATGCAAAGGGGGCATAGCGGGGTGGAGCCATGCTGAATATCTCTGCTGTCGCCCACCATAAGAACCATGCTATATTAGGTATAAGGCATACAAGCAGTCCTGCCATGGCTGCCGAAATCAACATCATCACTGGGAGGGAATACATAAACGGTATGGTTCTCAAATATCAACCCTCTCTTCAAAAATCGCACCAAAAAGCAGGAGCATACCTTTCTTTCTCTTGTTTTGGGTGCCCGAAGTCAGCCTAATGGCTCATGGCTGTTCTTGGGGGTATATTGGGTGTCTGGCTGCTCTTTATGTCCCTTTGTGCAAAACATCTTGGCTTTTTTGAAACATTCCATCCTCCTTTCTGTGTCCTCTGCACAATTTTTCTTCGACTTTCCGAGCACCCCTCGTCGACCCCTCGACGGGAGGTTATGTGGAGTGCGATGCAATTCCCTGAATATCTGGAACAAATGTAATGTTTACCCGTTGGCGGAATGAATCTGAAAGTCGAGGGGTAGTGGGTTTGTTTCTTCCGGCATTGTGTCGGGTGTCAAAAAGGGAGCGGGAATTTCGGTAAGCGGAGATGCTGTCTGAGCGAAGCGGTTTTCGCCTCCGCCGGAATTCGGACAACCTCTACTTTTGGCAGTAGGCTTGTCATGGGAACAGGGTGGTTTCATCCCGCTTGCTTGATGTGGAAACGTCCGCTCAACGTCGTCTTGATCATGCTTTTATCGCTCTTCATGAAAAATCTCGCGGAACATTTTTTACAAAATGCTTGTATAATCGTGAGTAAAGTAGTATTTTTGCACACGTTATTATTGTAAGGATATACTTGTTATGAGTATTTTTGTACAACTATTTGTCATGCACAATGCAATACGGTGCTATAGGGTTTGTAATAAAACTTGTCGTGCTGGTGCGTGCTCCCCTGCCGATTCTCTCTCAGCGTCTCTTTCCCCTGTAAATCTCTGCCGACTCTTCTGATACGCTATGAATACCTGCCATGAAACACAATACCCCTATAAGAATTTTCCTTCCCTCATGCAATCTGTCTGCTTGCTTTTGGGAATAGTTGTAAACCGTGGTCGGCGGATTGCCGGTCAGGGTTGTTGTTCGTAACTGACTGTCAACGGATGATGCTAATCATTATATAAAACAAACAATTAACTAATTAAACAAATTCATTATGAAAAGATTATCTATCTTTTTCGCCGCGCT
>JBNMIS010000032.1:0-21556 GCA_050873385.1 Bacteroidales bacterium | reverse complement strand
TTGGTGGCTGTTCCTACAATTGGGTCATTGGCTAAATAGACTGTCGCGTAAGGGATAGGCTCATTGTTTTTGTCAACCACTCGTCCGCAATAGTTGGTCGCACCGGCGGACAGACAATAAAAGCACACAGCCGCTATACTGACTATGTGCTTGATATAACAATTCGTAATGTGTAGCATATCGGCTAAACTGTATTTCGATGCGTGGTTACAAGGTCTGCAACCTTGTCATCTTACATTGTCGGCAGCAAAGAATATGCCATTCCTTATCTCACGCCCGTCAGTTTATGGGCTTGTAGAGACAATCGCCATGTTGGATGCCCCAGTATATACTCTATGGTCTCCTGCGTGTTCCGGCATGAACACGGTTGCAAAAAGTAGTGCTGGGCAGAAATTTGTCTCTGCCATGGTTCCACATTTTGTCCCGTGTACACCACCTTGACCTCGTTTGCCTGTTTGAGTGCCACTTTGCTGCCTTCTTTCGGTGAACAGGTGATCCAGTCTATCCCATGGGGTAGCGAATGGGTGCCGTTGGTCTCAATGCAGATGGTCTTCACTGTTTGATGCAGTTCGTTGATAAGTTCCTCGTCCACTTGCAAAGAAGGTTCTCCGCCTGTGAGAACTACCAATGTGGACGAAGCAGGAAGTCCTTCTTTCTCTTGTATGAGGTCTGCCACTTGCTGGCATATCTCTTTTGCACTGTGGAGTGTGTATTGACCGAAATCTGTGTCGCAGAACGGACAATGCAGGTTGCAGCCTGAGAATCGGACAAACACGGCAGGAGTTCCTGTGTGAAACCCTTCTCCTTGCAGGCTGTAGAATATCTCGTTGATGCGGTACATACCTGGGATTATCTTTCGTATATGGCGATATTTCCTTCCGACTCCTGTACCGATACTTTGTAGCAGTTCTCTACATGGTCGCATATCCAGCGTGCTATGTTTTCTGCCGAAGGGTTCATGGGAATCACCTCATTGATGTATTTGTGGTCAAAGGTGTCCTTCACAATGCTTTTTATGTGTGTGAAGTCTGTCACCATGCCGTCTTGGTTCAGTTCTTCGGCTTTGCAATAGACGGTTATGATCCAGTTGTGCCCGTGCAGTGCTTCACATTTGCTCTCATAGGAGAGTCTCAGGTTATGTGCTGCTGAAATGCAGAGTCTTTTTTCTACGTAGTACATGGATATCCTCCTTTGAATGTTATTCTTCGTATTGTGTTGTGTCTTCTATTCCGGCTTCCCGTAGAGCCTCCCTGCGTTCCACGCATGTGCCGCATTTCCCGCATGGACGTTCTCCTCCTTTGTAGCAACTCCATGTCTCCGCATAGTCAATGCCGAGTGCTTTCCCTCGTCTGGCTATATCCGTCTTTGTCCATTCTGTATAGGGGGTGAACAGTTGCACATGCTGATAGGTCCCTGCCTGGCAGGCCTTGTCCATGGCAGCCGCAAACTCCGGACGGCAGTCGGGATAGATGGTGTGGTCTCCGCTGTGGTTGGCAAGCATGATGCGTTGCAAACCGTAGTTCTCTGCAAGACCGGCTGCTATGGCTATCATAATTCCGTTGCGGAACGGAACTACGGTCGAGCGCATATTGTCGGCTGCGTAGTGCCCTTCGGGTATGGCATCTCCACCTTCCAGTAACGAACTGTGGAAGTATTGTTTCATAAACTCAAGAGGAATGATAATATGCTTGATGCCTAACCGTTTGCAGTGCAACGAAGCAAAATGCAGTTCCTTCTGGTTGTGGTTGCTCCCGTAGTCAAAACTGACTGCTAGGGCTATCTCGTCCTTGTAGTCATAAAGCATTGTGGTGGAGTCCATACCGCCCGAATATACCAATATACTGTCTTTCATCTCCTTGTGCTGTTTAGTGATAAATAGGTTGCCATCTGTTCTTTCAGTCGTGTCTCTCTTAGCGGCTGATGTGCTTCGTCGCCGTAGTTGGCAAAAGGATATATGCTTATTCCTCCGCGTGGCATAAACAACCCCGTCACTTCAATATACTTGGGATCCATCAGGCGTATGAGGTCTTTCATGATGATGTTGACGCAGTCCTCATGAAAATCTCCGTGGTTGCGGAAAGAGAACAGATAGAGTTTCAGGGATTTGCTTTCCACCATTTTCTCTCTGGGAATATACGAGATAATAATGGTCCCGAAGTCGGGTTGTCCTGTCTTGGGGCATAGCGATGTAAACTCCGGACAGTGGAATGTCACTAAATACTCGTTCTCTGGGTGCTTGTTAACGAATGTCTCCAGTAGTTGCGGAGCATAATCGGTCGGGTAGGAGGTGTGTTGGTTTCCCAATAAACTGACTCCTTTCAGTTCTTCTGTATTTCTCATTGTTTTCAGTGTTTTATGTGGTTGCCTTATGGCTGTTAGGTGAGGGAAAAACAATAGCCCCACCTCTGTAAAGTTCTATGGTTGAACTAGGATGTCATATCCATCTGTCAGGCGGGCTGTCAGATGCAGGACGGAAATGTAACTTGTTGCAAGTTGCCGGATTGTCTCCGTGCACTGGTTTGTGCTTCGCAACGGTTTCCTCTGTCGCTTGCTCTGACCACTTTCCTGCTTACGACCTCTCAACGGGACCTCGACGACCCCTCGTCGGGAGATTGGCAAACCCGTTGTAGTTGCCGCTTGGTGTATGGATACTGGTGTATCTTAGTCTGTAAATATCTTTTTTAGTTCTTCGGCTCTGTCTAATTTCTCCCAACTGAAGAGTTCTACGGTTCGGGTAAACGGCTTGCCGTTGCCGTCCGTAAAGGTCTTTTCTACGGTTTGTGGTGAACGGCCTACGTGTCCGTAGGAAGCGGTTTCTTCGTAGATGGGTTGCCGCAGGTGATAGGTCTCTGCTATCGCACCCGGTCGCAGATCAAAGAGCGTACGTATGCGGTCGGCTATCTCTGCATCGCTGAATCGTGTCAGGTTTGTTCCGTAGGTGTCAATGCACAGACTCACGGGTTCTGCCACGCCTATGGCGTAACTTACTTGTACCAGCACTCTGTGTGCTACGCCCGCTGCAACCAGGTTCTTTGCAATATGACGGGCTGCGTAGGCGGCCGATCTGTCCACTTTGCTCGGATCTTTGCCTGAAAAAGCACCGCCGCCGTGCGCTCCTCTGCCTCCGTAGGTGTCCACGATAATCTTTCGCCCTGTCAGTCCTGTATCGCCGTGAGGACCTCCGATGACGAAACTGCCGGTCGGATTGACTAGCAATTTGATTCGTGTATCGCTGAGTAGTTCTTTGTATCGTTGGTCGCGGGTGGCTACGCGGGGCAGCAATATCTCGCGGATGTCTTGGGCTATTTGTTCTTGTGTGACATCGGGGTCATGCTGGGTGGAGACAACGATGGTGTCTATCCGGATAGGACGGTTGTTCTCGTCATATTCCATCGTTACTTGCGATTTGGAATCAGGACGGAGATAAGTCATCTGCTTTCCCTCGTGGCGGATGCGTGCCAATGTGTAAACCAGTGTATGTGCAAGGTCGAGCGTGAGAGGCATATAGTTGTCTGTCTCGTCGGTGGCATAGCCGAACATCATTCCTTGGTCTCCGGCCCCTTGGCTCAGTAGGCTTCCGCGGGATACGCCTTGGTTGATATCCTTCGATTGTTCATGAACTGCCGTCAGTATGCCGCACGATGCAGCGTCAAACATGTATTCGCTCTTGGTATAGCCGATACGCTCTATTGTCTTGCGGGCCACTTGCTGAAGGTCAACATACGCTTGGCTGCCAACCTCTCCGGCTATGATTACTTGCCCCGTTGTTACGAGTGTTTCGCACGCTACGTGGCTTCCCTCGTCTTGTGCAAGAAATGCATCCAGTACAGCATCGGAAATTTGGTCTGCAACTTTGTCGGGATGACCCTCCGATACAGATTCAGAAGTGAATAAATAAGACATAATTTTAGTACAACTTGTTGTTGTGTATGCAGAGGCTACCGCTGATATATACAAGCACTATACCGCCTCTTGGCGTCTGCATGCACAGGGTTTAACATGAAAATTATGGATTGCTTCTGCGTTGATAAGAACGATTTTAGCATTTTTTTTGGTGGTTGCAAGCAGTCCAAATCTGTCCACCTTCGTGCCGTTGGCACTTTCCCGGGTGCTTGTTCTCTCTCGGGGCTGCAAAAGTACAACAACTTCCGGCAATGTCCAAATTTCTGTATGGGAAATTTTGTAGGACATCGCTTTTTTCCTATCTTTGCACAAGAGTTTAAGTCTATTGGTGTTATGTTGAAGACAAAAGATGAAATTGTACAGAACTGGTTGCCGAGATATACCAAGCGCAAGTTGGAGGATTTCTCGGAATATATCCTGCTGACCAACTTTACGCACTATGTAGAGTTGTTCGCCGAGCAATACAATGTGCCTGTTGTTGGCAGGGAAGGCAATATGCCGAATGCAAGTGCCAACGACATGACCATAATCAATTTCGGTATTGGTAGCCCCAATGCCGCCCTTATCATGGATATGCTGAGTGCTATCCATCCCAAAGCAGTGCTTTTCCTTGGGAAATGTGGCGGGCTGAGAGATAAAAACAAAATAGGGGACTATATCCTTCCGTCGGCGGCTATTCGGGGCGAAGGTACAAGCAACGACTATTTCCCTCCCGAAATCCCCGCATTGCCCGCATTCAGTATCCTGCGTGCGGTTTCTACGAGCATTCGCAACTATGGACACGACTACTGGACGGGGACGGTTTATACTACCAACCGACGCGTCTGGGAACACGATGAGCAGTTCCGTCAGTACCTGCGTGCCACGCGTGCCTATGCGGTGGATATGGAAACGGCTACCTTGCTCTCTGTGGGTTTCCATAATAGTATTCCGACGGGTGTCCTCCTCCTCATCTCTGATATGCCGCTCCAGCCCGAAGGCATAAAGACCGATGCAATGGATCGCAAAACTACCGAATTGTACGCCAAAGAACATCTCGAAATAGGTATCGATGCGCTTACGGCTATCCAGAACAACTCTTTCACATTGAAACATCTGCGGTTTGAATAATCTGTCATGACTTCCTGTTCCGAACTTCAGTTGCAACTTAAGAAGGGCGTCTATGCTCCTCTCTATTTCCTTTTCGGCGAGGAACCTTACTATATTGATTTGGTCGCAGACTATTTGGAAAAGCATGTCCTCGATGAAATGAGTCGTGAGTTCGACCTGACCGTTGTTTATGGCAAAGATTGTGAACGCGATCTCTCTCCTGTGATTGCTGCGGCACGCCGTTATCCCATGATGGGACAACGGCAGTTGATTGTTGTCAAAGAAGCACAGAATATCCGCAATTGGGGAGCCTTGGAGTTGTATTTGGAACAAATGATGCCAACCACTGTGCTGGTCTTTTGCTATAAGTACGGCTCACCGGATCGCCGTAAATCCGTCTTCGCGGAAATAGAGAAAAAGGGTGGGGTGATGATGGAGTCACCCAAACTGCGCGACTATCAGATTCAAAAGTGGATAACTGACTATATTCGGCAATACAACACTGCAAAAGGTGCCGGTATACGTATCGATGAACGCATATCGGCACTTCTGGCAGAGAGCCTTGGTAACGATTTGCAGAAGATTGTGAGCGAATTGCAGCGCCTTATTGCGGGGCTTCCCGCCGGGGTGACGCACATCGATGCTGATGTCGTGCAGCGGAATATAGGTATTAGCAAAGATTACAATATCTTCGAATTGGAGTCTGCAATCGTCAATGGTGATATTCTTAAGGCAAACAGGATTGCCATGTATTTTGCCGATAGCAAACAGCACCCTATTCAGAAGGAAATTATGCCGTTGTTCAACTTTTTCTCGAACCTCCTTCTCTACCTCTATCTCCCGCGGGAACAGAAAGATGAGCGAACCGTGGCGAGCCTCCTTAAAATATCCCCTTATTTCGTTAAGGACTATCAAAAAGCGGCGGAACGCTTCACCAAAGGCAAAACGTTCCGCATTATAGGATATATCCGGCGTGCCGATGCTCGTTCCAAAGGATTCAATAACCCGAGTGTCACGGAATCCGAAATCTGGAAAGAACTCATCTATCAGATCATGCACTGACTTGTCGGTGCCGTCTTTTGTGCTTTATAAGTTGATTGTCCAATCCTTCGGGTATTTTATGGTGTACCCTGTCGTGATGGTTTTTGTCTCTTGTGGACGCAACGTTATGTCGTATCTCAGAACACCTTTTGTCTTGTCGCAGCGGTCGGCAGGCGTGGTTTTGTCACTGAGTATGACGCTTATTTGGTTGTTTGCTGAAATCGGATATGCCTCTTCCAATACAATGTTCCGTTCTTCTGTTGCATTGTTCTGTAGTGTTATTTGGTAGGTGAAAGTGCGCTGTATGTCTTTTTGAGAATGTTTCTCTGTGGTGTAATCCTCTGTCTTTTCGCGTTTTACCGATACATTCTGTTCCTCTCCCAATGTGAGGACTATATCTTCGTTGGTGGTATTTGCCGATAGATACTGCTCTCCGTAGTAGGTGTTGTTGTATATGACGGATACGTTTCCGGAAAGCAACGGTTGTTCCTGTATGTCTTTTATGCGTGCCGTTAAGTAAACACGCTGGTCTTTCTGGGGTAATGTGTAGCACTCGTATTGAACATTGTTCAGTGTCACCTCCTCCAATGGGATGGATTGCTTTAGTCCGTTCCCTTTGATAGTGTAACTTTTCCCTATCGTATATTCTTTTTCAACGAAAGGAACAGCCGTTTCTTCCACGGTCGATTCCTCCAATGTCGCTGAACCTGACAATATATCATTGGTGGATGCACTCTTGCTGTAGGCGACCATCATGGCTCTCGGCTGAGGTTGATAGCGGCGAAGTACAATAGGTGTCGGTTCGGGTGCGGTCATGCCTCTGCTGGGTGATGCTGTCGACAATCGTATATTCACGCCTTCCCAGTCAATGCCCGTCGTTTGTTGCACCACCGCTTTGCCCGATAATGTGATAGGATCGCCTATTTTGGTGACGTGGGCGTCGTATTGCATAACCCACCATCCCGCATAACTGAAATATCTTACATCTATCTGTGCCTGTCCCTCTTTGATTGCATTGACATGCAATGTAAGCACGCCGGTAGTCAGTGCGTTGGTCTGCTCTTTTTCTTCTTCTTTTCTGCGCAGTTCGTCCATGCGTTTTTTACAGTCTGCCAAAGCCGTCTGTTCTTCATATAATTGAATGCGCAATTCCTTGGCGTACTGCTGATAACATTTTAGGGTGCTGTTTATGCCGTCAGTTCCGGTTTTTCCGCTTGTGTGGGTGGCGATGTTTTGTTGCAATCCCTTCTCAAGAATGACGAGCGATTGTTCGGTTATGGAGCATTCGTTGCTTAGCCGTGCGCTGTCTGCGCGTAGTTCTCTCCAGTGTCTCGCCGTCTCCTCGTCATTTGTCTTGCGGGTTGTATACTCGTGTCCGGCAAGACTGTTTCCTGCGGACAGCGTGATTTGGAGTGTCGAAAAATCTGCTGCCGGGCTGATTCCTTGCAGCACCAGTGTATTCTCTCCTGCTCTTACGGGTACTGAAACACGGTGGTGTAATTCTGCCCCGTTCAGAAACAATAGGACATCCTGAAGGGGAACGGTCGTTTCCGCTGCAAACAGTTGTAAACTGCTCATCACGCAGCCAACCAACAAAACATTGCTTCTTTTCATAATATCATCTCTTTTTCTTCCCGAAAAAGCAAATACTATGCCACGCGGTACATAATGCATATTCTGCCAATTGACGGGATTTGCAATGGACAATGCCGTATCCGTCCCGTTTCGATGGTCGCACATAAAAGGTTTTCGTAGATACAGATACCCGCTGATGGAATTGAGCAGATACGGACTTAATCCGGTCAGCGGGTATCTTTGGATCTACGAATCTGCTGTCTTTTTGCTGTCATTTGTAGTCGAATAGTAGTACCACTTGCGTACTTCCGTTGTCCGATGTCCTCCTTATTTCATACGGATAACCTGCGTATATGGTGCTGGTGTAGATTCTTTGTCGTAAGATTTGAGTACCATCTCCGCTGTTCTTGTCACTCCAATATACAAATATGTCATAGTAGTCATGTTTGTATATACTGCTCAATTCCACAGGTGTGGCAAAAATGTAATCAAAGGGCATTACCGCATTGGAAAGCAATTCGTAATAACTGTTAGCCCATGTCTCCACACTGTATGGACCGCTGTCTTTCAGTTTGAACTTGTAGTATTTGTTGTTGTATCCTACGCGCTCGTACCGTAGTCCGGTAAATATGATTCGTGTCGGTTCTTCCACTGTTACATTCTTGTAAGCATAACTTTTCTTTCCGTCAGCATTGGTTGCTGTCAGTTTGACCTTATAGGCTCCTTTTCCTGTGTACCTGTAGGTCGGATTTTCCTCTCTGGAAGTGTAGCCGTCTCCAAATTCCCATTTGTAAGACTCTGCATTCTTGGATATGTTTTTGCATTCTATGGTCAGTGGTTTGGTCACTTTTACCGTAAATCCTGCTTCAGGCATGGGTGCTTCTGCCGGTTTGGAATCTTGGCCTGTTGGATAAGGGTTTTCATAAGGGTCGTTGCAGCAGCATAGTATTGTAGCCGCAACTAAAATGATTGTACTCTTTTTCATGATAAAAATTATATGATGTTGATGGATTTTTTTTATTGCTTTTTTCGTACTTCAATCTTTGGGAAATCCTTCATGCTGATTACTCCCTCAGATTTTGCAGGGTAGGGGGTGTATGGTCTTTCGCCCTCCAGGTAATGCGGCAGATGAAAACTTACTCTGTCAAAATCCAATTGCCTTGTTTCTCCTCTGTGTTTGCTTTGTGGCAGGTAATGTATTGCTTTTTCTTTCAAGGCTTTTCGGAAAACACGATTGATGGTACTCATCTGTTTGTCCAAGTTCTTTCTCTGAAAATCAAGCAGGTTGTCAATGACAGCGCATGTCCTGTCATCGGTTTTTCTGCCCGAACAGGAAGCGTAAAGCCATAGGAGTTCTTCTTTGAAGTCGGCAATTTGTTTTCTGTACATACCTTCCTTGTGTCGGATGTAGAGTATATAGATTGCCTTGGCTAAAGGCGGCAAGTCTAATGTTAGTTCGTAGAGAGGTAACCTTATTTGCAACTTTGAATCCACAACCAATGGACTTAGTCCTTCCTCTTGCAGTATCTTGATATACTTCCGGATGTCATCGGCAAAAATGATTTCTACGGTCCCGTCTTTGCTGATTTCTTCTATCTTTTGCAATATCTCTTGGGCAATTTCCAGGTTTGTTCGGCGGCTTTTCTCATTGAGCATAACTTCGCTGATGCCGCCTATGCATTCCTTCCTGCTTAAGATTACAAGACCTGTGTATTCTGTGTCTTTCATATGTTTGTTTCGTATTTCTTCCCGCAAAATTATGCCATGCAGTTCGAACCCGCAAGCCAAATTCGCTTTTGGTTACCATAAACCTTTCTTTCTGGTAACCTTGTATTTATGTTATTCTTTGCTTACCTCTGCTATTGTACCGAACTTTGTACCCGTTAAACGTAAATAATTGCATCATGAGAAAAACAGTTCTTTTTTCTATCTTCTTTTTGTTTTATGGTCTGTCGCTTTTTGCTGAGGAGTACGACTTGATTGTCACGATAGAACATACTAAAATTCAGTGTTCTATACGTGAAATTACGGATACGGATGTCCGTTATGTACGCACCGACCGCCCGCAGTCCGTCATTTTCTCTACACCTCTTTCTCGGATCTCTGTCATTGTCTATCGGGATGGTACCGTCGAGACTGTTGGAGAACAAAAGAATCCACAGCGCAACGGAGAAGTTGAAGATGTTGCTGAATCAGAAGTGGCAACAAGTCAAGTCCCGAAAACAATCTCGTCATCTTCCCCCGTAGTCTCTCAAACTCCCCATTCTTCTGCGGTTGCGTATGGCGGAAGCAGGCGGATCTGTCGTGATAGGGGCGAATATCAATACGCGGGTAAATATGTGTCAAGAAAAGAAGTGGAGCGTATCATTCAAATCGACATCCTTGCAGCAGGGCAATGGCGGAAAGCGAGACGTATCGTAGTCGGAGGTTATGTGATGGCCGGCATCGGTGTTACTGCCGATTTGCTTTCTCTTGGATTGATTCCTGTTGGTATGGAGGCAAGTCTCCCTACTTTGGGTGTAGGTCTTGTCTTTTCGTCAATAAGTATCGGACTTCTGTGCGGAGGATATGCCGGTTATCACAAGGCAATTGATATCTATAACAGCCATGTCGAGCCTGTTGCGGAATTGCATATCTCGGCATCTCCTGCAAGTCTTGGTCTGGCGCTTCGCTTTTAGCGGGGTTTTGTTTCTTGTTTTGTATTTTTGTAGTTTCCTTTTCTCTCTTTCAGAGTCCGTGTTGTTTTCGTCTTCGGATGTAAACGATATGGGCTTTTTATGTGCAATCTGCCTGTCTTGAGAATCTGTTGGGGAATTACAGGGGAAATATTCGGGTTCGTGAGTCTGCAACTTTCGGCATTGTGTCGGTGCGCCGAAAATGAAGCAGGGATTTCGGTAGGCGGAGATGTTGTTTTGTCATGCAGAGGAAAAGCAGGACATGACTGTAACTCTCCGTCTTTCTGAATGTTCCAATCATTTGCATGGACAACTGGAGTCGATGTCGTCAAACCGGTTTATGGGAAAAATTATGCATTGTTTCAATTGTGGATGGAAAAACCTTTTGGGGTGAATTCAGACTCTCGTCTGTTTCGACCCCTGAAGCACTCCTCGTCGACCCCTCGGCAAGATGTAATTGGTAAATCGGACAGGATACTGGGATCCTTGAAAACATAAACTCACGGACTCATGGATTCTTTTTCCCTGAGAGTCCGGTAATCTCTCATTGCCGTCTAACAATTCTCAAAGAATAAGAGTGAAATAATGTCAATATGCTACAAAAATGATTTTTATGGCAAAACTTTGTCATTTTGAAAGATTTTTGTACTTTTGTCGTTGAAATGGACAGGTGATAAGCCAATGGCGTTTCTTTGTGATAAACGGAACGTAAAGTGGTGGATATTTGTAGCGGAACCAATTCCTGTTCTTTGCAATATGATAGATAATTACAATAACAACTCATAATTCAAATGATGGAAAAAGTACTGGATGAATTAGACAAGAGAATATTGAAGATAATAGTCCAAAATGCTCGTATTCCTTTCCGGGAAGTGGCTGAAATGTGCGGTGTGTCCCGTGCTGCGGTGCATCAGCGTGTGCAGCGGATGATTGATATGGGGGTTATCGGAGGGTCGGGCTATTTTGTGAATCCTAAATCCCTTGGGTATCAGTTGTGTGCTTATGTCGGAATAACGCTGGAGAAAGGTAACCTCTATAAGGCTGTATCGGCTGAGTTGGACAAGATTCCCGAAGTTGTGGAAAGTCAGTTCACTTTGGGCGCATTTTCGTTGCTTATCAAGTTGTATGCGCGGAACGACGAGCATTTGCTCGAACTCCTCAACTCGAAAATACAGGAAATACCGGGAGTGGCTAAGACGGAAACGCTTACGGCGCTCGACCAGCGGATTAAACGCTCTCTTCCTATTCGTGACGAGGAAGACGATGCCTGACAATAACGGTTACAAGATTCTGAAAACATATTTGGTTGATTGATTATGGAAAAAGTAGTATCGGGCATTCGCCCTACAGGGAATCTGCATTTGGGAAACTATTTCGGTGCAGTAAAGAGTTTCGTGAAGATGCAGGATGAGTATCAGTGCCTCTTCTTTATTGCCGACTGGCATTCTCTCACGACGCACCCGACCCCCGAGAATATACGTAATTCGGCTAAAACGATTCTCTCCGAATATCTTGCTTGTGGCATAGACCCTGAAAAGGCTCCCGTTTATGTACAGAGCGATGTCAAGCAGGTACTTGAACTCTATCTCTACTTCAATATGAATACCTATTTGGGAGAGTTGGAGCGTGTCACCAGTTTCAAGGAAAAAGTGCGCCAGAACCCCAACAACGTAAATGCGGGTTTGCTTACCTATCCTACGCTCATGGCAGCGGATATCCTTGTGCATAGAGCCGACAAGGTCCCTGTCGGGAAAGACCAGGAGCAGAACATGGAAATGGCGCGTCTTTGCGCAAGGCGGTTCAATCGTATCTATGGCGTGGACTATTTCAAAGAACCGGAGTCTTTCCACTTTGCCGATAAGGCGGTGAAAGTCCCCGGACTCAATGGAACGGGAAAAATGGGAAAAAGTGAAGGGAATGCTATCTATCTTTGCGACGATGAGAAAACCATCCGGCAGAAAGTGATGAAGGCGGTTACCGATGCCGGACCCGCAATGCCCAACCAGGAAAAGCCCGAAGTCATACAGAACTTGTTCACTCTTATGGAACTCGTCTCTACGCCCGACACCTGTGCTTATTTCAACGACAAGTACAACGATATGTCTATTCGTTACGGCGACATGAAAAAGCAGTTGGCTGAAGATATCAATGCTTTCTGCGCGCCTATCCGTGAAAAGATTGTGGCGTTCAGGAACGATGAAGATTATCTTGATAGGGTTATGAAGTCGGGGGCTGAGCATGCTGCGGCAAGTGCGGAAAAGACAATTGAAGAAGTTCGCCAAATCATAGGATTTCACGCTTGATAACAATCGGATAATAACTTAATATCATAATTTGGTCAGTATGAAGAGTAATAAGTTTCTCCTCCTTGCAGTCTTTTCCTTTGTTTTTGCATTGGGTGCAAATGCGTGGGATGCTGTAGGACATCGTATTGTGGCAGAGATTGCCTACCGGAACCTTACAGGAAAAGCCCGTAGGCAGGTGGATGCTGTTCTGGGTACCAGGGGTATGGTCTATCAGTCTTCGTGGCCCGATGAGATAAAATCCGATACAATCTATCCTCAGTCCCACGTGTGGCACTACCAGAACCTTCGGGCGGGGCTTACGGAACAGGATATAACCGATTTGTATAATAATCCGAAAGCAGAGGGAGAACATCTTTTCTATGCTTTGGACAGCCTGACGAAAGTACTGCAAACCGACAAAACGGATGCGGTCGCTCTTAAGTTTGTCGTGCATATCATGGGCGATATGTTCCAGCCCATGCATCTGGGGTATCCTGATGACAAAGGGGGAAACCGGGTGCAGATGCGCTGGTTTGGTCGGGGTACCAACCTTCATTCTCTCTGGGATCGGTGGCTCATCGATAATACGCAGTATTCCTATAGCGAGTATGTCACCTATCTGAATGATCGCTATGCTGACCAAAAGAAACAGTTGCAGCAATTGTCTTTGTTGGATTGCATCTTCCTGACATACGATCGCCAACAGCAGATCTATGCTTATCAGGAAACGGGTGATACCAACAATTACCACTATGTCTATCGCTTCCGCCGCGATTTGGACCTCAGCCTCTATACGGCTGGGCTTCAGTTGGCTAAGACGCTCAATGCTTTGTATAAATGAGGCATCCCCTCGTCATCTTGACCCTGTTGTTTGCTGTCTGTCTTTTTGCCGACGACCGCTATGTGGATGATATCTACTACACACCTTCTTTGTCTGTTGCCGACGAAACGGGGGCTTCGCTCAAACCCTATTACGACACGAAGCGGATAAAGGAGTTTGTCTTTGTGGACACTGTCTTTGTAGAACCTGCCGATACACTTCGTTCTGTGTCGTCTGCCGATACAATTGTTGTTAATCTGGTGCGATGAAGGTCCGTTGTTTGTGCATAGGTGGTTTGCTGTTGTTCGTCTCGTTGCTTGGGGCGCAGGATTTCGACCGCTGTCTTCTTTCTGCACAGGATATCACCGGTTCGGCACGCTATGTGTCTATGGCGGGCGCATTCGCGTCTTTGGGAGGCGATGTCTCCGCCATTACCGATAATCCGGCGGCTTTGGGCGTCTTCCGGCGTAGGGAATTGTCTTTTACGCTTGACGAACAGTTCATTTTCAGCCATTCTTCTGCCGCGCCTTTGCAGACGCATTTGCTTCGTGTCCCGCAAGTCTCTTGGGTGTTCGGATTTGGAAATGAGGATAAGCAGGCGGGCTTGTTGCGTAGCAACGTTGCTTTGCAGTACCATCGCTTGCGTTCTTACAACCGTTCCTATCAGACAACGGCTCATCTTCCTGTCTCGCAAACCGACTTGTTGGCAAATCTCACCAATGGACAGCCCAAATCCTCTTTGGATGCAGAAGACAAAGTCAGGTACGATTCGTCTATAGGTTGGCTTTCTGTAATGGGATACGATTGTGGGGTGATTGTGCCCGACACGGTCGGTACAACTGCCGGTTGGTATTCCGTATTGGAGAATGGTGAAATGGTGCAGGCTGCAACGCAAGTGAAAGAAACAGGGGCTGTCGACCAATACTCCTTTTCGTATGCCGCCAACATCTCCAATCGGTTCTATTTTGGTCTTTCTGCCAATATCTTGTCCCTCATACATCATAAAGAGGTTGTCTATTCCGAATCTTTTGAAAAGGGTGGGGGATATTCCTACACAACCTCTGTTTCCGCTTCGGGCATCGGTTGGAACGCGGCACTTGGGTTCTTGTACCGCCCTGTGTCATGTTTCCGTTTGGGGGCATCCTTCCGTTCGCCTACAGTCTCTTATCTGCGTGTGGACAATCTGGTGCGTTATGGTAGTGTCACTTCCCCTGTCAATTCCATCTCGCTCAGCCGTTATTTGTTGCCTATGCAGGCGACTGCAGGAGTTGCCTTTCAGTTTGCCGCTAAAGGACTTCTTTCTTTGGAATACGACCTTCGTTGCCGGCTTCGTTCCGCTCTTCCCTACGAACACACCTTGAAAATAGGAGGAGAATATGTGGTGCGTAGCAATTGGTTCTTGCGGATGGGCTATGCTTGTCGTTCATCCTTTGCGCATACCGGCTTTTCCGTTATGCCTTCCCCAACCGATACCCGCACGGATACGGAATTCTTTAATCCCGTTGGTACGCACTATGCAAGTCTTGGTTTTGGTTACCGTACCCGTCGCTGGTTCTTCGATTGTGCCTACCAATATCGCATGGAGTCGGTGCAATTCTATGCGCATGCCTGGCAGCAACAGCCCAATAACGTCGGTATATCTTCTCATCGTCTTGTCCTGTCGTTTGGACTCACTCGCTGAGAATTTATTCTGATGATGTAATCATGCATTTAATATAGAGGATATAATCAACCCCTAAATACAGTTTGTTATGAAACGCTTCTACATCCTCCTTACGGCTGCCTTAGCCGCGCTCGGTGCACAGGCGCAGAGTACGACACCCGATGGTGCCATCCGTGGAATCTTCTCCACATCAGCGGACAGGATTGTCTATTTCTCACGGGGCAACGTGCAGTATCAGGCAAGCACCAAGACTTGGCGCTTTGCCGAGAAACAGACCGACTGCATCGGCAAAGACAACAACAATATATCCGACACCTACGACGGTTGGATAGACCTTTTCGGTTGGGGAACGGGCAACAACCCTACCCTCACAAATCAACAATCCGCATACTATCCATCATTCACCGACTGGGGAACCAACGTCATCGGCACCAGCCCCGCCAACACGTGGCGCACACCGGGCACCAGTGAATGGTGGTATATCGTCAAAGGTCGCCCCAACGCAGACCAACTCTACTCCCGGGGCACCGTGGACGGAGTGCACGGGCTGATACTGCTACCCGACAATTTCCCGCTGTCCACCATCTCGTGGAGACCGCAGGCACGTGACTGGGGCTACAACAAGTACAGTGCCTATCAATGGGAGACCATGGAGGCAAAAGGAGCCGTCTTCCTCCCAGCCGCAGGAGCCAGAGACGGCAACAGGGTGTTCACTTACAACGACGGACGGTATTGGTCGGATGTGCCTATGCCTCAATTCAATACGCAGTGTATGCGTTTCTACGAATATCTGGTGGACCCGCAGCAGGAATGGTCGCGTTCCTATGGGCACTCGGTGCGCCTCGTGTGGGATGTGCCTCAATACACCATCACCCTGACGCAATCCGGACAAGGCACCCTGACGGCGGACACGACCCGCGCCATGGAAAATGACATCATCACCATCACCGCCACACCCGCCGAGGGGTATCGCTTCCGCAGCATCTCGGCGATGCAGGGCACTAACAGCCTGCCCCTCACTTGTGTGGACGAAGCGGCAGGCAAGTACCAATTCACCGTGCTGACGGGCGATGTTACGGTCAAGGCAGTATTCATTCCCGAGCCCTCGTACATAGCGCACCCCATCTCGGTGTCGGCAGACAGGCGCGTATATTTCTCGCAGGGCAACCTGTCGTACAGGGCAAGCACCGACACCTGGCAGTTTGCTGACTATCAGATAGACTACCTCGGCACAGCCAACGTCGCCGACGGGCAACTTGCCGACCATATCGACCTTTTCGGCTGGAGCGGCAGCACGGGTGTCCCATGGGGCATCAGCATCTCGGCGAACGATGCCGACTATTCGGGCGACTTCGTGGACTGGGGCACCAACCCCATCGCCAACGGCGGCAACACGCTCAACCCGTGGCGCACACTCACCAAGGACGAGTGGACGTACATCTTCTACGACCGCCCCAATGCCGACAAACTATTTTCCACGGGCACCGTACACGATGCGCAAGGGATACTCATCCTGCCCGACAACTGGCAAACGCCCGACGGACTGACCTTCAAGTCCAGCACCGAAACAGGGCTGCTGCTCGAAGCAGATGGTACCTGTTACATATCGCAGGGCCGCTTGGAAGAATACTGGCACAACAAATACACCGCCGATGAATGGCAACGTATGGAGCAGGCGGGTGCCGTATTTCTGCCCGCTGCAAACTCCCGTTCGGGAATTGATGCGAGTATCCGGGGTGCCTACTACTGGACAGGCACTCCCGACAGCAACAAAAGCACTGAGGCATACTCTTTCTACTACACCGGTTACTTGAGTTCCAAACAGCCGGACCTGCGTCATTTCGGTACTTCCGTGCGCCTGGTGAGGGATGTTACCGACAACCCGCAAACAGGGTGTGACAACGCCGCTGCCGCACAGGCTGCCACTGCACGCAAAGAGTTGCGCAACGGCAATGTAATCATCATCTGCAACGGTCAGGAATACAACCTCTTAGGCGAAAGGCTCAACCCGTAAGATGCACTGGCGCATAGTTCTTATTTTGGAATTTACTCGCTGACATCTTGTTTGGACGGAAGAAAATGGTATGACTAACTTTTAGATTTGGATGAATTATTGTAATTTTGTCCCGTAAAGTTGGGAAAGGCTTGTGCGGGCGGGACTGATGTCGCAGAACAGCAATCATCGCACGCCCGATAGCCGAACATTCAACTTTGCAGACATAATAAAAGGCGTTTATATGCGCTTGTTTTGGCATGCTGAAATCCGGAAAATTTCGTAACCCAAGACAAGAGGCAATAAATGCCCTCGTGGTATGTAATGATAGCCCGCACCTGTTTGGTGTGGCTTTTCTGCATATCGGGCGTGGGCGTATATTGTTTGTTCTTGTTACAGGGTCTTTCCGGAACCTCAGCGTGGAGAATAAGCAGAATATAGGGTACCACGCTTCTTTTTTATACAAACGGATAGATGAGGTGCCGTCAATCCAAGCAAAATCCAAAGATTATGAGAAAGATCTTTTTTCTATTGTTTATGCTCTTGCTGAGCATTGTCGGTGTACATGCAGAAACTTTTACTTCCTTTGAAAGTGGTGGTTTGGGGTATTATATAAATGAATGGGAATGTGGAACTGTCACATTATATACAGCACATAAGGGAACAGAAACAATTGTAAATATACCATCAACGGTTGTATTTGACGGCACAGAATATAGTGTGACTCGTATTATCGGCAATGTATTCTCCAATGATACGGTCTTGATGTCTGTTTCTATTCCGGCAAGTATAGTGCAGATTGGCAATGCTGCTTTTAAGGGGTGCAAGAAACTGTCATCCATTACTATTGGGAGTAGTAGAACGTATATTCCTGCTGATGCATTCGAAGGCACGGCATGGTATGACCGGCAGGAAGATGGCATGGTGTACATTGGCAAGATGGCGTATAAATACAAAGGGACAATGCCGCAAGGCACTTCGGTAACTATAAAAGACGGCACCACTTCCATTTTGGCGAGAGCGTTTTTCGGTTGTACGGAATTGGTATCCGTTGTTATCCCGAACAGTGTAACGTATATCGGGGAAAGCGCTTTCTATAAATGTACTTCATTGTCCTCCATTTCGGTTCCTGATAGTGTATCGTATATCGGCGGATTTGCTTTTTATGGTACGCCGTGGTATGAGAGTCTGCCGGATGGTGTGGTGTATATCGGTAATGTGCTGTACCAATACAAGGGCGATATACCGCAAGGCACATCTCTGTCAATAGCAGTTCGTGAAGGAACAGTATCTATTAGTGATGATGCTTTTAAAGATAAGGGCATAACCTCCGTTACCATTCCGAATAGTGTAACGCAAATCGGGGCAAGGGCTTTTCGTGCTTGCAGCAATCTTACATCGGTCGTAATTCCCAATGGCGTAACAGAAATACGGGAAGGTACTTTTCTCCTTTGTAATAATCTGAGTTCTGTGGTCTTTCCTTCTGGTTTGTTGCATATAGGATCGGATGCTTTTTATAAGTGCAATCTGACATCCGTTGTTCTTCCGGGTACTGTAAAAAGTATTACCGCATCTCCTTATAATAATTATTCTACTGCCTTTGACTATGATAAATTGCATAAGTTCGTATGCCCTAACTCGGATGTTGCTTTTAATTGTCAACCGGTATTCTCTTATGCATTGGATACCATCGTAGCCCCTGCAAGTGTCTTCGACATTGAGGAGGAACAATGGTCGGCTGCACCTAAATACCTTAAGTCTGTCCTGCTGACCAATGGAGAACTGACAGATAATGTATGTAGCATAATCAATCGCAGCCACAAGACTTTGGAGACCTTGGATGTGAGCAATACTACCAATACCGTTATTCCCGACGAGGCATTCAGCGGGTGTTACAATTTGAAGATCTTGCGTCTGCCCTCTCATCTGACCAAAGTGTCATATAGGGCAGTGGCGGATTGCAATTCGTTGCTGGAAATAATCATTCCTGCTTCGGTGGAAGAAATTGATAACAGTGCTTTTGAGAACTGTCGTAGCATGCGCAGTATTGTGTTTGAGGGTGCAACATTGCCGCAGGGCACAGCACTGCACGCTCCTGTAGCCGGCAGTGCATTGCGCCGTATCGGTAACTGGGCGTTTTACAATTGCCACGAACTGCAAGACCTTACTATTTCCGAGGGCGTAACGGAGATTGGCAATGCAGCGTTCTATGGCTGTACTTATCTGCAGAATATGGTATTGCCTGGTACGTTGGAGACGATAGGTGACAATGCTTTTGCGCTCTGTGGAAAATTGCAGAAGATCATTGTACATTCTGCTACACCGCCCGTCATCGCCTCCAAGACATTCTATGAAGTCAACCGCACAACCCCTGTGTATGTACCTGCCGGAGCCGTTGCCGACTACAAGAGCGACCGCTATTGGAAAGAGTTGAATATCCAAGCCGGTGTTCCCACTGCCACAGGCTCTGTCAAGGCAACGGGACAATCCTGTCATAAACTGATTTGTGATGGACAAGTATTCATACAACGTGGAGACAAAGTCTATACAGCAATGGGCATAGAAGTTAAGTAACGCAAACCTGTCATCTAACAGAGAGAGCAGTTGTTAGACAAAGGCTCTCTCTGTTTATGTTTCTGTTCTTTTTGCCGGAATTCTTCGTAAAATGCTGTTATGCAGTCTTCTGTTATCGTTCGGATTCTGTATGATTAAGCCGATGGATTGCAATGCCAGCACAACATCTCGGCAAACGTATTCATGTTGAACGGCTCTGATTCTGTATAATTAAGCCAATGGATTGCAATGCCAGCACAACCATGCTTGGTGAAGTTTTGTCATGGTTCCTTTTCTTGTAACCGGCAGGTCGCTTTGTTTTACGACCCCTCAAGCACCCCTCATCGATCCCTGGACGCTTCCTCTTGAAATTATTGGAGACAAAAGGCTGAGAGATGGAAAGAATACGGCAAGAATACGGAACTACTTCCATATCGGGGTAGGGTGGAATATCTCCTCCCTTCGTCAATATTTGCAATAAGTGGTCTCCTTTTTTTAGTCTTTTGTCCTGTTAATCTTGGATTTTTGTAAACAGTGGATGGCCGTTATGCTTTTGTCTTTTCATCCGCAAAACGCTCGCTCTGACAAAAGTTTGTAAAGGTCTCTTGTTCCTGTCGTGTTATGTTGGAGTTATTACATAAAAAATAGCAGTCTCTCATTTGAGAGACTGCTATCCTATAATCTGCTATGCAACTGATTAAATCATCAGGGCTGCAACGAGCGACAAGATAGCGTAGAACTCAGGAAGAGCCGCGTAAATCATCGTGTTGGTTTGTACATCATGACCTGCAGCGATACCTGCGATACCATTGGCGCAGACTTGCCCCTGTCGGATACCCGAGAAGAGACAAACCAAACCTACAGCCAGACCTACAGCAAAGAACATTGCACCTTGCTCAGCAAAAAGCGCACGTTTGCCCATCCACATCAGGAAAGCCACGAAACCGTACAGACCCTGCGTAGCGGGAAGAGCCGAAAGAATCATGTAACTGCTCGATTTGTCTTTGTTCTTTTTGAGCGCACCCTCTGCAGCCTTACCTGCAATAGTGGTACCATAGGAAGAACCGATTCCGGCGAGACCCAACATCAGTCCCCAACCGAGATAACCTAAAATTTCGTTCATAAGTGTATTGTTTTATTTGTTTATTGTTTTAGTGATTGAAGTCCATTGAGGACGGTTGTTATTTCTTAAACGGCTGATAGAGTGTTCCTTTGCCCTCGTAGCCGGAGTTTTTGAAATACTCCACGAAACTCAGACGCAAGGGGTGGACAAACGCACCGAGTGCCGACATGGCGAGATTGAGCGCGTGCCCGATCAGCAGGATGATAACGAAAGGCAGCCATTGCCATGTAGGATCTGTGCCGAGCACCATCGTTGCCAGATTGTTGAACGCGCCACCGAGCATTCCGCCCGCCAGACCGAGGGCATAGAGACGGATATACGAGAGCACATCGCCCAAGATACCCGTAGCCATATTGTAGGTATCCCACAAGCCTGCGCCGATGTTAATCAGCGGGTTACGCCCGGGTTTATTGAAGATATAGATCCCCAACGCCGAGACAGCGGCAATACCGACAAGCAGCCATTTGGTAACCTCTTCGGGGAAGAGATGCGTCATACCGAGCAGCAGGACAATCAGTCCGCCGATGATGAGCAGAAGCCACCCCCACGTGGAGATATTCTCCTTGAAACCAAAGCGTTTGGTATAGCAAATAGCCTTGACCACCATAGCCAAGCAGATGTGGAAGACACCAATGCAAAGCGCCATAACCATCTGGATATCATACGATGAGCCAGCCACTTCGACATTGCCCTTGATCATCACCGACTTGAGCGCTTCGGGCACCCACGACGCGGCATAAAGGTCGATACCGAAGAACGTACCCAGGAAGAATCCGATAACCGCGGTGCCGACACCCAAAGTGGTGATGATCGGTCCGAGTCCCTCGAACATCTGA
>JBNMIS010000031.1:0-21689 GCA_050873385.1 Bacteroidales bacterium | reverse complement strand
CTCCGCTTATCGAAATCCTCGCTCCATTTTTGACACCCGACACAATGCCGGAAGAAACAAACCCGCTGACACTCGTGCCAGTGGTGGATGATAGTTATTCCAGTTGTTCTAGATATTCGAGTTATTCGAGACGTTCCATAGCGATTCATCTATAGTTATCCAAACAACTACTTGGATTCTATCCATTTTGATGCGGTTGCCTTGTGCCCGACAAGGGTTATTTGGTCTTATCATGGGAAAATGCTACCTTTGCAGCAGGAATACAAGGTATGGAAATACTTTGTATGTTGCAAAAACGGAGGAAAAATACAGATAATGAAAGTTATGAAGCAAAGTATTGTTTGTGTCCTTGCGGGGACCCTATTATTAAGCAGTTGCATGAACAAACCCAAGACAGATATTATCGGAAAACAAACTCCTGCAATAGAAAACAGGAAATTCTCTCCGGAAGCATTGTGGGCAATGGGGAGAATCGGGGAGGTTGCCATCCATGAAACGACAGGACGGATTGTCTATACGGTGTCTTATTATTCGGTGGAGAAGAATGCTTCGAATACGGAACTTTTCATAATGGACGCTGACGGGACAAGCCGGAAACAATTGACGCATGACAATTTCAGACAACTCAATCCGCAATGGATGCAAGACGGGCGTATCGCCTATCTGAGCAATGAGAGCGGTTCGATGCAAGTCTGGACAATGAATACGCAAGGAAAACGGAAAAAACAACTGACCAACCATGCGGGCGATATAGAGGGTTTCCGGTTTTCTCCTGACGGAAAGAAACTGCTGTTCGTATCCCAAGTGAAGACCATACCCGCCACTGCAGACAGGTATCCGGACCTGCCCAAGGCGAGCGGCAGAATAGTGGACGACCTGATGTACAAACATTGGGACGAATGGACGGAAACAGCGCCTCATCCTTTTGTGGGCGATTACAGCGCAGAGAATGGTCTGACCAATGTACGGGACATATTGGCAGGCGAACCGTACGAGTCGCCCATGAAACCTTTTGGCGGAATGGAGCAACTGGCATGGAGCCGAGACAGCAAGCAAATAGCGTACACATGCCGAAAGAAGACAGGAACAGACTATGCACTCAGCACAAACTCTGATATCTATCTATATAACACGGAGACAGGCAGTACACGGAATCTGACAGAAAGCATGATGGGATATGATGTGAATCCCCAGTTTTCTCCGGACGGGAGCAAGTTGGCATGGCAAAGCATGGCACGAGACGGGTATGAATCGGATCAGAACCGTTTGTTCGTAATGGACATGGCGACAGGAAGCAAGACATTCCTTTCGCGACAGTTCGAGAGCAATGTGGACGAGTTTCTCTGGAACGGCAATGATGAAATCGTGTTTACGGGTTGTTGGCATGCGTTGGTTCATGTTTACAGCATTGACATGCAGGGAGAGATAACGGAACTGACTGACGGACAATATGATTATTCGCTGGCAGGACTGCATGGCAACACACTTTACTGCAAAAGACATTCCATGCAAGAGGCCGATGAAATCTATTCGCTGGCCTTGAACGACAGCAACAAGATGCTGACTCAGTTGACATTCGAAAACAAGGATATTTATGATGCGGTGGATATGGGAACCGTGGAGGAACGATGGCAGACAACCACAGACGGAAAACAGATGCTGACATGGATAATCTATCCTCCTCATTTCGACCCGCAGAAAAAGTATCCGACGTTACTTTATTGCGAAGGCGGTCCCCAATCCCCTGTTTCGCAATTCTGGAGTTACAGATGGAACTTCATGAGAATGGCGGCAGAGGAATATATCGTCGTTGCTCCCAACCGCCGAGGTCTGCCCGGATTCGGCAACGAATGGAATGAAGAAATATCGGGTGATTACGGAGGACAATGCATGCGCGATTATTTCACGGCAATAGACGAGTTTTGCACAGAGCCTTATGTGGACACAGACCGTTTGGGTTGCGTAGGTGCAAGTTTCGGGGGGTACAGCGTCTATTGGATAGCGGGGCATCATGAAGGACGCTTCAAGGCATTTATAGCCCACGACGGCATATTCAACATGGAAATGCAATATCTTGAGACGGAGGAGAAATGGTTCGCCAACTGGGATATGGGCGGTGCCTATTGGGAGAAAGACAATGCCATAGCGCAACGCACGTTCCAGAATTCGCCTCACTTGTTTGTGGACAAATGGGATACGCCAATATTGTGCATCCACGGCGAAAAGGATTACCGTATCCTTGCCAACCAGGCAATGGCGGCATTTGATGCAGCCAAACTGCGCGGCATACCTGCAGAATTGCTAATCTTTCCTGACGAGAACCACTGGGTTCTGAAACCGCAGAACGGCATATTATGGCAACGTACATTCACAAACTGGCTGGACCGCTGGCTGAAAGAGTGATACAGACTGACAAACCGAGAGATTTTGACCATGGTACAGAAAGACAAGTTTACATACATTATACAATATCAAGAAGTGGACGAAAACCGTCACTTGCGACTGTATACATTAGAAAACTATCTGCTTAACAGTGCGGGACTTGCTGCGGACAAGCATGGTTTCGGCGTGAAATACCTGTATCCGCAACATATGACATGGGTGCTGACGAATCTGTCCGTGGAAATGGATTCTCTGCCCATGCCCGGCGACGAGATGGTGGTGGAAACATGGGTGCAAGAGTGGGTACATACTCTTTCGGTGCGTAATTTCCGTATTTATATCAACGGAGAAAAGAAGGGAGAAGCACGTTCGGTATGGGTGGTGCTGAATATTGATGACAGAACAATACAAAGCATTTTTGACCGTTCCATATTCCATCTGGATGAGAAAGGGGAGTCGTTGGACTTGCCCCGTGCTCCCCGACATGTTACCAAAGAACAAGCGGATAAGGAAGATAACCATAAGATAAGTTATTCGGACATAGATTACAACGGACATTGTAATTCATGCAAATATCTGGAGAGAATGCTGGATTTGCAGGAGCCTCCAACGGACAAGTTCCCTTTGCGGATAGATTTGCGCTATGCAAAAGAGGTGTATAAAGGAGAAAATGTTCGTATATGCTTTTTTGCAACAGACGGGGCTTATCATTATGATTTGTACACGGGGCATGGTGAGTTGTCATGTTCGGCAATCCTTTCGTTTGGCAAGGGGGAAACATCGTAACTTTTTTGCATAGCCTATTGTGTGAATAGCAAAAAGGTGTTACCTTTGCAGCCGATTTCCGAGAAGCGAAATCTTCGGGATGTGGCGCAGTCCGGCTAGCGCATCTGGTTTGGGACCAGGAGGTCGAAGGTTCGAATCCTTTCATCCCGACGAATGACAGACAACTTGTTGGTTGCCTGTCATTTCTTTTTATCAATGGAGTCCGGATTTTTCGTGCAAAGGGCGGTGTATATGCCGGAGGTGTGACGGAAAATCTATGTACGTTGTATAAGATCCAGAGATGGTGAGTTTAGAATAATTTATAAAAATGACTCGTCCCCTTGTGGGAATAAAAAAAAAGTCATACCTTTGCACACAATTTGGCGTATGGTGGACGGATGTGCAAAAGTTGATACATAACGCGCTAATTTACAGGGAGGAAGAAACGGGGGAATCGTAACAAGGAATAAATAAAATTATAATACAATGTCAAAGATTTGTCAAATTACCGGCAAGAAAGCCATGGGTGGATGCAATGTATCACACTCGAAGCGCCATACAAAGCGCACATTCGATGTGAACTTGTTCCATAAGAAGTTCTACTGGGTAGAACAGGATTGCTGGATCAGTCTGAATGTATCAGCCGCTGGTCTGCGTACAATTAACAAAATCGGTTTGGACGCTGCATTGAAGCGTGCTGCCGAGAAGGGATATTTATATGAATAATTAAGGAGGTATCGCAATGGCAAAGAAATCAAAAGAAGCAAGAGTACAGGTTATTCTTGAATGTACAGAGCAGAAAGCCAGTGGGCTGCCAGGAACTTCGAGATACATCACGACGAAGAACCGCAAAAATACTCCTGACCGTTTGGAATTGAAAAAGTATAATCCAATTCTGAAACGCTACACTATTCACAAAGAAATTAAGTAAAAAATCTTGAACTATGGCAAAGAAAGCGGTCGCAACATTGCAGACAGGTAACGCAGGGCGTAACCACAGCAAGTGCATAAAGATGGTTAAATCACCTAAGACAGGTGCTTATATATTCCAGGAAGAAATCGTTTTGAACGATGACGTAAAGGCCTTTTTTGCTAATTAATAGCGATTAGGTGTATAGACAAACAAAGGGGGACTTCCCAGAAGGGAGTTCCCCTTTGTTGTGTAGGGGTTGTATGAGTCGGAAATTCTTTTTATCTTTGCAGTTGCGTTTCTTGTTGTGCAGGTTGGATGCGGGCGAAAGTAGATAATGGAAAGAAGCGCTTAACCTTACAGACAACAAAATGCTGGCAATAATAATCAACCCAAAATCGGGAAAGCGGGCTTATCGTAAGCAACGCTTGTATCTTTTCAAACTATTGAAGGCTAGGCATCAGCCTTTCACTTACAAGGTGACAAAATATGCAGGACATGCAATAGAATTGGCTCGTGAACTTGTGGAAAAAGGATATCGCGAGATTTTGGTATTGGGCGGAGACGGCACATTGTCCGAGGTGGTGAACGGCATAATGTCTTCCACGATTGAAGACAAGTCGGAGGTCCGTTTCGGTTTGATGCCGCGCGGGACCGGAAATGATTGGGGGCGTTATTGGGGGCTGACTCACGGTTACAGGCATGCTCTTGATGTTTTTTTCAATAACGGACATCCTCGGTCCATTGATATCGGCTGCTTGACCTATCAGCGCAATGGAGAAGAATACAAGCATTATTTCGTAAATTCAGTAGGCTTTGGCGTGGATGCCCGAACAGTTGCCCGTACGCATATCTTAAAGTATTATCTGGGGAGCCATCGTTTGTTGTATTTGTTTGCTCTCATTTCGGCGGTTTTCTCTCACAAATCGCTACCTGTAGAAATCTCTACAGAAAAAGGATTCCTACTTCAGGCTCCGATGTTTACCATGAACATAGGGAACGGTCCTTTTTCGGGAGGAGGAATCCGACAAAACCCTGATGCGGATCCTTGTGACGGTGTATTTCACGCCATGTTTGTGCGCCGTCCAACCGCACATATGATTATGACCGCATTGCCACGCGTGTTCAACGGAGGACTAAAGGAACTAGACTTTATAGATTTTTTCAAAGCGAAAGATATTGTTCTACAGACCAATAAATATACGATGTTTGAGGCGGACGGCATCTTGGTGGATGCTTGCGGTCCTTACACAATTCAATTGTTGCCTCATGCATTGCAGATGGTTGTTCCGAACGCATAGCAAAAGGTCTTGCTTGTATTACATTTCTTTTTGAAAGAGTAGCATTTGTTTCGTTTTTTACGAAATAACGTGTGTTTGTACGGGATTGGCACGGTGCTTGCCCTGTGTTGTCGTGTCTCGTGGCAATATTGATTTTTTTGAAGTAGAACAGTCATGGTATCGTGTAAAAAGATGAATCATAAAATGAGCATAGACAAAAAAATACCAAGGGGAGGAGTCTGTTACCGGTTATTCAAACATTATGTACGCTTTTTGCATAGCAAAGTGTTCTATCGTCACACCTATTACATAGATCAACAGAATGTACCAGAGCAGGGTGTTCCGGTTTTATTTGCTTCCAACCATCAGAACTGCGCCAATGACCCATTGGCATTGCTTTTAGGACTGGAAAATGAGTCTCATCCTTATGTGGTTGCACGCGGTGACGTGTTTGGCAAGAGCAAGTTGGCGGATAAGTTTTTCAACTGGATAGGAATGGTTCCTGCTTTCCGACTTAATTTTGACGGTGCAGAGGCCTTGAAGAAGAACGACGAAATGTTGCGCGTGACAGGTAAACATCTCCTGGAGGGCAACAGGCTTATTATTTTTCCGGAAGGAGGGCATCAGAACAAGCGTTTCTTGGGCGATTTCTCTTTCGGCTATACCCGTTTGGCTTTTGAGGCGGCGGAGTCGGACAATTTCCAGACAGACATTGTTATAGTGCCCTGCTGCAATCATTATTCCGATTATTTTGGTGTCAAGGCGGATTTTATGGAACGTTTCGGTACCCCCATTCATCTAAAGCCCTATTATGAACTCTATAAGACGAAACCCCGCACGGCACAACGTGAGGTTAATAAGTTGGTGCGTGCGCAAATTTCGTCTTTAATGCTGAATATAACCGATCCGGATAACTATGATGCGATCGATTGGCTCCGCAATAGCGAATACGGAGAACAGTTCGCACGCAGCAAGAATCTAAACCCTTCTTATCTGCCGGATAAACTAGAGGCGGACAAAGCATTGTTTGCCGCACTGGAAAATGCAAAGCAGGCAGACACGGAGGCCGTAAAACAAGTGTATGAGAACACAAACAGGCTTCGTGTGGAACTTGAAGCATTGCAGATAGACGACAGAACACTGCAACGGCGGAGCAGTTTGGGAAAAACCATGGTGAAAGTTCTTCTGCAACTGATATTTTTCCCTGTCTGGCTGGTTTCTCTCTATCCAAACGCGATTCTCTATGCTTTCCCATTATTGCTTCTAAAGACTGATAAAATGTTTACCAATACACTCCGTGTTATTCTTGGCGTGGTGTTAGGTTATCCTTTCTTTATGTTGCTTACTCTGCTTGTGTCGGGGTTGGTTTTTGGATGGTGGTGGCCGGCTTTGGTATGGATTTTGCTTTATCCGCTTTCTGTGGACATTGCCTGGTACGGGTGGAGATGGATTAAGAGTTCTGTGCAGGATATCCGTTGCCTAACCAACAGAGGGAAGGTTGAGGCATTGGCAGAAGAGCGCAAGCGCTTGTTTTCGAGTCTGAATGATTTGGTACAAAAGAAATAATAATTGATATGAAAAGAGTTGTTATCACGGGTATGGGAATATGGTCCTGCCTTGGTAAGTCGTTGGATGAAGTTCGTGATTCTTTGTATAACGGCAAGTCGGGTATCATATTTGATCCCGTTCGTAAGGATATGGGTTTCCGTTCGGCACTTACGGCCAAGATGGAAGTGCCTGATTTGAAGAAAGAGTTGAGTCGTGCTCAGAGAGCGTATATGCCGGAACAAGCAAAGTATGCTTATTGCGCTACCGTGGAGGCGTTGCGTAATGCGGGCATAGACCAAGACTATCTGGATGCTCATGAAGTGGGGTTGCTTTATGGAAATGACAGTTCGGCAGACCCGACGGTGCGTGCCGTGGACAAGATGCGCGAGAAGAAAGATACCACTCTCTGCGGTTCAGGAGCCATTTTCCAGTCAATGAACTCAACGGTCACAATGAATCTTGGTTGCATCTTCAAGTTGAAGGGTATAAACCTTACCATCTCCGGTGCGTGTGCCAGTGGCGCTCATGCAATCGGTTTGGGGACTCTGCTTATTCAAACGGGACTGCAGAACATGATTGTCTGTGGAGGAGCACAAGAAGTGAATCCATTCAGCATCGGTTCTTTTGACGGGATATCCGCTTTTTCCGTTCGCGAAGATGAGCCGGAGAAAGCCTCCCGTCCTTTTGACCGTGACCGCGACGGACTTGTTCCAGGAGGAGGTGCAGCCACTGTGATTATAGAAGAATATGAACATGCCGTAAAGCGCGGTGCACCCATATTGGCTGAAATTATCGGATACGGTTTCTCTGCCAACGGTGACCATATATCTTCCCCAAATGTGGAAGGTCCGAGCCGCTCGTTGCGTATGGCAATTCAGCGTGCCGGAATAGATATCCGCGAGATAGGGTACATTAACGCCCACGCCACGTCCACTCATGTGGGTGATACCAACGAGGCTAAGGCGATCTATAACGTATTTGGTGATCAGAAGACAGAAGTGACCAGCACGAAATCGCAGACAGGGCATGAAATGTGGATGGCAGGTGCCAGTGAGATCATCTACTCCATGCTGATGATGAAGAGTGATTTTATCGCTGCCAACCTCAACTTTGAGAATCCAGATGAAGACAGTGCGAAGTTGCTGATCCCTGACAAACGTATCAGCAAGCACTTTGATACTTTCCTAAGTAACAGTTTCGGCTTCGGAGGTACCAATGCAACGCTCATAGTAAGGAATCTATAATAACATAAAACAATTAAATCATAGACAGAATGGAAAGAAATGACATTGTAGCCAAGGTAAATGAAGTATTGGCCGAAGAGTTTGAGAAGGACATAGAATTGCTCACCCCTGAAGCAAACATCAAGCAGACATTAGAGTTGGACAGTCTTTCGTTGGTTGATATGGTGGCTCTCATTGAGAGTGAATTCGGAGTGAAAATCGCTAATGGAGAGTTGGCTCAGATCCAAACTTTTAATGCGTTGTACGATTATCTCGAAAGCCACATGGCGTAATCGGACGAAAGTATGAATACCATACTTTTACGCGATGATGATATACTGAAACTTATCCCCCAACGCGATCCTATCGTGATGGTGGATAAGTTTGGTGATTTTGAAGAAGGCCATGCTTCCACGGCACTGACCATCGAAAGAAGCAATATCTTTTGTCAAGACGGTCGTCTCCGTGAGCCGGGACTGATAGAACATATAGCGCAATCTGCTGCTGCGTTCGCCGGTTTCAGCACTTTTCAAGAAAATCTTCCGCCCAAGTTGGGGTACATCGGGGAAATCAAGCGGTGCCGTATTTACGAACTGCCGACAGCGGGTGAGGAATTGAATACGGAGTTGCGGGTACTTGCCCAAGCAGGAGGCATTACCTTACTCCATGCAGAGACGCAAGTGTCCGGAAGAAAAGTAGCAGAGTGTCAGATGAAAATCTTTCTCAAGAATGATTGAGCCGCTGAGTATTGCAATCCGTGTCAACGTCCGCTTTTCGGAAGTGGATGCTATCCGTACGGTGTGGCACGGTAATTATGTCAAGTATCTGGAGGACGCCCGAGAGGCTTTCGGTGTGCAATACGGGCTGAGTTATTCCTGTATCTTCCAAAACGGTTATTATGCCCCCATGTATGATCTGCAAATGCATTACCGCACAGTGGCTACTATGGGCGATGTCCTTCTTGTGAAGGCGACTTACCGTCCTTCCCGCGGCGGCAAGATCATGTTTGAGTATGAGATCGTGCGTGAACCGGATAATGCTCTTATTCTCACGGCCTCCTCTACACAATTATTTACTACCCATACAGGGGAATTGGTTCCCTCTTGTCCGCCGTTCTACGAGGAATGGAAGCGGAAGTACGGGCTGAATTGAAGCAACTAAACATGCTACTACACAACTACTATACCATATTGCAGCAATCGCAAGAATCTGACGCCTATCTGTTTGAGGTCTCGCTAAATGCCGATTGCAGCGTCTATAAGGGGCATTTCCCAGGAGCACCTGTATCTCCGGGAGTGTGCAATATCCAAATGCTGAAGGAGTGCTTAGAGACCATCTTGGGACATACTGTGCTTCTGGATACTATACAACAATGCCGGTTCACGACTCTTATCACGCCTGTTGCATATCCCGTATTGGAAATCCGTATTTATATTTTGCAGCAAGAAGAAGGGCGTGTGAAGTTCAAGGCAACCATAGGAAAGGGTGAAGAGGTTTATCTGGAGTTGAAAGCAGAGGCTGCATTATCATAATTGACTGCGTGTGGGGGACAAGGTAGTTATCATAGGAGCAGGGTTAGGCGGCTTGCAGTGTGCCTATATTTTAGCCAAGAAAGGTTTTCAAGTAACGGTTCTGGAACATGATCTCCATATAGGAGGTTGTCTGCAATCTTTTCGAAGGGGCAATGTCACCTTTGATACCGGTTTTCACTATGTAGGCGGTCTTGAGGAAGGACAATCGCTTCATGGCTTGTTTCATTATTTCAACCTGCTGAATCTCCCTTGGCACAGACTTGACACAGATTGCTTCGATGAAGTGGTTATAGGCAATGACCGTTTCCCGTTTGCCCAGGGGCATGAACACTTTGTCAGTACTTTAACAAGGCGGTTCCCCCAACAAAAGGAGGAACTGCTACGATATACTTCTTTCCTGCAACAGGTGGGAAACCATCTGCCTGACAGTTTCCTGCCGCGTGAGGCAGGTACATTCCATACCTCTTCGCTGTTTGCCCGGTCAGCGTGGCAGTATGTGCAGGATACCATATCCGACCCTCTTTTGCGCAAGGTTTTGTCAGGTACATCTCTAAAGATGGAATTGCGGGCAGAAACGCTTCCTCTCTATGTCTTTGCTCAAATCAACAATTCTTTTATCGAGAGTGCATGGCGCTTACGCGGCGGAGGACAGCAGATTGCCGACTCCTTACGTGATGCGATTGAAGCAATGGGCGGCGTTGTGCGCACGTCGGCAACCGTGACCCATCTGTTTGCGTCCAACGGTCTTGTATCTGAAGTTGAAATCAACGAAACAGAACGCCTGACCGCTGATTGGGTTATATCCAATGCCCATCCTGTATCCACTTTAGACCTCATTGACGATTGTTCTGCCATTCGTAACATTTACAGAAAGCGTATTCATGCGATGCAGAATACATTCGGCATGTTTACAGCAAACATCCGCCTGAAGCCCAATACCATCCCATATCAGAACAAGAATCTCTTTATACATCGTTCCGATGCGGACTTGTGGCATCCGTCCACCGCACATGCGGAGAGTCTGCTGGTTAACTATTATGTACCTGAAGACGGATCTTCCTTTACACCTTGTATTGATTTGTTGACACCGATGTCATGGGAGCAGGTGCAGCAATGGGCAGACAAACCCCGCGGACACCGCGGGGAAGACTATGTGGCATTCAAGGCCGAGAAGACAGAGGAATGTTTGCGCCTAGCGGAACCCTATATTCCCCATATCAGACAATCCATAGACCATATCTATTCGTCGTCGCCCCTTTCGTACAAGAGTTATACGTTGACACACGAGGGCTCTGCTTTCGGCGTCAGGAAAGACTACAACAATACACTAACAACCATACTTACGCCCCGTACACCGCTGAAGAATCTGCTTCTTACCGGTCAGAATCTTAATTTACACGGTGTACTGGGTGTTTCCATGACCTCTGTGTTTACGTGCGCCGAGATAGTCGGCATGCAAACATTAGTAGAGGATATGGACGTCAAACACTGGAGAAACAACTGATAAAACAAGAATAACATGTATGCATTAGTAACCGGCGGAAGCCGTGGCATCGGCCGTGCAGTTTCCGTGAAACTAGCCCAGATGGGATATAAAGTAGTCGTAAACTATATGTCGAACGATGCGGAGGCCGAAAAGACACTCTCCCTGATTCGTCAAGCAGGCAGCGACGGAGAATTACTGAAGTTTGATGTCAGCAACACAGAAGCAGCCCAAGATGCTCTCGAAGGCTGGATGAAAGCGCATCCGGAGGATTATATAGAGGTGCTCGTGAACAATGCGGGCATCCGGAAAGACAATCTATTGGTATGGATGGAGCCTGACGATTTCACCAAAGTATTGACAACCAACCTGTTCTCCTTCTACAACGTGACACGTCCTCTGCTGACACCGATGTTACGGCACAAGTACGGCCGCATAATCAATATGGCATCCCTTTCCGGTTTGAAGGGATTGCCTGGTCAATGCAACTATTCGGCCGCCAAAGGAGGACTTATTGCTGCCACCAAGGCATTGGCACAGGAGATAGGACGCAAGAATGTTACCGTGAATGCCGTTGCTCCCGGTTTTGTCAGAACCGACATGGTGGAAGGACTGGATGAGGCAGAACTGAAGAAGACCATACCGATGAACCGCTTTGGCGAACCCGAGGAGATTGCGTCTCTGGTAGGTTTTCTTGCTTCCAAGGAGGCAGGTTATATCACAGGAGAGTGCATCTCAATCAACGGCGGACTTTATTCCTAACGGAACAAGCAGACCTTGTTTGCACATGCGGGACAATCTGAATGGTTCAGGCTGCCCCGCATGTGCATATATATCCGTAACAGAACAGAAGGAGCGTGTGAGGACGAAATGTGCGTCATGTCTGCTCCATGAGGCATTACCGGCAAATGCAGGCATGCTACGGATTTGCATGGACACGACAAACAGAGGGTAGATTGCCGGAGACAAACGTAATATACCCTGTATAGCCGTCCACCAAGCATCGCTTGATGAGGAAGGCGGATCATTGGACAAAAGGAACGAATGAAGCGTGAGAATAAGGCAAATTCCCCAACTTCATTTCCCATCATTCCATTTCTCTGATTCCAAGGACAAGTTCTTCATTGATGACTTTCACGACACGCGGAGGCAGAAGTTTTGCTGATTTGGAAATGTTCATTTGTTTCATGGTCCGAAGAATCCGTTCATTACCTGCTATTGCCCTTTGGAATGTTTTTGCCGACACACCTGCCATTGCCGCAAGTTCGGACTTGGAATAGAATCTTGTCATAACTTTGTGTCTATTGATTGAAAATCACAAAGTTATCCATGTGACGGTTTATAATCGGCACAGGAAGGACAATTTATCATTATTCCTGCGAATTTTACAGGATACGGCAGGAAACGTGGAGGCGATATGTGTGATTTCCTGCTTGCAAACCATCCGTCGAGGTCGGCTTAAGGTCCCGTCGGGGTCGGCTAAAGAAACACTGAAACCAAACGGCTTCTTTCCATAGAGGAAAGACAAGCCGGGAGTGCCGGTAGCGGCCGTGACACCATTTAACTACAGCATAGTACGGCTTGTGAAAACGGATGAAAGCAAGAGAACCGTCAGAACTCAACCACCGTAATACCCGCTCCTCCTTCGTCGGGGTGCGCATCATGGAAAGAGGAGGTGCCCGGCAAGCATTTGAGGTAGCCGCGTACCGTTTCGCGCAAGGCACCCGTACCCGTTCCGTGAAGGATACGGACTTCTTCTATTCCTACCATGAAAGCATCGTCGATGTAATTCATCAGGGCGGAAAGGGCTTCGTCGGCACGCATACCCCGCAAATCCAACTGACCATTGAAATTCAGTTTTTTCTGCCGAAGTGCATCGCTCACATTTGTCAGAGGACGTTCCTGTTGCACCTTCTTTGCCTGACGTGAAGACACATATTCCAAGTTGGCAACATCCACCTTGGACGACAGATTGCCGTATGCTACACGTGCGCTCTTGCCATTGATTTCCAAGACTTCTCCTACCAAAGTCTGTCCTTTGATACGGACACGGCAACCGACTGTTATCTCTTTTTGGGCGGAGGGTACAGGATTTACGGGTTTTGGTTTGGAGCCCCGTTTATCCTTCTTTTTCTCCAAAGGCATGTTCTCCACCTGCTTGCGAAACGCAGAGAGTTGTTCGCGTGCTTCTTTGGTCCGTACACGCTCGGCATCGGATTCCCTGATTTGGCGAATAGTGTTCTCGATGGTTGCATTGGTCTGCCTGAGCAAATCGGAGGCTTCTTGCTGTGCCTGCTGCAGAAGTTCACGCTGCTTTTGCCTGATGGAAGACATGGCATCGTCGTAGGAAGCAATACGCTCTTCCAGATGCTTCTGCTGTTGCCGAATCTGCTTACGTTTGTTCTCCCAGTAACGTTTGTCCCGCGCAATATCCTGCAAGTGCTTATCGTAATCTATATGTTCCTCACCCACCAAATCTTTGGCACGCATAATGATTGCATCGGGCAACCCTATTTGCCGGGCAATCTCCACAGCGAAGGAACTTCCCGGCTGTCCGATGGAGAGTCGGAAGAGCGGACGCATCTGTCCCCGATCGTAGAGCATGGCTCCATTGATGATACCTGGAGTATCTTCCGCCATGTGCTTGAGGTTGTCGTAGTGGGTTGTGATAACGCCAAAGGCATGAGTTTCATTGAGTTCTTCCAGTACCGCCTCCGCAATGGCTCCACCTATTTTCGGCTCCGTACCGCCACCAAACTCATCAATGAGCAGGAGCGTTGCCGCGTTGCTATTACGCAAGAAATACTTCATGTTGCGCAAGTGGGAGGAATAGGTGGAGAGATCGTCTTCGATGGACTGTTCATCACCTATGTCGATGAAGATACTCCGGAAACATCCCATCGTGGTATCTTCACGTACGGGAACAAGCAGCCCGCACTGGAGCATATACTGGAGCAAGGCTACCGTCTTAAGACAGACGGATTTGCCTCCTGCATTAGGACCAGATATAACCAGAATGCGATTGCCGGAATCCAACTTAATGGTGAGCGGCACAACGGTTTTGCCTTGTTGCCTGTAGTTGAGCAGAAGAATGGGGTGGTAGGCTTCTTTCCAATCAATGACGGGTGTATCGAGAAACTGCGGCGCTATGGCATTCAGTTCTTTTGCGAGAAGCGCTTTGGAGACAAGGAAATCAACCTTTCCAAGGAATTCTTGCGAGGACAATAGGGCGGGAAGCAGAGGGCGCAGTTGTTCGCTACACTGCATAAGGATACGGGTACGTTCCCGACGTTCGTCGCCTTCCAATTCACGAATATGATTGTTGGCCTCTACAACCTGCTGAGGTTCAATGTATACGGTTTTCCCAGTGGCAGATTCATCATGTACGATTCCACCCAATCTGCGTTTATAAGCAGGCGAGACAGGGATAACCAACCGCCCTTCCCGAAGCGTGGGGGCAACATCTTTATCCACCATGCCGTCTTGTTGCGCTTGACGAAGGATCACCGAAAGGGTGCGGCCGACAGAGGCTTGCGCACGGTGTAAGTCGCTACGGATTCGAGCCAAGTCGGGTGAGGCGTTATCCTTGAGTTGCCCGTATTTATCGAGGATGGTATCAATGAGACGAAAGACGCCTGATATGTCGGTGAGTTGTTCGCGCGAATAGAAGGCGGCGAGGGCAGGGAAACGCTGAGAGGGCAGGTTCGTGAAGAAAATGGTCAGAAGACGGAGCGTTTCCAAAGACTTGCGCAGGCGGAAAAGTTCTTGTTCTTCAAGGAACAAACCTTGGATACGAATGCGCGAGAGGCTTTCACGAAGGTCGTGCATCTCGCATCGGGGGAAATTGAGAGAGGCATCTTGCAAGGCGCACAGCATTTCCGATGTCTCCGACAAGAGGCATCGAATCCGATCGGGTTCGGTTTGAAACGCGAGTTGCTCCACCTGTTCTCTGCCAATGGAAAAAGAGCAATGTCTCCACAGGTAGTCACGAACCGCCGTGAAATTTATTTTATTCTCGAAATCAACTGGATAGAGCATGTTGCGCAAACCATTATAATAACCTGATATCCGTAAGGACTTCGGCTCCCACTTCCGTGTTTAACTTCTCCACTAATTTGAACCGGCAGAGAAAAAGTTCGCTGCGAAGGGCTGCGGAGCGGATTTGGACGTACAATACACCATTCCGAACTTCCATTTTCCCTGTATAGTGAGCCACCGTCGTTCCCAAGAGGCGAGGCCATGCCTCTACTATTTTGTGTTCCAAGAACGGCTTTTCCAGTCCTTGTTCCCTCAAGAACTGTGTTATTACCGCTCCTATGCTTTCCGTGTTTTTCCGTCTCATCGCAAGCGCAATTCCTGGTTAAGGGAGACATCCTGCCCTTCGGCAATGCCGTTGAGAGTGTATATCCGCTTGATTTGTATGCCTTTGTCCTGTGCTATCTGCCATATATTTTCTCCCTTTCGTACCCGATAGGTCGCATAACGTTTGGCGGCTTTGGAGCGCTTGAGTTGCAGATAGACTTTATCGCCTTCCTGCAAAAGATAGTCAGTGTTGCGTATGTCGTTGTAGCGATAAAGCGCAGAGAGGCGTATGTTGAATTCCATGGCAATGCTTTGGAAGGTATCGCCTTCGCGCGCCACCACATAACGACGGTGGTTGTTGCGCATGACTTTGTGTTCAGCAAACAAATCGACCGCACCCATAGGAGCAGGAGACGCGGACGTCTTTATTTGAGAAGAGTCCGAAACAACGATCGTATCAGATTGACGGGAGGACGGAGCGCCTTTATCCGTTTTTCTTGCGTTTTTTGAGTATGCTTTCCCATTGTGTCTATGCTTTCCCGTCCTATGTGATTCGACGGCCGGTTGCGCGGATTGCGGTGTGTCGCCGGTAGACGAGACATATTGCAGGAGGTCGTAGTCCTCTATGAGTTTAATCAGTTTGCCGGCATAGGCAGGGTCGGTGGCATATCCGCAACGTCTCAAGCCATGTGCCCATCCTTTGTAGTCGGTCAGCGATAGTGTGAACAATTCGGCATAGCGCGGGCGTTGGAGGAATAGAGAGTGGTCGCGGTAAGAGTCTTCCACTTTCCTGTATTTGCGAAAACATTCGTCTTTTGTATCATCGTCCTTGATGAACGTACTTCCAGACCAGTCACCGGCACACTTAATGCCAAAATGGTTGTTGGCTTTCTGTGCCAACAGGCTGCGTCCCGCTCCCGATTCGAGCAGTCCCTGTGCCAACGTGATACATGCCGGTACACCGTAGAGTTGCTGCTGTTGCTGTGCCAACCGATAGTATTGATTGATATACGCTTCATAGAGTTCCCGAGTGGTTTGTCCGAAGATAACAGCGGAAACCACGCAGAACAATGAGACGGTTATGACTTTCTTCATTCTTCTGACAAAATTAAGTGCGGTTGCAAAGATATATAATTATTTCTTCACAACCGCACCTTTTTGCGCTTTTTAAGCCTCACGTATCAACGGAAAGAACCCATTTGAAGCATTGCCACTTCACGCGGCGTGAGGAAACGATACTTGCCGCGCGGCACATTTTTCTTGGTGAGCCCGGCAAACGAAACACGGTCGAGTTGGAGTACCTTATAACCGACTTTTTCGAAGATACGGCGCACAACCCTGTTCTGTCCAGAGTGAATCTCCAGACCAATGTGGCGGCGATCGTCTTCATGAGTAAATTCCAATGCATCGGGAACAATCAGTTCGTCGTCCAACGTGATGCCCGCCATAATGGTATCGTAGTCGGCTTGCTCCAAGTCGCGGTCGAGTGTGGCAGCATATACTTTCTTTTTCCCATATTTTGGGTGTGTGAGTTTTGCCGCCAAGTCACCATCGTTTGTCAGGAGCAATACCCCCGTTGTGTTACGGTCGAGACGGCCGACCGGATAGATACGCTCTGCGCAAGCGTTCTTAACGATATCCAAGACGGTTTTGCGATCCTGCGGGTCGTCGGTAGTCGTGACACAATCTTTCGGTTTGTTGAGCAGAATATATACCTTATGTTCCGAGCGTACGGGTTGGTCGTGGAACATCACCTTGTCGGTAGGAAGCACTTTTGCCCCCAACAGCGTAACCACTTCCCCGTTGACGGTGATTACTCCTGCCTGAATGAAATCGTCGGCTTCGCGGCGAGAACATATTCCTGCGTTGGCAAGGAACTTATTAAGACGTACGGGCTTGGTGGGATCCACCTCCTGCTGGCGGTATATCATCTGTTTACGTTTTGTGTAAACATTGCCTTCTCGTCGTGCCGGTGACGAGATTCTCGGTCTGGAATATCCTCCTTCGGAAGCGTGTTGCCGCCCATCAACACGTGTATAGCGCGGAGAGCGAGAAACTTCGGTTCCTTCTTGTCCCGTTACAAAACGCTGGCGTCTCGGACGCGGTGCTTCTCCATCGGGGTTGAAACGCGGACGAAAGCCCTCGCCTGAGTTGTCGGGATTGTACCTGCTATGGAAAGTTTTCCGTTCCTGTCCTTCGGAATCGGAATGAAAACGTCGTCTTTCCGGATTAGAATAATGGTTGTCGGAGGGGCGGGAATAGGAATTACTGCGCGGACGACCATATCCCTGTCGATACTCCGAATTTTCTGCGGCACCTCTTCCTCCCGAAGGGGTCTGCCACCTTGATTTATTGTTTTCCATATATAAATTGAGAATAATACCTTTTACTTATGCACTATTACACAACAACAACTCCGAGCAAAAATGCTCAGAGTTTGTACGTTGTTGTTTCGTTACTCACAAATTGGAACGTAATCACGCCTCAGCGGCAGTTTCAATAGCAAGTTTACCGCGATAGTAACCACATGAACCACATACCGTATGGTAGATGTAGGTTGCACCACAGTTAGGGCAAACTGCCAATGTGGGCAATTTTGCTACGTCGTGTGTACGACGTTTCGCGGTTCTGGTGTGCGATTGTTTTCGTTTAGGATGTGCCATATCTTTAATTATTTAATTGTTTATTATTTATGCCGTCTCAGGCTTCGGGATAAGCCGTACGGTTTTCCTCTTCATCTTCTTTCAGTGAACAGAGGTGAGATTGGAGAAGTTCCTCCATCTGAGGATTACACTCGCCCTCTTGGTGACGTATCACTATAGGAAGATTTATTTCCACTAATTCATACAAAAGCCACTCCAAATCGAGATTTCCTTCCACCGGATCGACCCAAACGACGTCATCATCGGCAGATGCCGCCCGGCCTAACCGAACAGAAAGAGTTTCCTCACAGTTCATGGGAACAGTCACCTCATCCAAACAACGATCGCAAACACAGCGGACAAAGCCGTTGATTTGCATTTCCAACCTGAAACTATCCCCCCTGCGCAGCAACTCCACCTTTGCCAAACAATCACCTCCCAACAGTTCTTTGGCTTCCTCACGCGAGAAAAACTCATCCTTAAGATGAAAGGATTTCTCGCAAGCGCCTTCCTGCAAACTGTTCAGGTTTACTATGTAAGTCTCTTTTTCCGACATAGACTATCTGCACAAAAGTGGCTGCAAAGGTACAAAATAAAAGTAATACAACAAACAAATTGCGGGAAAAAAGCAGAATGATACTTCCGTAAAAATGTTCTGTGAGTTATATGTTTTTCGTATTTTTGATGGAATGTTGGTCAGGATAGTTCTGTCGGGCGAAAATACATACTTTGTGACAAGGCTATCGGCAATATGTGACTTGGTCTGTCGCGATCCTTTTTCCGTACAAACGGTTGGCGATCCGGAATTTCAGCCATCTTCTGTATTCCAAGAACGAGACTGGCGGTAAGCATGTTCTTGTCCGGTCGGTTTGTTGTCCGGAGGTCGTTCAGGTCGGCTTGAGGGGTCGTGCTTCTCTGCTTCCGGCTCTGCAATGCTGCGGAGCGGCCACAATAGCCGAAAGGAGATGATTCGCAACCTCTCTATAGGTTTGATACTTTCCAGAAATGCAGCAAAAAGGAACTTTGAGATGATTTGACGCGGTTGCCAACGTTCGGTATGCGATGTGGTTCCGAATGGAAAAGTCCGATTGATGCCGTATCTTCTAAAAGAAGAAATCAGCAAGTTACTATCTGTAACTTGCTGATTATCTTATGTGGGCGTTTACGGATTCGAACCGCAGACCCTCTGCTTGTAAGAGATTTGCAGCCGCCTAACTATCAATAAGTTACAAAGTTTTCAAAACTCTTGCACTGATTTTGCACTACATAGGGTTGTTTTTATTTTGTTGATTATCAATTATTTGTTCCAAACGAGCGATACGGGACTCTAAATCAGTATTAGGGTGCCCGCTTTCGCTCGTTGTCGTAGCATACATCTCTCCACGACCACGGAGCAGGTAGTCCGCGGAGACATCAGGACACAACTGAGCCACAGCAAGCACGACACGGATGTCGATATTGAAATAGCCATTGAGTTGGTTGATGATTGTTGAACGGCTCATACCCGACACTTCTGCTATCTGCTGAAAAGTCAATCGGTTGGCTTTCTTCGTTTTGAGCACCCTCTCGCACAAAGCAGAAGATGCCGGGGTTATGGCTGTGTTTGTACTCATTGGTTGTTTGTACCATTTGCGATATTGATATGCGGAGCGGTGGCGGCGGAATAGAGCATAGTATTCTGTTTCGCCAGATCTCTATTCTGCTTCAAAATCTTATCTTGGCTTTCTTGTAATTTTTCTATACGATGCTCGTATCCGTTTGCAATAATTATGAGTGTATTTTCATTCTTCTCAATACAAGAAGATAGTTTATACACCATGTCGTTGGTTTGATTGATTCGTGATTCGGAATCATTATATAATTTCACGAACGTTGTTTCTATAGATTGCATATGTTTAGTGATGTTGTGATTGGACAAAATAACGCTCGTCAATGCCAACGCAAAGAATGCAATGCATGATACAAAACCAATGCAGATTAAAAGAATGCTTTCGGTCATAAGGCTAAAAAGTTTAGTTGATTGATAAAAATATTACTACATACAGATTTTCTGTACTTTTTCTGAATTATATGTATCTTCAAGCAACCCATAGAACGTATCTTTCATACGTTTCAGTAGTTCGCCATGGAAATCATAGTATCCATAATGACTATCAGGAGATATGCCCATACCATATTCAATCACCAGCAGGTCGCTACTGCTGAGTTTGTCGCACTCGTCCTCCAACATATCCGAGATATAGTTTGGTAGGCAAGGATTGATTTCACCATATTCATAGCCTAAATGGCATACCGAAACAGACAGAACCTCGAAGAATGTAAAGCCCGCACTAACAGCGTCATCATTCCTTCCTAACTCTGGTGATAACTTCTTATTCATATGCGCGATAGCACGCTGACATGCGCCATAGAATACATCGTCACAGACATCGCTACACTCGCGCTCAAAGGCAGAAATGTAGCCTTGCAGTCGCTTATTCTCCTCCTTGTAGTATTCGAGTTGTTCGGGGGGAGGATTATTATCTATGTCGTTATGGAGATTATTCATCGCGTTCAATATCTCTTACTACCTCACAATCACTGCAAAGAGAATAGCCATCTATTACTGCTTGGAATTGAAAAGCAGGTGTGATTTTATGGTGGATATTATCACATCGTTTTGTTAGATGATATATGTGCGTGTTATTTTCCGCATATACAACCTTTGTTTCGTTGCTTACGTAATAGAATAAAAATAAGTACCCAAATAGAATAATAGCACTTGGAATTGCTACCCAATCTTTATGATAGTTTTTCTGTGACAACCATTGACTAAATTGCTCTAATAGTTTGTTCCCATACCTATAAATGACATACCCAACAGCAATCAACACTGCATAAACACATATCTGTATTATTCTATGGAATAGCATAATCTATAGGCAATACTTCTATTATCTTTTGCGTATGTATGCAATTATCCTATACAACGCTATTGGCAATATTGCGGCTATAGGTAGTACAATAAAGTAGAACTTTGCAACCTTTATATTATCGTCTGTATCATGTCCAAAATCTACATAGTCAATACATATTCTAAACAACAATAAGTAGTAAGCAATACAGAATAGGACTGATAAGATTGCCTTGTAGTGTGATTTGAGCCACTTTTTCATATGCTATTGCTTAAGGTAATCAATAAGGTCTGCGTTCTGCTTGATAATAGCAGCCAATGCCTCCTCTTTGCTCATACGGGGTAACGTTTGCTCCGGCTTTGTAACAATAGTCTGTGTACCCGAACCGATATTTGTATTATGATGCCCCATATTGGAGTTGTTGATATTGATTTCTGTAGGCTTGTTGGTGATGAGCATATCCCCGGTGCCACGCAACAACCACTCGGCAGATAGGTCGGGACGATAGGCAAGCAGAGCCTCAACGGTAGCAACTCCCATCTTTGAGTTCCCGTTAATCTGTTCATAAACTGTTCTTTCATTCATACTGCAAAATTTTGCAATAGCGTAAGCACTAATGTTGCACACTTTCATTGCCATCAGTGCTCTTTCTTTTACGTCTTTTTCTGCCATAATCCTTCATTTAACCCATTATAGATGGTCGTTTATACCCATTAAACCATAAAAAT
>JBNMIS010000030.1:0-22124 GCA_050873385.1 Bacteroidales bacterium | reverse complement strand
TCTTTTATATAGGCCGGTACGGCTGTTGTGCCCGCCTTCCCATCCACATCGGTACTGCCCGGATACTCGTAGCGGAAACGCACGACCGCCTGGTGTCCACGCGAAGCCACATCGGCAAGCATGGCATCGAAAGACGACCAATCGTAGAGAATCTGACCTCCCGCTTTACCCGTTACCACAGCAGACGGAAGACAATAAGAGTATTCCAAAGATATGGATTTGCCGTACTGCGCATGCAAACCGGCAGCGGCATCACACCAAAGAACCAAGCCCGTCATAGGCTGAACGCCGGTGACAACCCGCTTCATGGAGACACGATGCCACGTTGTGTCCGGCAAACAGAGCCGCGAAGTATCATTATCTTCCCTGCGCGGGTTGTCTATCAAATCCCCGCCATTGCACGAAACAAGAGAAGACAAGACAGCAAGAAACACAAACCATATTGACCCAATGCGACTACTCATACGGCTCCTAATTGGCAACAAAGGTACAAAATTGTTTGCTGTTTTGCAAAAGAGATCCCAGATGTCTTCCGTTGACAACACACGACACAATGCAGGGACAGCAGACCTGCTGACATTCGTGCCAGTGGTGATAATAGTTGTTATAGAGGTTCTAGAAGTTCTAGAACCTCTAGGGGAAAATTGGGAAGATTGATCACATGAGACTGATTGGACGGATTGGGCATATTCGCCGAATGAGACAAATGAGGTCATCTCCCGTCCAGGGGTGCTTGAGGTCGGCTTGAGGAGTTGCAGGGAAAAGAAAATCCACAGGAAAGCAACCAACCATTATGAAGAAGCCACATTCTTCTTTATCGAGAATACATCCGAGCCCATTCCGTGAGGCAAGATTGCGACAAAACAAGGTACACATTGTAACTATTCTTCATGATATTGAGCCAGAAGAAAAGATTATCCATACGACAAAGGCTCTCCTTGTGTTACAGACAAAGAGAGCCCTTATTGCAACAAATTCGTGATAAATTCAGATAGACAGGATTTGCAAAGCCTGTACGCTATCGGGTTTGACATCCTTATCGTCTTTGATAGCCTTGGAGAAGGGGACATAGACAATGTCATCGTTTTTGAGACCTATCATGATACTCCGCTGTTCCTCCAAAAGAGCGTTGATAGAAGCCACACCCATACGGCTTGCCATGATACGGTCGTAGGAAGTAGGACTGCCACCACGCTGCAAGTGTCCGAGAATAGTGACCCGGACATCGTACTCGGGATGGTTTTTCTTAAGCGTATCCGCCAGACCTCTGGCACCGCCCGTAGTAGGATTTTCCGCCACAATAACAATGCTCGAACTTTTTGACTTACGGAAGCCGTTACCGATGAATGTCTCCAACTGCTCCTCAGGCGTCTTGCGTTCGGGAATAATAGCCGCCTCAGCACCTGCCGCCAAGGCACTATTGAGCGCCAAGAATCCTGCATCGCGCCCCATGACCTCCACAAAGAACACCCGTTCGTGAGAAGAAGCCGTATCACGGATTTTATCCACACAGTTCATAATCGTATTCAGCGCCGTATCGTAGCCGATAGTGCTATCGGTACCCCACAGGTCGTTGTCGATTGTTCCCGGTATGCCGACAATAGGCACATTGAACTCCTGTGCGAAAGCACGAGCCCCCGTGAAAGTGCCATCTCCGCCAATGACCACCAAGGCATCAATTTCTTCACGCTGCATGGTTTCATAGGCGATCCGACGTCCTTCGGCAGTACGGAACTCGTCGCAACGAGCCGTCTTGAGGATAGTCCCCCCCCGCTGTATGATACCACTCACGTCCTCGGTGTGGAACTCTTTTATCTCACCAGTGATGAGACCTTTGTAGCCACGATATATTGCCTTGACGCGAATGTTGTTGTAGATAGCCGTACGCGTCACGGCACGTATGGCTGCATTCATACCCGGTGCATCGCCGCCTGAGGTGAGTACACCAATAGTCTTGATTCTATATTCCATAGTTGTTCAGTTAATATAGTTTATATGTTGTGTGCCGTTTGTTTGTCAGTAACGGTCTGTCATTCTGTCAGCCGGTTTGCCACAGCCTGCATGAGCCACAAGGGAGTGGATGTAGCACCGCATATTCCCACCTTTCCGCTTTCTCTTGCCGCAGCAATGATGCCTGGCGTCAAATCGTTCTCACTTGAAAGAAAGAACGTCTTAGGGTTTGCTTCCCTGCAACGCCGATACAGCACTTTGGCATTGGATGAGTTTTTGCCCCCGACAAAGAGAAGAACGTCGTTCTGCGCCGCAAACCAGGCAATATGCTCAATGCGATTCCGCACCTGTCCGCAAATGGTATCGTGCCATTCGAATACCGGCAAGCCGTCGCCCAACTCCCCTCTCCGGCGGTTGATTTCACTGATGAGCGACCGAAACTCCCCCACGGACTTGGTGGTTTGCGAGAAGAGATAGACAGGCCGGCGGAAATCCACCTTTGACAAATCATCCAAACTCTCCACCACAATCGCCGTCCCTTCCGTCTGTCCTTCCAAACCCACGACTTCGGCATGCCCCCGCTTGCCAAATATGACAATCTGCCCATGGTTACTCTCTGCCACTATCCGCTCGAAAGTACGCCGTATATTTCTTTGCAAACTCCGTACCACCGGACAACTGGCATCAATAATCTCAATATGGTTTTCACGGGCTATCCGATAAGTCTCGGGAGGTTCTCCATGCGCACGAAGAAGGACTGCGGTATCGTGCAAATGACGGAACGTATCATAGTCGATCGTTTCAAGCCCCAAACGGGAAAGACGTTCCACTTCTTCGGCATTATGCACGATATCCCCCAGGCAATAGAGATGACCTTTGGTTTGCAACACCTCTTCCGCTTTCCGAATGGCCGTAACCACTCCAAAGCAAAAGCCCGACTGTTGATCAATGGTTATCTGCATTTTGCCTGAATGCCTGTTGTATTACGAGAAACAGCCTTCCCTTACCAGTCATTCTGCCACCCGCTGATTAAAGATTTGACAAATATATGCGAACTGCTCTTCCCTGGTCATATCACCATTATCCACCACCACGGCATCCTCTGCCCTGCGAAGCGGACTCTCCTTGCGGTGCGTATCACGATAGTCGCGGTCGTTCACATCGCGCAGGACATCTTCATAGACAGGATTGAGCCCCTTGTCCTGCAATTCCAAGAAACGCCGCTTTGCACGTATTTCGGGAGAAGCAGTGAGAAAGAGTTTCAATTCCGCATCAGGGAAAACAACCGTGCCAATATCCCGTCCATCCATAACAATTCCCTTCTTCCGCCCCATACACTGTTGTTGAGAGACCAAGAATTCGCGGACGAAACCGATTGTACTGATACGAGACGCCCCATTACCAACCTCCAAGGTACGAATCAAGTTTTCCACATTTTCTCCATTGAGGCAGACAGACTGTCCATCGGGAGTCAGGCAAAAACCAATCTGCAATGAAGATATGACATGGCGCAATGCCTGTTCGTCGATATGTGTTCCATCCATTATCCCAGTGCGCAAGCAATAGAGTGCGACCGCACGGTACATGGCACCCGTATCAATATAGGTATAACCGGCATACTTGGCGAGCGACTTGGCTATCGTACTCTTACCACAAGAGGAATATCCATCGATGGCTACTATGATACGTTTCATAACGGGTTACTTAAGATATTCATTGATATTCATAGAGAGGCTCACCTGATAGATATACCCTCCCTTTGTCTGCTGAGAGAAAGCGGCTCCCAATTGGAAATTCCGGATACGAATACCTGCTCCGACAGCGAAACCTGCGAAGGAGCGATGGTCCTTCAACCCCAACTCCATACGATGGCGATGATTATAGGACAACGTCAGATAGAAGCGGTCGCTTTTGGGCACGATGTCGATAGCAAATATGGTATGCCGAAACATCATATCGTACCAAGCCACGGAATTATCCGCCACGACATCTTCGTCAGAATAGGTTTCCTTGGACGGCTGATTGGTGACCTGATACCCCAAGTCCCAACGCTGTATGTTATGAATCGTCATACTGAGCCGAATGGGGGCATGCCTGAAGCGATAGTTCAGCCCCAATTGAAGATTCAACGGAAGGTATTCTCTATGCTGCCCGGACTCATCGGTATAGAACCCCTTGAGTTGCCATCCTATATTTTGCAGACTGATACCGAGTTGGAATGTAGAATCTTTTGTCTGAAAATGTCCCCCGACATCGGCTGCCAATGCAAAGGCAGAATAGGATTCATAGTGCGAATATACGGGTTTGATAGACGCACCTACCGTAAAGCAGGGCCCGAGTTGCCGTGCATAGGCAAGCGTTATACACATATCCTGCGCAGAAAAGGAAGTTCCGAGAAGCGACCCGAATTCATCGGCATAATCGAACTTTCCGTAATTGAGATAATGGACTGCCGCAGCGAAATAGTTGTCCTTGTAATTGTGTCCGTACATTACGGAACCGATGTTGACCCCTTGGAGATAATGTGCATAGTTGAGTTGCAGGACTTTATCAGTGGAGGGATTCAAGAGCGCAGGATTGCATACCACAGAACTCAATTCCGCTTCTTTTATGGACACAGTGGACCCTCCCAAGCCATTGAGACGGGCAGAAGAGGGGAGTTCGAGGAAAGAATACACGCTACTTCCACCTTGCGCCATAGCGAAGGCAGCATACATCACAACCATTCCCAGCATCAATCCACGGAAACGGCACAATATACTGCTATGATTTCTATTTGAAGCCACGGACATCAGTATCCTTTCTCTTGCAAAACTGCACAGCGCAAAGGTACAACCTTTTGAGAATACCTGCAAGAGCAGGATTAAGCCAACTCCATCATCGTGAGAAAACGAAAGGAACTGTCTTTTGAGGATTCTATTGTCCATATCAGAAAAAAATAGCATCTTTGCAATGTTTTTAAGGTTTGTTTTTACTTGCAAGTTTACTATGGTTTTGAATTATATTTGGATCGGCTTTATCTTGGTTGCCATAGTGAGCGGTATCGTTCAGTTCTGTTTTTTCGGAGAGACTGAAATCTTCAATACCATTTTGAATTCCACTTTTGATTCCGCGAAAACCGGTTTTGAAATATCTCTCGGACTTACGGGCGTATTGACTTTGTGGCTTGGTATTATGAAAATAGGAGAACGGGGAGGCGTGGTGGAGGCCTTCTCGCACGCCGTAGCACCGTTTTTTTCACGAATCTTTCCTGAAGTGCCAAAAAATCATCCAGCCTTCGGCAGCATGTTCATGAACATTTCCGCCAATATGTTGGGATTGGACAATGCTGCCACACCTATGGGACTAAAGGCAATGCAAGAACTGCAGGAAATCAACCCGAACAAAGGCAAGGCTTCCAATGCCATGATCATGTTCCTTGTACTGAACACCTCCGGTCTGACGCTGATACCCGTAAGTATTATGGTTTACAGGGCGCAATTGGGCGCCGCAAACCCCGCCGACGTGTTCTTACCCATTATGTTAGCCACTTATTTTTCCACCTTAGTAGGACTTATTTCAGTCTGCATAGCCCAACGCATACGCCTTTGGGACAAGGTGATACTCCTGACATTGGGAGGATTAACCGCCTTTGTGGGACTGATGCTCTACGGGGCATACCGCCTTCCAGAGGCAACGCTCACCAAATGGTCGACCATTGTTTCCGCCATTATTCTTTTGGGGGTTATCGTTGTTTTCATCATAAAGGCCATGACACGGAAAGTCAATGTGTACGATGCTTTCATTGACGGAGCGAAGGACGGCTTTAAGACGGCAGTAGGTATCATCCCTTACTTGGTGGCGATGCTGGTTGCAGTGGGAATGTTTCGTGCGTCGGGAGCAATGGATTTGATGGTGGACGGCATTGCATACGCTGTAGCAGCCATGGGGCTGAACACTGATTTTGTCCCAGCACTGCCCACCGCCTTCATGAAACCTCTGAGCGGAAGCGGCGCAAGAGGTCTGATGGTGGACGCCATGACCCAATACGGAGCAGATTCGTTTGTCGGGCGGCTCGTGAGCATTCTGCAAGGAGCGACCGACACAACATTCTACATTCTGGCAGTATATTTCGGCTATGTGGGCATCAAAGACACACGCTACGCCGTTGTCTGCGGGCTGATAGCGGATATAGCAGGAATCATTGCCGCCATATTGATAGCCTATTTATTCTTTCATTAAATCCCAAGAAGAGTATGATTTATTTTCAAGCAGACGAAGTTGCATTGCCGACATTGCGACAAGACCTCGTACGAGACTGGATTCAAAGCGTTGCAGCCTATTACGGGAAACGCGTGGGGAACATACATTACATCTTTTGCAATGACGACCGGATACTGGAAGTAAACCGTCAATTCCTGCGGCACGACTACTATACGGACGTTATAACCTTTGACTACTCAGAGGGGACAATCCTTTCGGGGGATATATTCATCAGCACAGATACCGTCCGGAGCAATGCCGAGCAACAGAAGACGCCGTATGAACAAGAACTTCTCCGCATTATCATTCATGGTGTACTTCACCTCACCGGGCAGGGAGACAAAACCCCTGAAACACATGAAGAGATGACCAGGAAGGAAGAACACGCCCTGCGGCTCTACACAGAAATCTGCCAAAAGATCGGGTAAATACAGGGAAGACGTTGTGTAAACCGCTTATCAGGCAGGAGGAAATCCGTTTGGAACGGTTTTTGTTTTCACGATAGCAGTATTAACCATAAAATCAAACCATTATGAAAAGATTACTTTCATTGTTAAGCGGTGTTGCCGTGGGCGCACTGCTGGGAGTTGTTTTCGCCCCGCAAAGCGGGAAAGAGACCCGTGAGCAAATCAAGAAACTATTGCAAGACAAAATGCCCAACCTCAGCACAGAACGCCTGGAAGAACTGGTAGACGAAGTCATCGCCAAAGTGAAAGACGTCCAGACCGAGACAAGCAAGGAAAAAGACAATGACGAAGAAGCATAGTCCGCTACAGCAACTCATAGCCGATGGGAAAGAATATCTGCAACGACGGAGCGACTTGTACCGCCTTGAGGCGGTGGACAAGTTGTCGGTCATCTTAGGATTGCTCTTCACGTTTCTGGTACTGAGTCTGCTCCTATTGATAGCCACAGGCTACTTTTCGGTTGCCATTGTCAGCAGTCTGGCAACATGTATGCCTCTGTGGGCTGCCAGTTGCATCGCGGGAGGTGTATTCGTGGCACTTGCCGCAGCGGCCTACCTGCTCCGCCGTCCGTTGTTCATCAATCCCTTGATCCGATTATTGAGCGGCATTCTGTTTCACACATACAAAGAAAAGGAGGAGGAAGAGAATGAGACCACTGAATGAGATGCGCACCCAAAGGGACATAATGCAGCAGCGTGACCGTCTGAGGAGAGAGGTGCGGCAATATGAGAAAGCATGCTCGGCTGATACAGAGGAAATACAGAATACGTGGAAAGACATAGGACGCATTTTCTCGTTCACCTCATCATCGCTCAGTTATTTCCTAACAGGAATATCGCTGGCAAGACGTCTTTTCCAAAGGAAGAAGAAAGCACAATAAGCAGAAGGAACAGGTTGTCTTGCGTTAGACGCAGGAGAGCAAAAACAAGAAGGGAGCCTGCCAATTGTTTGGCAGGCTCCCTTTCTGTTACACAGAGAACTATTCCAACATATCACTTAAGCAGCAAAACGCTCCGATTTACAAATTTCGCCAGCGCCTCGCCTTTGAGCAATCCCGAAGCCAAAAGGGCGATGTCGATCAACTGAGACAGTTGGTCGTTGCCGGCAGCAAAGGATGCATAAACTTGCTTCTTCTGCTCGCGAAGAGCCGCCAACTCTTTTGTACACGTATCCACCGCATCTTTCTCCTCCTGAGTGAGTTCTTCCTCTTTCTTGCCTTTCTGCTGCTCCTGAAGCGTCTCTTCTTCTTTCTTCTTTGCCTCCAACTGCTCATCAACAGGAGCGACCTTGGCATCGGTAGCGGAATGGACCGTCTTCAAGAGAGACTGTATGAGAGGATGCACCGTATTCACAACAAGGTTGTACTGATCGGGCATTGTGCCATAGAATGACATACCTTGCTGATGTTGCGACATATCCTTCATACGACGCATGAACTCATTTTGCGTGAGGAAGACAGGCAGAGCCGTTTCACCCACCGCCTCGAACGAAACAAACATATTCACCTTGTCGGTCTTCGGAAGGCGTGATTCAAACACGAAGCGCAACGCCTCGGCATCGGAAGCGGACAAATCAACCTTTGCCTTATCTTCCTTCCGGATGAGATTTTCGATCACGTCAGAATCGACACGAACAAAGCGTACAGCGCCTTTCTTCTCAGAGCCATCGGCTTGGTATTCCGTATTTTTCTGTTCCGTTTGCGAGATGATATGCACATCCAACTCGCCGTTCATCAACAACACGTCGTACCCCTTTTCCTTTGCACGCTGTATGTATGCATAAGACTCATCGGGATCCTGCGTATACAAGCAAATCAGATTACCATCCTTATCTGTCTGGTTCTCCTTAATCTTGTCTCTGTATTCACCAAAAGTGAAGAACTCGTGGTCGATATTCTCATAGAGAGCAAAGTTGACGGCGCGTTCGTAGAACTTCTCGTCGGACAACATGCCGTATTGTATAAACAATTTGATGTCGTTCCATTTCTTACAGAAGTCTTCACGTTCGTTCTTGAATATCTCGAACAATTTATCAGCCACCTTCTTGGTGATGTAAGAAGATATCTTCTTCACGTTCCGATCGGACTGCAAATAGGAGCGAGAAACGTTAAGAGGTATATCGGGGGAATCGATAACACCATGCAGCAAAGTAAGATACTCCGGCACGATGTTTTCGACTTCATCGGTAACAAAGACCTGGTTGCAATAGAGTTGAATCTTATTGCGATGTACATCGAGGTTGTTCTTTATCTTCGGGAAATAGAGAATACCCGTAAGGTGGAAAGGATAGTCCACATTGAGATGGATATGGAAAAGCGGTTCATCCATCTGAGCGGGATACAACTCGTGGTAGAACTTCAAGTAGTCTTCCTCCGCAAGGTCGGAGGGTTTACGCGTCCATGCAGGATTGACATCATTGATGACGTTGTCTTCATCAGTTTCCTGTTCGCGCCCGTCTTTCCACTCTTTCTTCTTGCCAAAGACTATCTCAACAGGCAAGAACTTGCAGTACTTGGTGAGCAGTCCCTGTATTTTGCTATCTTCCAAGAAGTCGAGGTTTTCATCATCGAGATGCAAGACTATGTCGGTACCACGATCGGCTTTGATGGTCTCTTCCATTTCGTAGACAGGACTACCATCGCATGACCAATGAACAGCCTTCTCATTCTCACGCCATGACTGCGAGAAGATCTCCACACGTGCGGATACCATGAAAGCAGAATAGAATCCCAAGCCGAAGTGGCCAATGATAGCCTGTGCATTGTCTTTGTACTTGTTTACGAATTCTTCAGCACCCGAGAATGCAATCTGATTGATATACTTATCCACTTCTTCCATGGACATACCGATACCATGATCGGATACCGTGAGCGTATGTTTTTCCTTATCCAATGACACACGGACCTTTATATCACCGAGTTCGCCCTTGAACTCGCCTACAGAAGCAAGCGTTTTGAGTTTCTGCGTGGCATCGACAGCATTAGAAATCAATTCGCGCAAAAAAATCTCATGATCGGAATAGAGGAATTTCTTAATGACGGGGAAGATGTTATCTGATGTCACCCCAATATTTCCTTTTGCCATAATTACAGTGTTTAGATTTTAGTATTATATACAAGACAGAGAGCCAGCGGCGGAGAGAAATCCCCTCCAGACTCCGTGCCACATTATTTGCCAAACAAGTTGCGGAAGAAGTTCTTCCGGTCAGAAGAAGTCGGTTTCACATTCTCGGAGGAAGCCAACTGCTCCATCAGTTTCTTTTCGTCGCGCGAGAGGTGTTCGGGGATATAGACCCCTACGTTAACCAACAGATCGCCAGTAGCATATTGCCGTCCGTACTGATCGATAGCAGGCAGTCCTTTACCCCTCAAGCGGAGCACTTTGCCAGGCTGTGTACCCGGTGCGACAGTTACCTTGACCTTCCCTGAGAGAGTAGGTATTTCGACCTGTCCTCCCAAGACAGCGGTCGGAACGGACAACAACAAGTTGTAAACCAAATCGGAGCCATCGCGAACAAAGTCGGGATGCTCGACTTCTTCGATCAACACCAACAAGTCGCCATTCACTCCTCCCCTCGGTGCGGCATTGCCTTTTCCCTGCATGGTGAGTTGCATGCCATCCATCACTCCCGCAGGAATATGAACGGAAACCACTTCGTCGGCACGCACAATTCCCTCGCCGCCACAATGAGGACATTTGTTACGGACAATCTTACCCTCTCCATGACATACGGGACACGCATCCTGCACCTGCATCATACCCAACAGAGTACGCTGCATTTTCACCACACGTCCCGTACCATGGCATTGCGAACAGGTTTCGACCTGTCCGTCGGCAGCCCCCGTACCATGGCAATCGGGACACGGGACCTGCTTCTTGATACGGAGTTTCTTATCGACACCGGTAGCAATTTCTTCAAGAGTCAGTTTAACCTTCACCCGAAGGTCGCTTCCCCGCATGACACGCTGACCACCCGCACGTGCGGAAGAAAACCCTCCGCCGAACAAGTCGCCAAAACCGCCTCCACCGAACAAATCGCCGAAACGCGAGAAGATATCTTCCATAGACATACCTCCGCCCGAGAATCCTGCATCGCCAGACATACCTGCATGACCGAACTGGTCGTACCTCTGCCGTTTCTGCGGGTCGGACAACACCTCATAGGCTTCTGCCGCCTCCTTGAACTTCTCCTCCGCCTCTTTGTCGCCAGGATTCTTGTCAGGATGGTATTGTATGGCTTTCTTACGATAAGCCTTCTTTATTTCGTCGGCTGTAGCGTTTTTATCGACGCCAAGCACCTCATAATAATCTCTTTTTTCTGCCATAAAACAAATCTCCTCTCAGGTATTTCATCAGTTTCCCACTACGACCTTTGCATACCGGATCACCTTGTCCGCCAATTTATAGCCCCGTTGTATGCAATCGATCACCTTTCCTTTCTGTTCGGGTGCAGGTGCAGGGATTGTAGTGATTGCTTCATGGAACTCCGTATCAAAATCGGCTCCTTCGGTTTCGATAGGCTCCACCTCATGTTTTTTAAGGAAAGAGAGGAACTTGTCGTAAATAAGATTGATGCCTTGCCGCACAGCGTCCACATCATCGGTTTGTGCCATAGCGGTTTTTGCCCGTTCAAAATCGTCCACCAGAGGAAGCATCTCCACAAAGATACGTTCGCCTGCGGTCTTCATAAGGTCCAATTTTTCCTTGTTCGTTCTCTGACGGTAGTTATTGAATTCTGCCATCATCCGCAGGTTTTTATCTGCCAATTCGGCACATTTCTGTTCCAAGTCAGCAATTTGCTTCGCCATATCTTCGTTTTCCTTTTCCCGGGACTCCGCCTCTATCTTCTGCCCGGCATCATCAGCCTCGACCGGTTGTTGCCCGACTTTTTCGTCGGACTGCACTTGCTTTGCCTGTTCCATATCATCGGCAGCCACTCCAGTTGCTGTAGTCATATTGTTTTTGTTTTTATTCTTCTTAGACATAGTTTCAATCGTATCAGTCGCCTTGAAGCAGGCAAAAAGATTGCCAAAGAGGCATCCTGCCAGATTGGCAGGGGAGCAAAGAGCCCCCCCCTCAAAAGGAAGGGAGAGACTTTTCCCACCTCAAAGAGGGGGTTCATTTACGATTTGGCAATGTACGATTTTGCTTTACCGACTTCATTTTCATCTTCCGATGAGGGGTCGGTCAGGTCGGCTTGAGGGGTCGCAGAAACCAGACAGGAGACAACAGCCTGCATGCCACTTGCGAACTTCCATCAACGGACAAGTGTTTGCAGGGCACGGTGTCAGTCTGCAATACAGCGGAAAGGATAATGTTTCCGGAAAGGAATCGTATAGCGTACACCAACTTCCAAGCCAACGAAAAGAGGGCGATAGGAACCTCTGACCATTTCCGTTTGGAACAAAGAAGAATACGAAGGCATGAAAGCGTGTGCCTGCACGGCTTCCGCACCAATGTTTTCCGCATCTTCACGGAACCCTACCGGAAGATCGCCTCCTGCTTTCACAGCAGTTTTCGGATTGGCATAGACAGCGTATTTCCCAAGCACGTTCAAAGACAGATCCAAGTTGCGTGCAAGAGGAACCAATACGCCCACTTTCGCCACCACGGAAACATATTGACCACCATCGGGCAAAGAACCATGCGGACGATAGGATTTATTGCGATAGAAGCCATGTGCGTCCACATCATGAAGCGTAAGATTCCACGGGAGATAGGTCCCTGTATGCTCCAAATCGCCCGATGCCCGCCAAGACGAGCCAAGACATACGTTGTATTCCGCCCCCACACCTATCTGCACACGAACCGTATTGGCAGGTACGGCGAACAGCAAAAGGAACCGGGGAGCAAGGAAGAATTGCTGTTGCCGCTCACGCCAACGATACAGAGAAAGTGTGTGATTATAGAGTTCGCCGTCGGTATCAATCACGCCCTGCCAGATTTGCTTTCCACTGAGTTTGACTGCACCACCATAGCGAGAAAAGTCGCACCCCAAGGACAGACCGAATATATGCGTAAAGAAGACATTCGCGCCGATATGTGCCGAGACGCCATAGTCACCCGCGGGGGAAGCCGCCAAACCTTGATAAGCGGAGGAAGAGGTTCTATGCCCCAATGAAGAATAGCCCGCAGACACCAACGCATCGAAAGAGACACCCCGCACAGGATTTTGCGCCTGCAAGAAACAAGGCAAAAGAGCCACTATAAACAATATGCAACTGAATACTTTTTTCATCGGAACAACTGTTTTTCGGCAGACACAGAATGGTCGGAATATGTGGTAACCACAATGCGGATATGCGGACTGATCCACCAGGACTGGCGAGAGACGGGTTGCACGCCGGTAGCCCCCGGATTGAGATCGGCAGAACGGGTGAGGTCATCAAAGTCGGCAGGACACGCCTCCACGACACCGCCTGAACGTGTATGCATGACGCAATGGTAGGATCCTGACAAGCCTTCCGAATCGTAATAGGACTGCTCCGTTGCCCCGGAAATGACCGCCTCATCGTGATACCACTGATAGGAAACATAAACGAGGTCGGGATCGGGTACGAAAATCACATCTTTCCACTTGGCATACATCTCGATACCGACACAGAGGACGGGACACTGCGTCAAGGACAGGTTGAAGACGGAGAGAATACTGTCGCAACCAAGAGAACTCTTGGTTATTTGCTGCCGAGAACCAGCCTCCCGGAAGGAGAGTCCCCGCCACGAAACAGGGAAAGAGGTCGTATCACAAACGAGTGTATCGAAAGTTATTTGCACAGGCACGACACCTTCGCAAGGGTCGCACACGCGAGAAAGCACATTAAGACTATAGATTATGCTATCACACCCCCGATTATTGAGCACAACAAACTGCTGTTCACCAAACCCTGACACTTCGAACCCCCGCCACAAAACCGGAAAGACGGTATTGAGACACAACGTAGTGTCTGCAGAGACTGTCTGCGAAACAGGACAAGGTGGATCACAAGGATGAGGTTCGACAACGAAGACTGTCCGATGGATAACCGTATTAGCGATTGCGGTTGTTTTCTGGAACATAATGTCATCCAAGCAGAAGTCGTTGCCGCCTTTGTCTTTATTTTGATCGAAGACTCCGATCATGACTTCCGAGGAAGAAGCAGGTGCTTTCCATCGGACTTCCCGCAACTCCCACGCATTGAGAGGTTTTGCATTTCCCATGACGTGGACATTCCCGAGTTTTTCGGTTTTCCACGTATTGCCGGCATCTTTGTAGGAAATAACGAACTGCAATTGTGCAGGGGAATTATCCGCTTTCCTATTAGGATATGCCGCCCAATAAGAGAAGAGGTAAACAGAACCTTTTTCCAGTATCAGTTTGGGATTATCGCGTGTTTCCGCTTTCCATGCATAACCATCCTCTCCTGCATCGAACAATCCGAAATAGGAACCGCTATGGGGAAGAACGGGTTCGTAGTAATGAGAAAACCAAGAGGCATCGTGCGACAACGCCCAAAGATTGGATGCCTCAGCGTGCGAATCGTAATACTCATGGGGATCGATACCCACATACAGATAGTCAGACGAGAAAGCATCAGCGTTTTCGAATCCGCCACTCACCATCAAGTTTGCCGCAGCGTTGACCACCGTTTTATACGCAGTTACGCTATACCGGTAGTTGCCTGCCTGTTCAGGAACAGAAACATACGAACGCATAACTTCCAACTCCAGGGTATCGGCTTCAATGGTCCAACGATAGAATTCGGCATCCACGGAAGAAGACAGTTGCAACTCTTCGCCCAAGCAAAGGGTTGTTGAAGTTGTTTTCTCACATACGGGTGCAGGAGCCGTGAGATTATACGTTTTCTCCTCCACCAACGCCGTGCAAGCCACATCGGAATAGAGTCCCACCGTTACAGTGAAAGGATCGCCTTCCGCCACGGCAAGCCCCGTAAGCGTATAAGCATAGGGAGACTGAGGGATTTTGACCTGCTTGGCATCCGCCATGCGGGATGACGTAATCTTCAGTCCACAAGGAGCCCCGCTGAACTGAATGAGCAGTTCAGCATTATAGACCCCGTCTGCACAATTGTAAGAAAGAGTTGCCAAAACGTCCGTAAGTGCGGAAGTACCCGACACGGAAGGCTGTGCAGCCCAATGTCCAGATTGCCCATTCCCTGAATCGATGACATAGTAGGGCTTTGCGGAGGAAGACTAACGGACATCCTCCGTATGGTTGGAGAGTTGGTTGGTGTAATAGGCATCCGTCTCGGAATTGCTATAGCAGAAACGGAGATTGTCCTGCGTACGGTCCTGAGAGGTGGTGGTATATTGATAGACACCATCTATTCCCAGAACAGGCGACATCTTATAGGAACCGGAAGGCTGCCCCGTGCGAGAACCCGAGAAATAGACATAGTAGGCCTTGTGGCAACACCAATGCTGCGTAACATCCAGATAGATGGTTGTACTCTTGGGTATATCACCCGCCGAGGCAGATGCTGAGAAACCCACCAGCGCACATACAAGTGCCAGACAATGAAATATATGTTTACGTATCATACTGCTATATTGTTATTTTTGCGTTTCGTCTATAGGTATAATCTCGGTACGCCGATCGAGAGCGATAGAGTGTACAGAGCCATCGCCTGCATCGTACTCAATATCCGAAGAATGAGCCTCCACATGTATTTGAGAAGCCGAGACTCCTTTTGAGACAAGCATATCCGCTATTGCCTTAGCACGGTTTTCGGAGAGGATACGATTCTTACGCACACTGCCTTCCTTGCTGGCATGTCCGGAGATAATAATCTTTTGCCCGGGGTTTTCAATAAGGACTGCAGCAATCCGATCCAATATATCCGCCGGCTGCAACTTGGGTTCCACGGAATTGACATCGAACCAAATGACAGACTTATGCATCAGGCGAGCAATCTGCCTGGCAGCCTCTTTCTTTGGCTTCTGCACAATCTCCTGACGGGGATGCAAGGTGATTGTCGTGTCACACAATTGGAACTTTTCGTAGGTAGGTTCGGCCGGCTTGGGTTTCTCGATATGATGCCAAGATATTCCCACCGTCAGTCCGACAGCCCAAGGACGCACTGCCGTGACGAAATCGGAAGCGATTTCCCCCTTGTACTCATTCATGAAGGCATGCCGGCGATCTACGCCATTCACGACGGAAGCATCCGGCTGTTGCCAACCGACAGGCTGTTGCCGTTCATTATTCAGATTAAGGCAATTCATCTGAAAATAAGCACCACAGAGCAAGTCCAACTGTTTGGACAAAGGAATCATCAGACCGACCTTTGCATCTGCAGCCAACGCAACGTTTCTGAGATGCAGGTCATGTCTATCACGCGCGAAATCGGCTTCTATCCGTTCGGTATAGAAATCTCTGTCGGCTTGATCTTTGATAAGCATACCCCATTGCGGATAATCGCCTTGATGTTCCAAGGAACCGCTTTTGAGAGCCCATTTGCTATAAACAGGCATGCCTACACGGACACCGACACCAGCATAGGGACGCCAATTCTTATCGTTGACAGGATATTGGCACTGAATACCGACAGGCAATTCGATGATATGTGTTACCTGCTGTTCCGTCCAATCGTGAGTGAGAGCAAGGTGATTATAAAGTTCGCTGTCAGAGTCGCCTACTCCATTCCAACGGTTGGTGTTGTTCAACCGACCATAACTGCCATAACCGGAAAAAGCCACCCCTACATTGAAGCCCCAGTTCTCATGGAAAAACCAAGCATACTGCACTTGCAGAAGCCCTGAGAAGTCACCGAGGTTCTTTCCGACTTTTGCGCCAGCGGCATCACGGAGAGCATAGCCCATCGAACCATAACCAGCGCCCAACACAGCCTGCATATAGTGCCCTTTTTGTGTCGGATCGGGAACAGGTTGTTCTGCCGGTTCGATACGCTGCGTAACCGTTTTGCAGACCACAGAGAAAGTGGTATCCTGATAAGTCTTCACAATCTTTTCCTCATCTTCTTCCACCAAGGAAGGCTGCAGAGCGGGAGACTGAAAGGTAACGGGCGGGACCGGCACATTGGTTATTCTTATGACCGATCGTTTTGCCTTTACAATGTATTGCTTGCCCAAAATCTTTCTGATTGCCGAAAGAGCAGACGCCTCTTTGAACTTACGGTTGACAGGTGCGACCAAATCAAGATCCGCTTCCGAGTAATCAATAATATAGTCGGTGCGTTTGCCAATATCCTGCAAGACTTCCTGCAGAGGAGCATTTACATAAGTCTTCGTCAGTTTTTTGTGCTGTGTTTTCTTCTTCTGTGCGGCCTATGCTCCACCCAGAGCCAACAGCAAACACAAGAGAAGCGAAAGGAATCGGTTGTTCATTGCTTATTATTGCTTTTCGGCACTTACGCGCCATCTTTTACAGTTGGTTATGTTACTTACATTTTCTACCCAAAGCATCGTATACATCCGTACCGCATCGGATGAACAATTCACCCCCAATCATATATTTTCTTATTTCCCCGTGTTCTGCCGTTGACCCGATGGTACTGGTGACCACCCGGCGATTGCTCACCTCAAGGGCAAAACGTTTCTCATAGGTACCCCTGGTCAGGTTTACCACATAGTCACCCAAGAGCAGATTGGTGCGTGTATGGTCTTCGGAATCCACGAGCACCACTTCCAATCCGTCCGAGTTTTCGGGAAGAGTCAGTGTATATGTGCCGTCTTCTGCGGCAACAACACCCAGAGGAATCGTCAGATTGTCACCTACAGGGAATACGTTCGCTGCCACACGGATGCTGTCTCCGAGCGTCAGAGAGTACAGATTGGCTCCCGCCTTGTCATGCTTGGCGAGGTCGATATTCATATCGAAAGCAGATGTCGCCTCATCTTCCTGCATACGAATGTAGGTGCGATCCAACATATTCCCTGCTTGTTTCAGAGCAAGGCATACTGTATGGATTCCGTCATTGTCAGCCTCCGCAACAGACTTTCTTGCAATTGACTGATTGGGCAAGACGCCCTGCATAACAGGGTTCTCCCAATCCATCTCCCCTGCGAACTGCACAAGATAGGAACGCATGCTGAGAAACTTCACCTTGTCGGCCTCGGAGGCAGTAAAGGAACTCGTTGCAGGATCGTATTCATACAAGAAACCCACCTTGTGTTTGCCAATTTGCCGTGCGGGCATCGGGTTGCCGAACTCGTCCAAGTTGGCATACGAGGGCACGCCCATCAGATTCCAGTTGGAGTCGTAGATGTAACGATCATCACGTTCAATTTCGCACTTATGCTCGGGATATTGGATTGTTTCCACCGTACCGCTGATGGTCATGGGATCTGTGTTTGCCGACGGGAAATAGATACTTACATCTCTGTTGTTATGCGTGAACTGCTCATTCTTAATCTTTATCCAGTCGATGTCAACAACATATCCTTTTCCTTTCTCCAACACGACTCCGTTGGTTTCCAAATAGTGTTTCCAATAGGTGGGAGAATCGGACCAACAGCCGTTTTCGGCGCGGGCGGCGCCATCGTAGTACTGAATGGCATAGTCCACACCATAGGTACCACAGCCAAACACTTCGGAAAGACGGACATCAAACGGGAACGACACCCAATAGACCGTTTTCTCTTTTGATGATGCGCTGCTCTCCAGATATTCTTTAGTAAGAGTCAAGACACAGTACACGTTGTTTACCTCGCCTATGGACAAGTCGTTCGGATTGAACACCAACTGCCTGGCTTCGCCCTGATTCTCGCGGATTATCATCAAATCGGTCTGAATGGTTTCGCCCGATGTAATCTCTCCGTCAGGAATCCATGCGCATATCAGATGGTTTGTCTTGAAATCGTAGATAACCCGGATATTGTAGGAATTGCCACTTGTCCCCTCTATAAACAGGAACGTGTTCGCATCGGAGAAGTCGCCTTCTTTTCCTTTGAAGTACTGGGTGACACCGGCATAGGGTGCCTTTATCTTCACGCGCGTGTTAGGATCGGCTTTCACATCCAACCGATACACCCAGTTCTGTTGGTCAGCGAACTGCATATCCGTCCGTTGCGTCCCCCCCGTGTCGTAGATACCGTTATCGCTCAACAGTTGCAGATTGTTCCCTGCTCCGGCAAGAAAGGCGCGGTCGGTGGTGTTGTCGTAACTATTCCACATGAAGCGTATGTTGGCATCGGTGTTCAGTTTACCCGTTGCGGTCACAAAACCGTTAGCGGCTTCATAGGCTGACTGCACCAACGTATCAGTAAGACAGTAACTATAGTCGTTCGCCACCACAAAACCAAGATTGGTTCCCGAGGTTGTCCAATGGCAACAATAGTGGTCGAAGTTCTCGTGCTGACGGGCATAGTCGGAGTACCAAAAGCGATTCTGCAGACGGCTCTTGGCAGACAGATAGTCCCAGCCCGCCGAAGATGCATCGGAGCGTATGAAATAGTTCCCCGTATATTTTTTTGTCTCTTCCGAGAGCAGAACAGCAGTCTGTCCATCCTGTTGCAGCACGAAGTTGTAGACACCATTCCCCGTTATCTGCGGCATAGCCTTAACGTTTAACGTGCTTACGGTATTCCATTGCATGGTGCTACCATCGGTCACATATTCTTGCAACCAGACCTCGCAATCCAAAGGGTTAGAGGTTTCCACCTCTGCCTCTTTCACATACGGACGGACGTGAAGGCTCACAGTATCAAGCACAGGTGCTTCCATCGTGGCTTCGGTGTGCTGGCGGACAGAATGAGACGGGTGGAACTTCTTCACGGCATCGCCAACCCGCTCCACATATACCAAACGATATTCAGTAGCGGGAAACAGGACGTCTATCATGACTTTACCATCCGACAAGTGGAGATTGAAAGTATATTCTCCCGTAATGGGCGGAATGAATGTCACCTCCGCAGGACTGGCACTTTCCCATTGGTACATCCGATAACCTTTTGTCTCTTTTGTTACACTGTTTCCGGCATCAGCACCCCGACTGAACTTGTCCCCGTTGTCGTTTTCCACATAGAAAGTATAGGATACTCCCTGTGCGAGACTCTCTGTAAGAGAGAACGAGAACACGCCCGGGGCGGAAGCGGTAAAGCAAGTCCTGTCAGTTGCATTGGTTGCCGTATTCGTCAGCACCAACTTATATCCTGCATCCGTTGCATTATAGCGCATCCAGACACCGCTACCGCGGTAGGTTGTGCTGCCATTGTTCTTTAATTCCGTTGCACCACCTTTTTCCGAGACAAACATCTGCAAAGCCTCTTTATGGTCTCCACGGAAGATTGCCTCGCATTGATAGAAGTCGTCACAACCGTGCTGGTCAGCACTATTGAAAGCAACATAAGCAAACTCCCGGGAATTCGTCAGCGCATAGGCATATACACTATCATTTACCTGCTGCATCCGCCCATACTCCATTCTATTCCGTTGCGGGTGTACCCCTTTACTGTCATCCCACGGAGTGCCGCTAAACGTATATATGTATTTATCGTTCCAAGCGTTGCAGTCGTTGGGTTTGAGATAGACCATCCGTGCCTGTTTGAACTTCACGTACACGGTATTGTTGGTCGCTGTTACCCGCGTCAGAGTGTAAGCAACACTACTTTCCGCGATCCGCAACAAACCTGCTTCATCGCTATACCAGCCTTCGACCACATATCCAAAGGCAGGCTGTGCCGTAAAGGTTACGGATTTGACCGCCGTACCCGAATAGACGGTACTTCCTTCCGATACTGCCGTCACCTCACCGCCTATATTGTCCACTACGCCAAAGTTGATTGGATAAGGGTCGGCTTCCTCTCTTGTGAGACAAATGTTCATTCCATCGAAATATATGGTAATCTCTATCGTCTCCGATGTTTTTACCGCCACATTTGTGCCATCCGCATAATATTCCACATTGCTACAATCCACGTTTACGACACTATATCCCCAACTTATATCCCAACTTCCTACAGTAACTTTGAACTGATACTCCGTGTTTGCCTGCGCAGTGAATGTGATCTTTCCATCCGTCATAGGTTTCGCAGAAGGATTCCACGACCCCGTCAGTCCCAATGCCGTATGGAACGCATCGTTACCCGTTACATAATATGTAGTTGCAGAAGTCGGCGTATATTCCTGCCAACCGCTATTGTACACATACAGCGGTTTTGAAGCATCCCAACTTAAACCTCCTGTTTGTTGGCACTCCTTACCACAATTGAATATAACTTTTCCCACATTATCACACCCTGTTTCATACGAATAGATGTTATCGGTTCCCGTATTGGTCATCTGCACTCCGAGCCAATCAGGAGTTTTGCAAGAACTATCCCACGTATATATGTATACATTGCCCCAATTGGAAGTATTCTTGAAATAAACCGTAGCAGCACTCAGGCTCACGGAAGCAAGCATTGCGAGCAAGCCCAGAAGCAGATATTTGCGTAGTCCGAATTTCATATTATGGTTCATATCCTCTGTTTACCATTATATTGTTTTTGTATCCACTGCCGTTTGTCAACCGACTTTTTTCACTTCTTTTCTCTTCCGGTATATTGCATATCCCCCGTATAACAGGGCGAACAGGAGCAGCACATACCCTTCGCCAACGGGGGAGAGATTGGAACGGTTTGGGTCGTCGCCCGACTCTCCTCCCATACCTGAGCCACTTCCGCCGAGACGGCGTTTTCCGGACCGCTGCCCAAGCGTTTCGTCTTCACCGGAATCAGCAGCAGCCGCGCGCCTGACTGCCGTCTGTCCTGCTGAAACGACCGAGACAGAAGGAAGATGTTTTTTTCTGATTTTCTCCATCGTCACAGCAGAGAGAGCCGATGAGACATCGCTTTTCACGGATTTCACGGCAACACTCCCGCTTCCGTTCTGCCGCACAATGTTTACTCCTGCCGCAGCAACAGCCACGCCACTTGCAGAACAATCCACCCCTGCCGTTTCATAAAGTCTCCCGACTTCTTTCCCCACCGCCGTCTGCACCGACACAGGCATAACCTGCACCTTACTACTGCGCACCTCCTGCTTATATTCATCGAACACCGTACCTCCAAGCGGCAGAAGGACAGCCGGCTCTTCCATAGCAAAAGAGAGGGCTGAAGCGGCGAACAACAATATTATCAATATCACGTGTTTCATGGTGTGTTCTCCCATCCAAAGAGTCGCGAACAAGCACTTTTTAACGGATTGCAGTGGGGACAGGCATCACTGCCTATCCTCACCAACCCCAAAACAACATCTATCAGAAAACAACAATCTTTTGTGTCAGTTTGCCTATGCGCAAGAAATAGACACCTTGTGCCAAGCAACGAGTATAAGTAGCAGTGACAGCAGAATCAATCATATTGCCACTAACAGCGAACAACCTGATACTTTGTTCCGACGGCAAATCAAGAGTCAATACACCATCCTGCAACGTATAAGAGACATCCGATATCGTTTCCAGAACGGTAGTTCCTCCTTTGGTATAGGAAAGCAGCAGCGAACCATCTTCCTGTTCAGTCAGCACGA
>JBNMIS010000029.1:0-22724 GCA_050873385.1 Bacteroidales bacterium | reverse complement strand
GCAGGCACGAACGTATTGCTCCACGTGGAGGGCTACAACCGTTTCGACGGACGAAGCGGTTCCGCAGGTATCAATGTATTGGGTAACCTGACCATCGACGGCGAGGGTACACTCTACTGCCAAGGCGATTACGGACCAGGTATCGGTGCCGTATCAGAGTCACACATGGGCAACATCACCATCAACAGCGGTGACATCATTGCCAAAGCAGGCAACGAGTGTGCCGGCATAGGTGGCGGAAAGAACACTTACATGGGCAACATCACCATCAACGGCGGTTACATTGAGGCAACCGGTGCCGTATATGGCGCTGCTATCGGTAGCGGTATCTACTCCAAGGGTGCCAACAACAACACCGAAGACGCTATCATCACCATCAACGGCGGAACTATCCTTGCCAAGAAAGGCAATCCTGCTCCCGGCGCAATCGGTCGCGGTGAAGGTTCTTCCAACAAGATGAAAGTTGTCATCACCGGCGGTTCCATCTACACTTACGGTGAAGCCATTGCTCCTGCTCCGGTTAACTCTCTGGAGGAAGGCGAAGAAGTGGTACTCTTTGAGGCACAGTTGGCAGACCAGCCGATGACACGCGTTTACGGCGGTCACGTAGGTACCATCCAATTGGGCAAGGACTATGGCATGAACGACGTCTATACCGATGCAGAAGGCAAGTTGTTCTTCTATCTTCCCGCACAGGAAGAGGGCGTAGAAGTGGTTCTCTCCACAGAGCCTGACCACGGCACAAGCGTTGACAACACAGAGAACAATGTCCACGTATATGCCCTGACAGGTGCTATCCGCATCGAGGGCGCAGAGGGACAGGCTCTCCGCGTATATGACCTGAACGGCCAGTTGGTAGCAAGCAAGCAACTCGGTGCAGAGGAGACTGTTGCACTGAACAGCGGCTTCTACCTCGTGAAAGTAGGCAACGGCACTGCCAAAGTGGTTATCCGCTAAACACAACAAAGCAGAGATGGAGGGGCAGCAATGTCTCTTCATCCCTGCCTGGTTTGATACAAAACAAAATAACAACAATACATCTATGAAAAAACATCTTCTTATTCTGGCAGCCGCATGTGCTACTCTTCCCGCCATGGCAGAGTACAAGGCTGAATTCAACACAGACGAGGCAACTGCAATCAACATTACAGAAGCCGGCAATTACCGTATCTATAACGAATTGTTCGCACAAACCAATGTACCTATCGTGGTAAGCGGTGACATAGCAGACACCGTGTTCATTACCTTGGAAGACGTTAACATCGTTCCCGAGCAGGACGGAAGCGCCCTGGTTATCGGCGAGAACTCCGTAGTGGTAGTAACCCTGGGCGGCGAAGAGAGCGAGACCAACCTCAAGGGCAAGAACGGTTGCGGTATTGAGGCAATGGGTGACCTGGTCATCAACGGTACGGAGAACAACCTCCTGACCTGCACGGGTTCAGGCCGTTCCGCCGCTATCGGAACAACAGGCAGCAGCACAGCAGCGGGCAGCATCACCATCAACGGCGGTGACATCACCGCCAAGGCAGGCAGCGAATCTGCAGGTATCGGCGCAAGCAACGCAGGCCGTCTGGGTGACATCACCATCAACGGCGGTTATGTGAAAGCAACGGGCGGTGCTTATTCATCGGCTATCGGTGCATCTTACGTAAGCAAGGGAACAGCCACCATCACCATCAACGGCGGTATGGTAGAGGCTCAATCCGGTTATTACTGCAAGAACAGTTCCATCGGGAAAGGTAACGGTACTCACTCAGGAACCGTATCCGTAGTTGTTCTTGGCGGTTCTATCATTGCCAAGGGCGAAAAAGGAGCGATGGACGGTGTGCTTTACAAACCGACGAACAACAACGACGACGTTGTACTGTTCACCTACACATTGCCCGAGACTCCTGCAACCCTCGTAACAGAAGGTCACATCGGTGACTTGAAGTTGGGCGTTGATTACGGTATCAAGGACGTTTACACCGATGAAGAAGGCAAACTCTATTTCTACCTGCCCGAGACAGCAAAGAATGCAGAGGTTGTCATCAACGGCGTGAAGATTCAGGAAGCCGGCGAGACTCCAGACCCCCAACCAGGTGACGGCGTAGAGAACACCTTCGGTGACAAGACCAACATCGACATCATCAACACCGTGAACGGTCTGATCATCAACAACACCGAGAACAACAAGGTGTCTATCTGCGACCTGACAGGCAAGACGGTTATGGAAGGCGTTGTAAAAGACAACGAGCCTATCCAACTGGCTGAAGGCTTGTACATCGTACGCGTAAACACTGTAGGCAACTTCAAGTGCATCGTTAAATAAACAACCTTTCTAATTCACTTCTCTGCCTCCTGACGGGGCAGAGAAGTGAATTATATTTTGCGTTTGTTCTGTTGTAAAAGGCATTTCACTGAGAGTATTTATAGACATTCCAGTTGTTCGGGAATTTACAGAAATTGTTTCAATCTCCCGATGAGGAGTCGTCCAGGGGGCGATGAGGGGTCGTGGGAACCAGCAAATTGACGATAATACCTCCCCAACCCCTCCAAAGGAGGGGCATGACTCCCCCAGTCCCCCTCAAAGAGGGAGTTCATTGAGCATTTTACGAATTTGCGATTTGGGATTATTAATCTCCAGTTTAGGGTTTGATGCAATTTGGAGGGGATTGACAACCGGAGATTCAACAGAAAACAACACGGAAACTTTCAGGGATAAACCCATCAGAACAGAGGACAAACGTTATTTACTACTAAAAACACGGAAAACAGGATTCCGAACTGAAATGAAAAACGTATTTACTTACACACTGATTTTACTTTTTGCTCTGTCGGCAGCAAGTTGCAAACACGACGAAGTGCGCACAACTTTTACACCAGGACAATACTGGTATGACAACCAAAAACAACTCATCAACGCACACGGCGGCGGCATTCTGTCGTACGATGACACGTACTACTGGTTTGGCGAATACAAATCGGACACCACGAGCGCAGCGATGACAGGTGTAAGTTGCTACTCCTCGAAAGACCTATATAACTGGAACTATGAAGGCATCGCGCTGAGCGTATCGGACGACCCGACCTCCGACATAGCAAGAGGTTGCATACTGGAGCGTCCGAAAGTAATCTACAACAGAGCAAACCGACTGTTTGTGATGTATTTCCATCTGGAACTTCGCGGACAAGGCTACAACGCAGCACGCGTGGGCATTGCCGTGAGCCAACAACCTGCAGGACCCTACAAGTTCCTGCGTTCCTACAGACCCAACCCCAACATCCAACCATTGAATCTCACAGCAGACTCCACCCTGAAACCCGCAGAGGACTATGAATGGTGGACACCGGAATGGACCGAAGCCGTACGCAAAGGTCTATTCACCGAACGCGACCTGAAAACAGGACAGATGTCGCGCGACATGACACTCTTTGTCGATGACAACGACAAAGCCTACCACATCTATTCTTCCGAAGAAAATCTGACACTCCATATAGCAGAACTGACCGATGACTATCTTACCCACAACGGACGCTATATCCGCATAGATGCCGGCGGACACAACGAAGCCCCCGCCATCTTCAAAAAGGACGGCAAATACTTCATGATCACCTCTGGTTGCACGGGCTGGGCTCCCAATGCCGCACGTCTGTTGACAGCCGATTCAATCATGGGCGAATGGAAACGTCTGCCGAATCCTTGCAGAGGAGAAGATGCAGAACTGACGTTCCACAGCCAGAGCACATACATATTGCCCGTGAACGGGAAGAAAGACGCTTACATCTTCATGGCAGACAGGTGGAAGCCCGAATGCCATACGGAAGGCACCTACATCTGGCTTCCCATCGAGTTTGAGGACGGACTTCCGTACCTGGAATGGAAAGACGAATGGGACCTGAGCATCTTTGACAAACAAGACTACAACGCACAACAGCAATAATACCCTATGAAGAAACTAACCACATTATTCTTTGCCGCCGTTATTTCGTGCATGGCGTTTGCACAGGTTGACACCGAGTTCTGGTTTGCATGTCCCGACCTGTCGTCGATACACTTCGAGTCGTGCATCCGTCTCTGCGTAACCACCTTTGACCAACCCGCCACGGTGACCGTGACACAACCTGCCAATCCATCGTTCACACCTATCACGGAAAACATCCCCGCCAACAGTTACAAGAACATATCACTCTCCGCCCTGCTCAGCAAAGTGGAGACCACTCCGGGGGCAGTGAGAAAGACGGGACTTCTGATCCAGTCCACATCGCAAGTGACCGCCTACTACGCCAACTATTGCGACAACAGCGAGATTTATTCCCTGAAGGGGCGCAATGCCCTGGGAACGGACTTTGTAATTCCGACACAATACAGTTACGCCAACAGCGACCAATACGGCGGCAGTTCATCGGTGGAGATTGTAGCGACACAAGACGGCACCGAGGTGACCATCACCCCGAGCCATGCATGCGTGGGCTATGCAGCCAACAAGACTTTCACACTAACGCTGAACCGAGGCGAATCGTTCGCCCTGCGTGCGAAGTCAATGACTGCATTGGGTCACCTCTTCAACACACGCATCAAATCGACAAAGCCGATTGCCGTGAACTACACGGACGACTCGGTGGAAGGTCCGGGCGTTGACTTGATAGGAGACCAGTTGGTACCTATTGAACTGGCAGGACAGAAATATGTGGCAGTACGCTATGCGGGAAAAGTGGAAGAACTCTACTTCTTCCCCACGACAGAAGACTCGACACACATCTATGCGAACGGGACACTGATAGACTATATTCCCGGCAATGCGGACGTGACCAAAGCCGGCAAGGCGAAGTTTGCTTTGCCTACGGGCGCGACCTATATCACGGCAGACAATCCGATTATCGTACTTCAAGTGACCAGCAACGGCACGGAACCAGGCAGTGCGATTCTGCCACCCATCGAGTGTACGGGTTCGGACGAGATTGCCTACAAGTTTACCCAATCATCGGGTGCATCACTCAGCATCGTAACCAAGACGGAGTATGTGGACGCATTCACCATCAACGGACAGGCCTACCTGCTCCCGAAGGAGTATTTCACCCCCGTACCAGCGGCTCCGGAATGGTCGTACACCTACAAGCCCGCTCCGAATGCATCGCAGATATTGCGTGTGAAGAACACAAAGGGCATATTCCACATGGCCGTGATAGACAACCCCGGAACCACATGTTCATTAGGCTATTTCTCGAACTTCAACACCGTGCCCCTTGGCATCGGCAGCGACAAACAGTATTACCTTGACGGCAACGAACTGCACTTGAGCATCGCCAATCCGGACGAATTCACCGACATCGAGTGGTGGGGTCCGAACGGGTTCCATTCGACAGAGGCATCACCCGTTATCAGCAATGTGACGGAAGCCAATGCCGGAACATACGTGGTTACAGCAAGCCACAAGGAAGGCTGCCGCACGACACCTGATACGATGCGCGTGAGCATCTACAAACCCAGAAACCACTACGTGAGTGTATGCTACGGCAACACGGACTCGATAGAAGCAGAAGGCGTAGGTCCTTACAAATGGATTCCCGCAACACTTCCCAACGAGAAGAAAGTACCGATAAATACAACGGAGGACGGGATATACGTGGTGGAAAGCCACAAGTTGGGCGTCAACCGCATCGAGAACACGAGTTTCAAGAACGAGAACTGCCAACCCGGTGACGTGCTTTGGCAAGAAACGATTATCAACGTGACAACGGATGTGGAGAATGCCATTTCGGGCGTATTTACGACGCCGGACACCCTGACTGCTCCGACCCTCTACTACACCATCAATGACGTGAAAGTGGGCGAATCGTTCACCCCCACCGCTGCCGGCACTCTGGCAGAGTTTGCCTGGATACCCAATGCAAACACGGCAACGCTGAAAATCATGGCAGAAGCGGCATCGCCTGCAGGCGCCTTTGCGGAAGCCAAGGATCTCTCGTTTGCTCCCGTATATGCCGTTACGGACTCGTTCTTCGTGACCGTAAGAGACTCTCTGATCCCCACCATTACGGGCGACCAGTATCTATGTTCGGGCAAAGCCGTGGTGAGCGTAGACGGAGACTATGACACCTATCAATGGAGCAACGGTTCGACCGAGAAGAGCACCACCTACAACGATTTCGGAAACATCCGGGTGAGAGTAACAAAAGACGATTGCCACGGTACGGGCTTTGCGGAGATACAGAACCCCGCCTCGCTGTCGATTATGCTTGACCCGCTACCAAAAATCTGCCACGGCGACGACACTTTGACAGTTACCTATCAGTTAGGTTCCGGCTCGCTGGCATCGTACGACATTCTGTTTGACGCCAACGCACAGGCAGCAGGCTTCACGGAGATGCGCAACCAGATACCGAACGGGACCAATTTCCAAATCGGTATCCCTGCAACCGCCCCAGCCGATGTTTACAATGCACGTCTTGCCTTCCTTGATCCGATTTGCCAAGACACTTCGGCTCTCCCCATAGAAATAGCCGTGCGCTACAGAGAGACCATTGTACAACGCTGGAACGACGTATTGGGTATCCGCAACGCCGACTACAACGACGGCGGTCACACATTCACCGCCTACCAATGGTATAAAAACGACGAGCCGCTGAGCGGAGAGACACGGTCGTATCTCTATGTGACAGGAGGAACACTCAACACAACAGATATTTACACCTGTCTGCTTACCCGCGATGACGGTACACAACTCTTTACATGCGACTATTCGCCCGTCGTAGATCCGAGAGCCGACGACCCCATCGTATTGGGTTCGTCGAACAATGTAGCCCCACGAGAGGAGATACGCGTCAGGAACCTGCAGCAGGAGGCGACCGCAACGGTTTACGACATATTCGGCACCGTGGCAGGCACGACGGTGCTGACCCCCGACAACAGCGTACTCCATGCACCTGCCGATGCGGGAATATATCTGCTGCGTATCGAAAACAAAGAGAACAACCAAAAACCAACCACTTTCAAACTGATAGTACGTTGACACCATGAAGAGAACACTCCTTGCAATACTAACCTTATGCCTACTCTATCCGTGTGTGTTTGCACAGAAAGATACGGAGTTCTGGTTTGCATGCCCAAACATTGTAGAGGGCGGAGGCGCGCACTCAGACAACCACATGAAGTTGTGTTTCATCTCGTATGACGAACCGACCGTGATCCGCATTGAGCAACCGGCAGCCGATCCGACAGCGTTTACCTATTTTCCTACGCAGACACTGCTGATGCAACCGAACCAACTCACCGTATTTGACCTTGCCCCCTACAAGGGATATATCAAGGACAATATGGGCGGAGTGAAACCCTATGGATTGTACATAAGTGCAGACCATGAGATAATGGCCTACTTCATCAACACCAGCGATGACTGCGAAGCCTATACCCTAAAGGGGAAAAACGCTTTGGGAACAGAGTTTGTAATTCCTATGCAGTATGACTACACGAATGCATACGGAGGACACAACTACGTAGAAATGGTTGCCACGGAAGACAATACGGACGTGACAGTGCAACTCATGCCGGGAGTGACGGTGCAACAAATGAATGCCGACGCGAACAACCAACTGCACGTGACCCTGCAAAAGGGATGGACATTCTCGATACAATCCACAAGCACAGCGGGCGGCAAGCACCTGCACAACACACGCATCTACTCGAACAAGCCCATTGCCGTGAACAGCACCGACGACGGTGTGGAGCCGGGAGACCTGATGGGCGACCAGATACTGCCCGTTGATATGCTGGGAACAAAATACATCGCCATAAAGAACGAAGGACAGACCGAATATCTATACTTCTTCGCCACAGAGGACGACACACACATCAGCGTACATTCCGGTTCGTCGAAAGGACCCGTGGAGAAGACCTATACACTGAATGTGGGTCAGGCTGGGGCAAAGGTATCACGCTACACGTTCTCCCAAAAGAAGATTGACGCCAAATACAAAGCCGTCTATATTGAATCGGACAAACCCATCGTGGTATTCCAAATGACAGGCGAAGAACCTGCAGGAGCGATTCTTCCACAACTGGAGTGTACAGGTTCGCGCGAAGTGGCTTTCCAATCGGTACTGGAGAATGTATGGGCAGACATCATCGTGAAAGCCGACTATGTGGACGGATTTCTGGTGAACAATGACCCGAATGTACTTACGGCGGCCGATTTCGACACCGTACCCGGGACACAGAAACGATGGTATTACGCAAGGAAAGAGTTTATTCCCAATGCCGTGCTTCGCGTGAAGAACACCAAAGGCGTATTCCACCTGGGCATGTACGATATGCGCGGGAACTCCAGTTCGCTGGCATACTTCTCGGACTTCAAAGGCGCAGAACTGAACGCCACCTCCATGCAAGGCTATTACCTGGGGAGCGATACGCTGCTGCTGTCGCTCTACGATGCCAATTCCTACATGAATGTGGTGTGGAGCCGTCCGGACGGAACGACCTACCAAGGGGACTCCCTCAAGATACCCAACCCGAAACCCAGCGATGCGGGCTTCTACTATGTAACTGCAGACCATGTGGACGGCTGTACCCTGTCGGGCGGTTCGTTGGTTGTGACCAACGTGTTCAACCCCTCGCTAAGCAAATACACCAACTGTTCGGGCGAAGAAACAGAACTCACCAACAACTTCGGTTATGCACCCTATTCATGGTCGCAGAGCAGTGCCACGACACAATCCATCAAGGTGAGTCCGAAAGACACTACGCGCTATCTGGCTACAAGCCGGCAGGCAGGTCATACCATCGTCTTCAACGGAGACTTCCAGTATGACACCCTCAACTTCCAGTCGGGCTACGTCAATACGTCTGCCCCACTGAGCGGAGCAGAACAGTTCTGCCTCGTCCAGAACGCACACGACGCCAATGCGCAACTGAAGAACCTACCCGACCATACCTACGGCAATGCGCAAGGCAAACAGATGGTTGCGCAATGTTCGGACAAAGCGGGTATAACCATCTGGAGCAAAGAACTCAGCATACTGAAAGACACACCCTATATGCTATCGATATGGCACGCCAATCCCCGCGAGAACGGCGCCGCCGCCCAGTTGGCACTTCAGATTGACGGGCAAGTGATCGGCAATGCCTTTTCCCCGACTTCCCCGACATGGACGGAATATACCCAACTATGGCAAGGAGCGAACAAGGAGAAAATCACGCTCTCGCTGCACGCCGTGTCAGGCACAGCCAACAATGCCTACATAGCCATTGACGACATCAGCATGTCTCCCCTCTTCAACATAACCGACACGATGCAAGTGGATGTGTTGCCATTGCCTAAACCCAAGATTTCGGGAGACCCATACCTCTGCAACGGAACAGCCTCGGTGCAAACAGACGATGTGTTCGGATCTTATCTATGGACAGACGAACAAGGGAACACGATAAGCAGCCAACCATCGGTTATATTCACCAGACCCGGCAACTACAGGCTGCAAGTGACCGACCCCAACACATCCTGTACGGGCGACACACTCATCAAGATGGAGAACGGCGTAGTGATCTCAACCATGCTACACGAACTGCCAATCATCTGCGCAGGTCAGACGGAAATAGCCATCCCCTATGAAGTGGTGGCAGGTTCGCTGGGTCATGTGGATGTCGAGTTTGACAACAACGCCCAGAGTGCAGGATTTACGAACAGCACCAACCTGAACTTTTCGGACAATGAAGTTTTTGTTCCGATACCACGCGGAGTGAGACCCAACTACTATTCCCTAAAACTCCGTTTCTTCGGTGACAGCGATTGCGGAGGCGAGCAACTGACCGAACAGGACTTCAGCATCCGCTATGACGCCGACCAAGTGATGAAACAGAAATGGGACGACGTGATAGCCCTCTACGACGCCAACCACAACGGCGGATACGAGTTTACGGAATACCAATGGTACAAGAACGGGCAGCCTCTGCAAGGCGAAACACAATCGTTCCTCTATCTGAACCAATCGTCTCTTTCGCCCAACGATGCCTATTCCTGTCTGCTCACACGCAACGACGGCGTGGTGCTCTTCTCTTGCGACTTTGTACCCATCATTCCGCAACGAAGCATGATTCCATCGCTCATGCCCGCTTCGGCAACAATGAGGATAGAAGTCACAGAAGAGACACTTGCATCGTTCTATACCCTGCAAGGCAACCTGATTATGCAACAGCGGCTTACCCCGAGCAGCAACGAACTAAGAATGCCTGCAGCCAAGGGTATATACCTGCTGCAACTGAACTCCACCGAAAACAATACAACCCACAAAATACTCATTGACTAATGAAACACACCGGTATATCCATTCTTGCTTTGTTTGGGACACTCCTCTTTCTGCAACCTGCCACAGCACAAACAAAGGGACAAAACGATCCGCAAAAGGTTGTTCCCGTCCACCGCATCGGCATAAGCCCGAAGACAGGCTATGCAGCCATCCTGAACAATACCCCCGACTCACGTCTCTTGGGCGGATACGGTATAGGATTGGGCATCAACTACGAACTACGGTACAAGAGGTTCCTATTCAATACAGGAATCGATTTTGATTTCCTCAACTCGACTACCCGCCTGAACGATTTCTCCGTGGTGCGGCCGATGCTGGAACCCTACACCACAATGGACTATCAGTATAACTTCACCCGCTATCGCGACATCCAGAACATGGGCAACCTGTCGGTTCCCGTTCTGTTCGGAGGCGAGTTTGGCAAAGTCTTCTTCCTGGCGGGAGCGAAGTTCTCCTACCCCGTCATAGGCAACTACCGCGACAAAGCGGACCTCACCATTGCAGCAAACGATGTGGAGTTAATAGACCCCCTGGAGAATATGAAAAATCACCATCTCACGAATTATAAAGTTGGAAGTAATGACAAACTGGCATACAACTTCAACACATTCCTCGTGGCTGAAGTAGGCATGGACTTGGACGAATGGTTAGCCTACAAGCCCAAACGCAAAAGAGGACAGCGCAACAGAAGAAAGACTTTCAAAGAATGTCTGCACTACCGTGCCAGCATATTCGCCGAATATGGTGTTATGAACAGCAACCAATTCGACAGGAATCAGCCTGCAGACGGACACTGGCTGGCATTTGCCGAAAAAGGAACTGATGCAACCATGCCAGCCAGTGCTGTAGCATCGCAAAGCGAGAAACTCAATCCTTTGTTCGTAGGAGCCAAGTTTACCATCCAGTATGAGGTGCAGCCGCCCGTGAAGAAAAAGAAACCTGCGCCACGCCCACAAAGCAAACCGCAGAGCAAACCCAAACCCAAGCCGCAGCCCAAACCCGTACCACCACAACCGAAGATGGTATTCGTTGTGCTTGACGCCAAGACAATGCAACCGATTCCTGCAAACATAGAGATTTATTCCACAACAGACGAACTGCTCTATCAGAAGCAAATAGCAGAGGCTGCCCCCTGCCAGACGCAACTGGTGCCCAACACATACAACGCCTACATCACCTCCTCAGGCTATCTGCCTTATGCTGAAGACTTCGTCTTCTCAGGAGATACAGTAAACTTGCTGCTGCAACCCGTGGAACAAGGGACAAAGGTTGTCCTGAAAGACTTGTTCTTCGCCACCAACAAGACCAAGATTCTTCCCGAATCGGAACAAGCACTGGAGGATTTGACCCAATTCATGCAGCAGAATCCGGAAGTACGTATCCAAATCATAGGTCACACGGACAGCGTAGGCAAGCCCGAGTTCAACCAACGCCTGTCGGAAGGCCGTGCCAACTCCGTACGGAACGAACTGCTCACACGAGGCATAGAGCCCGAAAGAGTGGAAGCAACAGGAAAGGGACAAACAGAACCTATCGACACCAACGATACGGAAGAAGGACGTCAGAACAACAGACGTGTAGAATTCGTGATTCTATAAAGGTTTGAAGAATACTTAAGCGGACCCAGTTCCGCTTAAGTATCTTAAAGCCAACAAACAATGCAAGAGGAGCATGATACTACCAGCATATTTTTTGATACGATTCTGCCGCACCACCCCTAATCCGAGAATATGAAAAGACAAAGTTTATTACTGTTTACTGCCGCTCTATTGCTGCTCACTGCGTGCCAACCCAACGAGCAACAAGAACCGAACTATATAGAGACAGAGGAGCAACTGATGACGGACTTCGTAATCAGAAAAGCAGACAACCCGTTTCTGAAAGAAGACATAGAATTCAAATTCGATTCCACCACACAAACCTACTACTATCACACACAGCAGTTTATAGACTCTATCCATACGCTTATACCCACTTTCTTCGCCGACGGGAATGCGTTTGCGGGAAACAAAGAGATTATCCCCTGCGTTACACCGCAAGACTTTTCTTTGCGTCCTATTATGTACCAAATACGCAAAGGGAACTTTGTACACAACTACTCCATAGAATTGCGGTGTCCGCAAAGCACGGGGTTGCCGGTACTGGACATCCGAACCGATGACGGGAAAAACATCACAAGCAAAACGGAATACAGTTCTTCGTCGGTTTCCATCTATACACAGGGGAAAGCGAAACCTTATCTGCAACAAACGGCGGGTATTCGCGGACGAGGCAACTCCACATGGTGGTATCCGAAAAAGCCATATCGGCTGAAGTTAGACAAGAAAGCAGGTCTGTTCGGTATGCAGCCCGCCAAAGCATGGGTGTTGCTAGCCAATGCCATAGACCCCACCCTACTCTGCAACACCGTAGCATTGGAAATAGCCAACCGTATGGGATTCCCTTATGCAAACCACACACAGGCGGTAGAACTATTCATCAACCGCACCTATTGCGGTTCCTACGTACTGACCGAGGCCATACAGGTAAAAAAGGACAGGGTGGCAGTTGATACGCTGGCAGGAGGTTTCTTATCGGAAATAGACAGCAACTACGACGAACTATACAAAGCCCGTTCACGCTACTTCTCCCTTCCCGTGATGATGAAAGCACCGGAAAGCCAGGATGGACTCGACAATGCATTGGGCATGGTGAATGATCTGGAGAAAGCACTCAACAAACCGAACTTCTCTTATGCCGACTATTACCAGACAGTGGATGTAGAGTCCGTTATACTCTTTATGCTACTGAACGAACTATGCAAGAACGGCGAAGTATGCCACCCGAAATCCATCTTTGTACATCGGGAAAACAAAGACGACCTTCTGCACTTCGGTCCGCCATGGGACTTCGACTGGGCATACGGATATACCGGAGGCAATTTCCATTATTTCACATATCCTGAGGATCTTTTGTTCAAAGCAGGAAATACAAACGGAGCAGGAAGCAAATTATTCGGGTCGTTCCTCAAAGACCCTGTGTTCCGCTATATGTATGCGGAAAAGTGGAAAGAATACAAGCCCCTTCTGCAAAACATTGACCAATTCATCTACCAACAAGCGGACATCCTGCGTTATTCACAGGAGGAAAACGCTATCCGATGGGGACAGGAACGAATTAACTACGAGACTTATACAATCTTGATGGCAGACTTTCTGCAACAACGAATGGATGCCATCAGCAATGAACTTATGCAATATGAATAAACTATCTTTTCTGCCCCTTGCGGCAACCATTCTGCTGTGTCTGCCTCACGCCAACGCAACCACTCCCACCCAACTAACCAATCTGCCATCGGTGTATCTATACACCAACAACGGCGCAAGCATTGACCATGACACCTACGTGAGCGGAACCATCACTGTTGTGGACGCAGCACACCCCGAAAACTGCATGACCGATGAGCCTATGCAGATTCGCGGACGAGGCAATTCCACATGGCGCATGGACAAAAAGCCGTACAGCATCAAGTTGGGCACACCTTCCCATTTTCTGGGATGTCCTGCAAATGCCGCCACATGGGAGTTTATTGCAAACTACGCCGACAAGTCGATGTTGCGCGGCGCTACGGCATTCCATCTATCCGAATGGATAGGCTTAGAGTTCTCACCCGCTACAGCCTTTGCCGATGTATATCTCAACGACAAGTATATCGGCAACTACCATATCACAGACCACATGGAGATTGGTGCAGACCGAGTCCCCGTGGAAGTGCAAGACGCAAGCACTACCGACAATATCACAGGCGGCTATTTTCTGGAAGTGGACGGATGGGCGACCTCCGAACCGCATTATTTCACCACCAACCATGATATGCCTGTTACAATCCACTATCCCGAGAAAATCTCGTCCAAACAAACCCGCTATATACAAAGTATAGTACAAGGCTTTGAAACCAAACTATTCAGCAGCAACTTCAAAGATGCCGAGAAAGGCTATCGCACGGCAGTGGACACAGTATCTCTCATAAAGTGGTATGTAGCCATTGAGTTAGTAGGCAATCCCGATGCATTCTGGAGCACATTCATGTACAAGAAGAAAGACAACAACCGTCTTTTCTTCGGTCCCATGTGGGACTATGACATCGCCTTCAACAACGACAACCGCCTTGGCGACGCCACCAAAAAGACCATGCGAGAAGATGCCCACAATCCAAAAACATGGATTCAACAACTTTGGAAAGACGAATGGTTCCGCCATGCATCAAACCAATGCCTCAAACAGTGGATCAAAGACGGCGTGGAAGACGAACTATGCCAATATGTGGACAGCATGGCGAACGTACTGGATGCTTCGCAGGCAAAGAACTATGAGCGTTGGAACGTACTCTCCACACGGGTGTACCGGGAAGTTAATCTATACAATACTTACAAAGAATATGTGGATTATCTGAAGACCTATATTCACCAGCGTATAATATTCCTCAGCGAGAACTTCCAGGCAGAAGATCCCTACCCGACCGAAACAAGCACCGAACAAACAAAGGCAGAACCGTTCTACTATTCCGCTGCTACACATTCGCTATGCTTTCCCACAGCCAAAGACAGGACAATTACCATCTATTCGGCAGGCGGAGCAAAACTACAGACACTGCAAACGCAAGGCACAACGGCAGCAATACCCGACCTACCTCATGCACTCTACTTGATTGCAGCCGACGGAGAACTTATCAAAGCGGTTCTCTAAGAGAAGAGTTTTGATATGACCATCCCCCGACAAGAGACAGTCTTGTCGGGGGATGGTTCTTTTTCAGTTGATGTTTTCCTTGTATGTTGTATGCCTTAAAAACTTATGCTACCTTTGCGGTCCGTAATATGGTAAATATTTATCCCTTATATTACGCAACCTTATTGCCCCATATATGAAAACACCAACTCAAGAGGAACAGGTAATCCAGATAATACGACAAAACGGAGGATATGCAACACTTCGTTATCTGAACCAAAGCGTAGATACTTCTACATGGAAAACAAAGACACCCGAGGCAACCATACGACGTATTGTACAACTTAGCCCTCACATCTTTCGTCTGCAACCAGGCTTATGGGCTTTGGAAGATATGCGTACTGATGTACTCAAGAGATTTAGACTGCAAATAGGCAACCCTAAAAGTGAAGATATTTTTTCGCATGGTTACTACCAAGGTCTCCTCGCCGAGGTTGGACGATTTATGGATATGGAAACATATATACCTGCACAAGACCAAAATCGTATGTTTTTAGGACAATCTCTCAAGCATATCGCCAATACAACAAGTATTCCCCCTTTACCTACGAAAATCTACTACGAAAAGCCAAAACAATCGATGTCATCTGGTTCAACAAAAAACGACGGATGCCTTTTGCATTCTACGAAGTTGAACACACAACAGACATGAAGAATTCCCTCTCCAAATTCTATGAACTACAGGACTTCCATGCAAAGTTTTGTATAGTTGCAGACAGCAGCAGAAGAAGGGAATATGATGATAAACTTCATGCTTCAATGTTTGAACCTATACAGAAACGAGTGACCTTTTTAACATACGACAGAGTAGTTGCAATGTATGAAGGTTTACAGAAAATCAATTGTGTTTCATGGTAACAAACGAGTTATGAACGAATATATTTTCTACACCACTGAAGGAACAACCCATTCCCCACAGGAAAATCAAGAAATTGAGAACTGTCAAGTCTTGGGCTGCGCAACAGGGAACAATATTGAAGATGCCAAAAATAACTTGCTACAAGACAATACATGGATTTCAGAATCAGGATTTAACATTGATAAAGCAGTTGCTAAGCAACTTGTAACAGAAAACGTCAGACATAATATCCATACTATTGTGGAATATCTTCTGCAAAACAAATTCCTGTATACTCAAGAGCAACAAGAAACAAAGAACATCATTTCCAAAGCCTTATATCAACTAAAGAAAACAGTGGACTAAAGAAACTATGTGACTATATTCCAATGATCACAGAAATTTTCATGGGAACAATTGAAAAGAGATGTTCTTTTGGACTTATAGACTACAAAAATGGACTATTAGGGGAAAGGATTTTTCATGGTCTTAAATCCTTGTCTATTTGGTATAAGTTTTGTAACTTTGCAACGTGTGTTAGTAGTTCTTTTTAAGAGCGAAAGGCGTTTTTGAAATTAAAGTTATTATCATATATGAAACTACAAGAATTGACCGACAAAATCTACGCGGAAGGCGTGGAAAAAGGTAATCAGGAGGCACAACAGATTATCGATGCAGCCAATGCAAAAGCGGCTGAGATTGTAGCCAATGCCGAGAAAGAGGCACAAGCCAAAGTGGCTGCCGCCGAGGCAAAAGCACAGGAGTTGGATAAAAATACACGTGCCGAACTGAAGTTGTTTGCCGAGCAAAGTGTGAACGCGCTCAAGACCGAGGTAACGAACCTCCTGACCGACAAGGTGGCGCAGGATAGCGTAAAAGCCGCTACGGCTGATGCCAAGTTTATGCAGGGCATTATCTCGAAACTCGCAGAGCAGATGGCTAAGGATGGCGAAGTGGAGATCGATGCCAAGGATGCCGAGGCACTGAAGGCTTACTTCGAAGCAAACGCCAAAGGTCTGCTGGATAAGGGTGTACAGATCAACGAGGTAAAAGGTATCAAAACCGATTTCGCTATCAAGCCTGCCAAGGGCGGATACAAACTGGCATTCGGCGAGAAAGAGTTTGTCGAGTATTTCAAGGAGTTCCTCCGTCCTCAACTGATCGAGTTACTGTTCGAAAAATAAAAAACTAGGAAATCTAGAATTTCTAGAAAAACTAGCATAACTATGGGATACGAATGTTTGATAGCAGGTTTGCCCGAGTTGAAAGCAGGCGGCGAGGCTCCTATGACGATGGAGTCGCTCTTGCTGTTGCTTGAGGAGAACCTGTCGGAAAAGGACAAGCCGCTGCTTGATCTGCTCCGGATGAAGAGCGATGCGCCCGAGATAAGCGAACTCATCGAGCGATACGATGATTCGGTTATCGACCAGCCTGCGTGGTGGGAAGATGCGCGCAATAGTCTTTCGGAAGTGGATTTGCGCACGCAGTTGCTCTACGAATACGGATTGCGCAGCAAGAACAAGTTCGTCCGCGCGTGGTTTGCGTACAATCAGGATATGAACAATGTCCTGGTGGCAACCATTTGCCGCAAGCACGGCTTTGATGTGCGCCGTATGATTGTCGGGCAAGGCGAGGTGGCAGAGATCCTGCGCAAGAACCTGCAACAGAAGGATTTCGGCTTGGGCGGCGTGATGGACAACCTGCAAGAGGTGATGTCGCTGGTGGATATCGACAACCTGATGGAGCGCGAGAAACGTATGGACGCTTTGCGTTTTGCATGGCTCGAAGAAGCAACGCTCTTTGTCGATTTCTCGATAGAGAACGTGCTGGCATATTATCTGCAGGTGGAGATGCTCAACCGCTGGTCGCTGCTGACCGTGGAGCAGGGAGAAAAAGTGTTCCGTGAGTTGGTTGCCGATATGAAGAAAGGCGTCAATCTCGATGCCGAGGCCTGACCGGACGGAAATAACGAAATTTACGAAAATAACAAAACAAGATATGACAACAGGAAAAGTAAGAGGTATCATCTCCAACCTGGTTACGGTGCTGGTGGATGGTCCTGTCGCACAAAACGAAATCTGCTACATCACGCTCGGTGATACCAAACTGATGGCAGAGGTCATCAAAGTGGTGGGCGAGAATGTCTATGCGCAGGTGTTTGAATCGACGCGCGGACTGAAAGTAGGCAATACGGTGGAGTTTACGGGGCACATGCTCGAGGTTACGCTCGGTCCCGGTCTGCTGAGCCGCAACTACGACGGTTTGCAGAACGACCTGAACAAACTGACAGGCGTGTTCCTCAAGCGTGGTGAATACAATTTCCCGCTTGACAAGGAGAAACTGTGGAAATTTGAGCCTATCGCCAAAGTGGGCGACAAGGTAGAGGCTGCCGCTTGGCTCGGCGAGGTGGACGAGAACCACCAGCCGCACAAGATTATGGTGCCGTTTGTGTTCGAGGGCGAATATACCGTCAAGAGCATTGTGCCTGCCGGCGAGTACAAGATTTTGGATACCATCGCCGTGCTGACCGATGCCGAGGGCAATGACCACGAGGTTACCATGGTGCAGAAATGGCCGGTGAAAAAGGCCATTCTGGCATACAAGAGCAAACCGCGTCCATTCAAGTTGCTCAAGACGGGTGTGCGCACCATTGATACCGCAAACCCGATCTGCGAGGGTGGTACGGGCTTTATCCCCGGTCCTTTCGGTACGGGTAAGACCGTCCTTCAGCACGCTATCTCGAAGCAGGCGGAGGCGGACATCGTGATTATCGCTGCCTGCGGTGAGCGTGCCAACGAGGTGGTGGAGACCTTTACGGAGTTCCCCGAACTGGACGACCCACACACAGGGCGCAAGTTGATGGAGCGTACCATCATCATCGCCAATACATCCAACATGCCTGTTGCATCGCGTGAGGCTTCCGTCTATACCTCGATGACCATTGCCGAGTACTACCGCTCGATGGGCTTGCGTGTACTGCTGATGGCGGACTCGACGAGCCGTTGGGCACAGGCGTTGCGTGAGATGTCGAACCGTCTGGAAGAGTTGCCCGGTCAGGACGCTTTCCCGATGGACTTGTCCGCGATCATCGGTGCTTTCTACGCCCGCGCAGGCTATGTATATCTGAATAACGGACAGACGGGCTCTGTTACATTCCTCGGTACGGTTTCGCCTGCCGGCGGTAACCTCAAAGAGCCTGTTACGGAGGGTACGAAGAAAGTGGCACGTTGTTTCTACGCCTTGGAGCAGGCGCGTGCCGACCGCAAGCGTTATCCGGCTGTCAACCCTATCGACTCCTATTCCAAATATGTGGAATATCCCGAGTTCGAGGAGTATATATCGGGCTTGATCAACAAGGACTGGTTGCCCAAAGTGAACGATATGAAGACCTACCTGTTGCGTGGTAAGGAGATACAGGAGCAGATCAACATTCTGGGTGATGACGGTGTGCCTGTAGATTACCACGAGGAGTTCTGGAAATCGGAAGTTATCGACTTCGTGATTCTGCAGCAGGACGCTTTCGACAAGATTGATGCCGTTTGCCCGCTGGAGCGTCAGGAGTACATGCTCGACCTCGTGATGGACATCTGCCGCCACGACTATGATTTCCAGAATTTCCTGGACGTAAGCGACTACTTCAAGAAAGTGATCAACCTCTGCAAACAGATGAACTACAGCGAATTCCACTCCGCTGAATTTGAAGAATATCAACAAAAACTCAACGCTCTCCTCGCCGAGAAGCAAATCAAAGGATAACGACTATGGCAAAAGCATTTCAAAAGATTTACACCGAGATTACGGCAATCACGAAAGCAACCTGTTCGCTGAAAGCCGAGGGTGTGGGTAACGATGAACTCGCTACCGTAAACGGCAAACTTGCCCAAGTCGTTAAGATTATGGGCGACGATGTAACACTCCAGGTGTTCCAAGGTACCGAGGGTATCCCTACCAATGCGGAAGTGGTGTTCCTCGGTAAGGCACCGACGCTGCGCGTGAGCGACCAACTCGCTGGACGTTTCTTCAACGCCTATGGCGAACCTATCGACGGCGGACCGGACGTTGAAGGTGAGGAAGTGGAGATCGGTGGTCCGAGTGTGAACCCTGTGCGCCGTAAGCAACCATCGGAACTGATTGCTACGGGTATCGCGGGTATCGACTTGAACAACACCCTCGTTTCGGGACAGAAGATTCCGTTCTTCGCCGACCCCGACCAGCCTTACAACCAAGTGATGGCTAACGTGGCGTTGCGTGCCGAGGCCGACAAGATTATCTTGGGCGGTATGGGTCTGACCAACGACGACTACCTCTATTTTAAGAACGTGTTCTCCAATGCCGGTGTGCTCGATCGTATCGTGTCGTTTGTGAACACCACCGAGAACCCGCCTGTGGAGCGTCTGCTTATCCCCGATATGGCGTTGTGTGCGGCAGAGTATTTCGCCGTGCAAAAGCATGAGAAAGTGCTGGTTCTGCTGACCGATATGACGCTGTACGCCGATGCGTTGGCAATCGTCAGCAACCGTATGGACCAGATTCCGAGTAAGGACTCTATGCCGGGTTCGCTCTATTCCGACCTCGCGAAGATCTACGAGAAGGCCGTGCAGTTCCCTGAGGATGCAGGCGGCGGTTCTATCACCATCATTGCCGTTACAACCCTTTCGGGCGGCGACATCACGCACGCTATTCCTGATAACACGGGTTACATCACCGAGGGACAGTTGTACCTCCGCCGTGATTCCGACATTGGAAAAGTCATCGTCGATCCGTTCCGTTCGCTGTCGCGTCTGAAACAGTTGGTTGCCGGTAAAAAGACGCGCGAAGACCATCCGCAGGTAATGAATGCTGCGGTTCGCTTGTATGCCGACGCCGCCAATGCCAAGACCAAGAAAGAAAACGGTTTCGACTTGACCGACTACGACGAGCGTTGCCTGGCATTCGCCAAAGACTACTCGCGCGAGATTTTGGCTATCGATGTGAATATCAACACCACGCAGATGTTGGACGTTGCATGGACGCTCTTTGCCAAATACTTCAAACCCGAAGAGGTCAACATCAAACAAGCCCTTATCGATAAATATTGGGCAAAATAAGTAAGTTTTCATGGCAATTACTTATCAATTCAATAAAACATCCTTGCAGGCACTTGAGAAAAATCTCAAGATGCGGCAGCGCACCCTTCCGACGCTTCAGAGCAAAGAGTCGGCACTCCGTCTCGAGGTGAAAAAAGCCAAGAAGGAGATCGCCGAACTCGACGAGGAGGTCAACCGCCGTATCAAGGATTACGACCAGATGCTTGCTTTGTGGGGGGAATTTGATACCAGCCTCATCCACGTGGACGATGTGCGGATGTCTGTCAAGAAGATTGCAGGCGTGCGCATCCCCGTATTGGAAGAGGTGGTCTATTCCACCAAGGATTTCAGTCTGTTCTCCAGCCCGAAATGGTTTGCCGACGGATTTGAGCAACTCAAGGCGATTGCCGATGTCGGTATCCGTCAGGAGTTTGTGCGCCGCAAGGTGGACTTGCTGGAGTATGCCCGCAAGAAAACCACCCAGAAGGTGAACCTTTTTGAGAAGGTGCAGATTCCTGGCTATCAGGACGCTATTCGCAAGATAAAACGCTTCATGGAAGACGAGGAGAACCTCTCCAAGTCGAGTCAGAAAATAGTAAAAGCCAAGCGCGAGGCGGAAGCCCGTGAGGAACAAGAAAGGGAGGCTGCAGTATGATTACACAAATGAAGAAATACACCTTTCTGGTGTTCCATCGCGACTATGAGACTTTCCTTGAGCAACTGCGCAATCTCGGCGTGGTGCATATTACCGAGAAAGCCGCAGGCATAACCGACGACGAGCGTTTGCAGAGGCTTTTGCAGAAGGCAGACTTGCTCAAAAAGACCATTGCGCAGGGGGCTCCCGACCAACTCTTGCAGGAGAAATCCAATATCGAACAGCGTATCGCTGCTACCCGCAAGGAGGCAGAGCGTATGGCTGTGTGGGGCGATTTCTCGGCAGAACGTATCGCCGAATTCCGAAAAGCAGGCTACGAATTTCGTTACTATACCTGCTCCAAGTCGAAGTTCTCGGAGGAGTGGGGTATTGCCCTTGCCACCGTCGGTTCGACCACCTATTTCGTACAGGTCGTAAAGGCGGGCGAGACACCTGCCGAATTGCCCGATTTCTGTCAGCAGCAGACGCTCAACGAGAAATCGGCTGCCGACTTGCAAAAGGACATTGACGGACTCAACGGTCTGTTGGTGGCGCAGAACGCGCGTATCGAATTGTGGGCAAAGGAGAACCTGCAAAAGCAGAAAGACGAACTGCAAAGCACGTTGCAGCAGATTGACTGGCAGCGTGTTACGCTCAGTACGGACACTCTTGCCGAGGGCAGCCTGAAACTCCTCGAGGGTTTCTGCCCGGTTGACAAGGAGGCTGAACTCAACCAACTGCTTGAGCAGCAGCATGTGTACTATCAGGAGGAAGACCCTACCGAAGAGGACAACACGCCTATCAAACTGCACAACAACCGCTTTACAAAGATGTTCGAGTGCCTCACGGGTATGTATGGTTGGCCGTCGTATGGTGAGTTCGACCCTACGCCTATTCTCGGTCCCTTCTTCCTGCTGTTCTTCGCCATCTGTATGGGCGACTGCGGCTACGGATTGCTCCTTATATTGATAGGTATCCTTATCTCGAAGGGCAAACTCAAGATTCAGATGTTCGAGGGACTCGGACCGATCATCACCACTTTGGGTGTCGGCACCGCGGTTATCGGATTCTTCCTGGGTACGTTCTTCGGTATCGACCTTTATGCCGCGTCGTGGGTGCCCGAAGCGCTCAAGTCGGTGATGAT
>JBNMIS010000028.1:0-23408 GCA_050873385.1 Bacteroidales bacterium | reverse complement strand
TCGAACCCACGACACTCGGAACCACAATCCGATGCTCTGCCAACTGAGCTAAGACCACCATCATCAACCGAGTTGAAATCCTTCCTCTCAATTGCGGCTGCAAAGGTATAATCTATTTTTCATTCTTGCAAGAGTTTGGACATAAAAAGTATCCCTGTGGCAAAATCTCTTGCAGAGGAAGGCGTACAAAATCCCGTTCCTGTATAAGAGGGTGGGGGATAGTCAGAGTTGGCGATGAGATCTGGTAGTCTTCATAGAGTAAAATATCTATGTCTATGATTCTGTCATGGTACACACCGTTTGTCGATTTCTCCTTTCTTCCCATTTCTTGTTCTGTGCGTTGTGTCGTTTCCAATAGTTGGAAAGGAGATAGTTCTGTCTCTATGCATACAACCGTATTTAGAAACGGATTTTTTGAGACGAATCCCCATGGAGCGGATTCAATGATTTGGGATTGGCGGACAATAACGCCTGCATATCGTTCCAATAGTTGGAGACAGCGTTCTATATTCTTTTTTTTGTCCCCGGTATTTGTTCCTATGCCTAAATATGCTTGCATACTTGTTGCAATTAAGTCGTAAATCTCAATTCCATGAAATCCTGCATGGTCTGCAGGTCGCTCTTCTCCATTGACTGCGGACGTGGTTCAGAGTGGGCTGTATCTTGCAATTTTTTCTATTTGAACCGGCTGCTCGTAAGAGATTGGAAATACAGTCTATAGCCCGCTTGTCCATACTTTGTTGGTTGTGAAAAACTTGCTGCGTTTTTTTGTTTGTATGATGTGGAGTGTTAGAGTAACTTTGATGTTATTATTGGCTGTATGCCACTTACTGAACCTTTATCCTGCCTGTGTATATTCTGTGCGGATTACCTACGACTCCTCGTCGGGACCTGACCGACCCCTCAACGGGAGATGAAATTCAAAGTCGGTAAAGCAGAATCGTACATCGTAAATTGCCCAATTGTAAATAATAGACTCCTCAACGGGAGATGAAAAACAGATTCCCCTGGTCTCTAAAACGTCTCGAACAACTGGGATGTCTATAATAACTTACCTTTCATAAGCAATAAACAAGACCGCATCGTACATTGTCAACCGTCGAATCGTGAATATTGTTTCTTATGGGGCGATACTATCGCCCCGTAAAACCTCCTTTCAGCAGATTGCCCCTTACTATCCTCTACTCTCTAATCCCCTCCTGCACACTCTCCCATGCAATGGCTGCAACCTTGCGTATGGGTTCGTAGGCGATGCTCTGTTCCTGCACTTCGGACTTCAGAAAATGGAACTGCTTGTCAAGCAAGGCTACACCGTTGAGTACAATGCTGACAACAAGCACCCATTTGGCGGCTCCGAACATGGCGCCTGCTAAACGGTTAAGCCATCCTAACGAAATCGCACTCAGCAGACGGCTGATTATTTTGCCGACCAGATGCAGCGACAGGGAAACACCCGTAAAAATAATAAACCATGCTGTTAGTTGGCAGGCGGCGAAGGAACTGGTCAGATACTTCGACAACCACAGGGCAACATCGGGAGCCCATAATTTTGTGCAGAATACGGCGGCTACAATAGCGACCAGACCGGTCAGTTCCTGTACAAAACCCTTCATCAATCCGCGTACCACACCGTAAGCGATAGGCAGTAGGATGATAATGTCAATTACGTTCATGTATCTCTGCAAATTCTACTAAAACTCCCATACCTCTGCCTCTGGGGTAGAAATATGGGAGTCTTGCTTGTTTGTTCTGTCGGTTATTTCGAACTGTATTCTCTCATAATCCAACTCTCGCCTTCATTGTTCGTGAAGCCGATCATGTCATAACGCGAACGCAAAGTGATGCTCCAGTCCCACTTGTCTGCTGCGTTTCTGCCGTTGTCGGTATAATGTCCGAGAATCCCCTCTATGGTTCCCTTGTAGTCTTTGGTGGGGAGGATTATGTGGGCAAACTTCGCATATTCGCTTGTTGATACCATGCATTGTGCTGTTCCGTCGTTGATGATGCGCCCTTGGGGATAACCTTGGTTCTCGGTAGTTGGGGCAAATACACAAGCATTCTTGTCTTTGTCAGGATTGCCCTTGGTGCAACCTGTTGGGGTGCCGTAGTCCTCATACATACCGGGTATATCCGAGTCGGAGGCTTGGTCAAAATAGACATTCTTGATGCGGACTAACTTGGCATCCATCTCATGATAGCGCTCGTTGTTCTCTGCACCGTTTACAATGTCTGACAGGGTTATCTCGTCATACACAATCGCACTCTTGTCGGGTTGACCTATAAAAGTGGTTGCTTGGCTGAAGATTGCGGCAGGAATACGTCCGGGAGCCCAACCCACTTTCTCGCTTGCCTTGTAGGCATAGATGTTGTCGTTATACGAAGGAATACAGAGTTGCGGCTCGTTGGCATATTTGCCTATTGAGAGACCGTTTACGCGTATCTGTATCATCTGACCGATAGCATATTGTCCGCCTGCATTGCTTGCATCGACCGACAAACGGAGGGTCTGTTGTTTTCCGTCAACGACTTGTTGGATAACCATCGATTTGTAGAAGTTCCCGTCATAGTCTTCTGTCACTACGCGACCGCGGATGTAAATGCCTGCACCGCCTTTGGGTAGGGTATCCACGGAGAACCAGCCCAGGTTGTTCTTGGTGTAGTCTGTCGGATCCATCTGGTAACCGCCGCTGTAAGTGTAGGAACGCAGACGTACCGGAAACATGACGCCGTACTCCGTCATATAGTTTTTTACGAAGTCATTCAGGGTGTACAATGTCCCTCCGTCCTCTTGAATCATCTTGTCTGCCTCTTGCTCGGAGACATACAACTGATCCGGCTCAATAGCCTTTGGCGTACATGCTGCAATCGATAGTAGGATTGCCATGCCGCTCACTATATATAATGATTTCTTCATAGTGATGTTTTCTTGTTGGGTTAGAACTTGTAAGTTATGTTGAGGAAGAAGTTTGCGCCCCATGCATAGTAGTATTTGGCAGGGAACTTCCATACATTGCTCGTAATTGCCGACTGCTCGGGATTCTGAGTCTTCTGTACCGATTGTCTGGGCAGACGGGCCTGCTGATAACCGCCGGTTTTCATGTGAGTATTGTTGGTAATATTGCTCACCGACAGGTTGATGGAAAGCGATTGTCTGTTCTTCAGGTAGATAAGTTTACCTACTGACAGATCTATCATGAAACGGTTATACCATTTTCCGTCAACCAGACTCTCTTGATTAGCCAACGAACTGTATGGCGATTGCAGTACGGGAACTCCGTATTTGTCAAGCACTATGTTGCCTTCGGCATCTTTCTCTAAGAATGTCTGGGAAGCGTTGCTTGGGTTCGGTACGGCGTACGAACCGTTCACGCTTGTCCCGTCAGCACGTACACCGGTGTAAAGACCTTGCATACGGCGTGATGGAGCATAGTCCAAGTAACTCCAGTCGAAGTACGATACTGTAATATCCGCAAACCACATCTTCGGATGGAAGAACGACAACTTCAGCGAAGCGTTCAATTGCGGACCGTTGGCAACTTTCAAACCTCTGATGAGGACGCTGTCCTTTACTTCGTAGATGGGTTTTGCAACTCCGCCTGCTGCAGCCTCTTCTGCCAATGCCATACCGTTCTCTGCGCTTGTCAAGGAGTATGCGTTGCTGGTATAGCGGTAATCACCGATAGCAAGCATTGGGGTAAGGGTGAAATAGGTACCCAGTTTGAATGCAGCGGCTGCTTCTATACCGCGGTGAACGCGGTTTATGCCGGTCACTGACTGGTTAACGAACGTACGTGCTTCATCGTCATAGTAGCCGTTGAGTTCCGATCCGTTCCAGAAATGCGTCTGGTAGGCGGTGATTCGACCGCGTACGATCGGATAGTTGAACTCGTATGTCAAGTCATAACTTACAACCTTCTGCGATGCTGCATAAAAGTCTTTCAGAGACTTGGCACGGTCGTGTTGGTAGATGGTGCTGATGGCTCTGTCGTGTACACGGGGTGAAATGTAGGCATCGCGGGCAAGAGGTGCACTCGTTTCTGCAATGGCGTTCACACGCAATTGGTTTCGGCCGTTGATTTTGTAAGATGCTCCCAACTTGAAAGAGGGGTCAACAAAGTGATGTTGCCAACCGTTGTAGGTAGCCGTCTGTCCTTGTCCGTCCAGAATGGATTGGTATTGCTGACCTAAATAGTAGAACGCTTCGTCGGGTTTGAGTTGTGCCAAATACCATGCACGCCCGTTCATCATGCGTGTACTGCGGTTCATGCCCGTGTAGGTAAGTTTCAGTGCGTAGTAGAAATCTACGGCGTTGAAACTCCATTCGTTTTGCGCCCAAGCCGCCACTTTGGTCATGTTGATACGGTAGTCGTAGCCGAATCGGCCGTTTGTCGTTATGCTTTTGTTGTGGTCGTAGATGTTGTTCTGCTTTACGTTCTCAATGTCGCTCTGTGTCAAACCGATGTTCGATGCCAACTCTTTCAGGTCACGTTCCGCAAACGGGTCCACATCGATCCATTGATTGCCGCCAAGCAAGTCATCCACGGTCTTGTAGTGAATACCTTGTGAGTACTTGCCCTCCAGACCTGCGGTTATGGTCAAGTGCTCAAACTCCTTGTTTTGATAGTTGATGTTGGCGATGGCCTCCTGCAAATCATTGTGTCTGCGCTCCAGCATATACTTGGCTGAACCGTTCGGATTGACCACGTTGTTCTGATAGTTGGCTGCATAGAGGTTGTCCCAGTTTATTTGTGTCGCGTTGTCGTCACGGTTTTTCCACAATTCTGTGAGCGTGTTGTAAAGATCTGCATTGATTGAACTGCCAATGCCGAGTTCTTCATTGAATCCTCCCAGACTTGCACCGTTCCATGTTCCCGAACCTTGCGAGCCGCCGAAAGACTTGTTTATGAAGTTCCCGTTGGCATCCAGTTGACCGTCCCACAAGAATGAAGGTAGGTTGCGATAGTAGTCCGGACGCGGGTCGGGCGCATTGTAGAATGTCAATGCCGAGTTGCTGTACATGCTGTAGTGGTATCCTAAAGCCACTTTCAGGGTCTGGTCATTGGTTATCTTCCACTCGTAGTCGATAATTGCAGTCGGGTCAAAACTTTTCACAACCCTCGAGTTGCGGACTTTTCCGTTCTGATAACCCCAGTATGGATTGTAGTATATGGAGCCCGTCAGGTTATACACTTCCTGTGTCACTGCGGCGGATTGCCCACGCTCGGTTGGCGAACCGAAGGTCGTAATGGTCATTCTGTGGTCCCCACCGAGCCATTGTTTCTCGGCGGTGAAGAAATAACCCAATGAGTTGTAACTGATGCCCTCACCAATGATACCTTTGTTGTCGATGTAAGGACTGAACCGCCATGCCAGTTGACCGGTGAACGCCCAACCATTGCTGAGCAATCCCGAAGAGTAAGTGGCATTTGCACGAATCTTGTAGTTGCGGTTCGTACCTGCTACACCGACTTTCCAGCCTTGAGCATAATTGGTTGCATGCATCAGTATGTTGGTCGATTGCCCCATTCCACCGTATGTGAAACTGTTGGCTTCGATTCCGTTGACCACATCTTTGTTGCGGCTGGCGTCATTCAAACCGCCAAGCATGGAGTAATTGAAGTTACCTCGTTCTTGGCTGTTGAAGTTCAGACCGTTGATGTAAGTCTGTTCATACTGTTGCTCATAACCGCGCTGGCGATACCGGACGGTCGACCAGGCGTACGATGTATTCTTGTTGAATACATCTGTGCTGGCACTTGTGTTGGAAGCCATACTCTGTGAACGGCCTTCGTCATCGTTCAGTTCGTTCTCCGACAATTGCAGCACAATTTCTTCGTGCAACTCTTTCTGAATGTCCGGCTGCAGGCTCACGGTTCCCAAGTCGTTCGACTTGCCGGTTTGTAACTGAATTAACTGCACTGTCGTGATGAAACCGTCTGCCGAGATGATTGCTTCCTCGGTGATTGGCTCCAGATAGATGAGCGCAAACTCACCACTCTGATTCGTAGTGGTGGTAATGTTCTGATTGGCAAGTATTATTTTGGCGCCTGATATGGGTTCATTCGACTCCTGGGAGACAATGACACCACGCAATGATGTCTGTTGGGCAAACATCATCATAGACAACCCTCCTGCCAATAGGATAGTAAGAATTCTACGCATGTGTAAGGTGTTTTTGGTTATTTAGTGTTATTAGTTATTAAGTAAAGACAAGGTCTTTTGAATAGTATTCAAGTGTTGTGTACGAATATCTGCGGACCTTCGCCGTACAATGTTCTTTGTGCCATGCATCTTTTGGAAACATATTTTCGCTTTGGTTGCCATAGGTCCATGGAAGATGCAGCGAGAGTCGTTAGAATTCCGCCGTCTTGGGAGTGCGCGGGAAGGGGATCACATCGCGGATATTCTGCATACCCGTAACGAAGAGCATCAGTCGTTCGAAGCCCAAGCCGAAACCTGCGTGCGGTGCGGCACCGAAACGGCGTGTATCAAGGTACCACCACATATCCTTCATCGGGATCTGGCGGCGCTCGATCTCCTCATTCAGTTTGTCAAGGCTCTCCTCACGCACCGACCCGCCGATGATCTCGCCTATCTGCGGGAAGAGTACGTCGGTCCCCTGTACGGTCTTGCCGTCCTCGTTGATCTTCATATAGAATGCCTTGATGTCCTTCGGGTAGTCGGTCATGATGACGGGCTTGCCGAAATGCTCCTCCACAAGGAAACGCTCGTGCTCGGAGCAGAGATCGTCGCCCCAGTTGCAGGGGAACTCGAATTTCTTGCCGTTCTTCATTGCCTCTTGCAGGATATTCACACCCTCGGTGTAGGTCAGGCGCACAAACTCGGTATTGATTACCGACTCGAGACGGGCGATAAGTCCCTTGTCCACATACTGGTTGAGGAACTCGAGGTCGTCCTTGCAGTTCTCCAGCGCCCAGCGCACGCAGTATTTGATGAAGTCCTCTTCGAGGTCCATCAGTTCGTCTTTTTGTATGAAAGCCACCTCGGGTTCAATCATCCAGAACTCTGCCAAGTGGCGCGGGGTGTTGCTGTTCTCGGCACGGAACGTAGGACCGAACGTGTATATCTTGCCGAGTGCCATAGCCGCCAACTCGCCCTCCAACTGACCGCTCACGGTCAGCGAAGTCTGCTTGCCGAAGAAATCGTCGGAGTAGTCGATCTTGCCGTTTTCGTCGAATTTCAGGTTGTAGAGGTTCTTGGTCGTAACCTGGAACATCTGCCCTGCACCCTCGCAGTCCGAAGCCGTGATAAGCGGGGTATGGAAATAGAAATAGCCGTGCTGGTGGAAGTAGGTGTGGATCGCCATAGCCATGTTGTGGCGGATGCGGAACACTGCGCCGAATGTGTTTGTGCGCGGACGCAAGTGGGCGATCGTGCGCAGGTACTCCATACTGAGCCCTTTCTTCTGGAGCGGATATTTCTCGGGGTCGGCTGTGCCGTATATCTCGAGGTCGGTGAGTTGTATCTCCACCGTCTGACCTGCCCCCTGGCTCTCTACGAGTGTCCCCGTAGCCGAGATACAGGCACCCGTGGTAACGGGTTTGAGTTGCTCCTCGGAGAACTTGCTCAAATCAACTACAATCTGAATGTTCTTGATAGTGGAACCGTCGTTGAGGGCGATAAACGATACATTCTTGTTGCCACGACGGCTTCTTACCCAACCGCGGACGTTGATTTCTGCGCCGAAGTCGGTGCGCTTGAGCGCATCAATGATTACTGTTCTTTGCATTGATATATACTATGGTTTCTCTATGTGCATGTATGCAAGTCGGCTATCATGAAAGATACAACTTGACAAACGCGACAAAGATAGTAATAATAAATGGACTACAAAAGTCATCAATATGTTTTCCTTTCTGAGTCTTGTTTCTCTGAAACGCTTATGGATGAATTTGTAAAACCTGTTTTTCTTTATTTTGCAAATATCTTTGACAGAATGACAGCAATAGATGTCATGTCGTCATACAAATCATGCTTGGTCCTCTTTGTTGTGGACAAGTTGTATTCCCATGGAAGAAAATCCTCCGTCATGGAATATGTTCTGCATAGTCACTTTGCGGGTGTAGTCCGAGAACAGCATCACGCACATATTGGCACACTCGTCTGCGGTGGCATTGCCCAAAGGGGCCGTTTTGTCTGCAATGTCGAATCCGTCTTGAAACCCTTTTATGCTGCTCCCTGCTGTAGTCCTTGTCGGCGACTGCGACAGTGTATTGATGCGGACGTGCCGTTTCTGTCCGTAGATTACACCGAAATTGCGGGTTATGGATTCCAATAGCGCTTTTGCATCGGCCATGTCATTGTATCCGGGGAATGCCCGTTGTGCTGCAATATACGAAAGTGCCACCACGGAACCGTATTCTGACAAAGCATCCGATTTGTATGCGGTTTGCAGCATCTTGTGGAATGATATGGCGGATATGTCTAAGGTCTGGTTGAGCCAATTGTAATCCAGATCCTCGTATGGACGCCCTTTCCGCATATTGACCGACATTGCCACGGCGTGTAGTACAAAGTCTATTTTTCCGCCCAGTATTTCCTGTGCTTTTGCAAACAGGGTCTCTATGTCGGCAAGATTGGTGGCGTCTGCCGCAATGACGGTCGCATCAATGGTTGCAGCCAGTTTCTGCAGTGTGCCCAGACGGAGTGCAACAGGGGTGTTGGTTAAAACAATCTCGGCCCCTTCTTCCTTGCACTTTCGCGCTACGGCCCATGCTATCGACTGCTCGTTTAAGGCTCCGAAGATGATGCCTCTTTTCCCTTCTAATAATTGATGTTGCATGGCAATGCGCTGTGTTAGCAACTCTCAAACTGACGTAAGAAACGGGTGTCGTTCTCCGAGAATAGACGCAAGTCCTTCACTCTGTATTTCAGGTTCGTTATGCGCTCCACGCCCAATCCGAAGGCGTAACCCGACCATTGTTTGCTGTCAATGCCGCACGATTCCAGCACGTTGGGATCCACCATGCCGCAACCGAGAATTTCAACCCAGCCTGTCCCCTTGCAGAATGCACAGCCCTTTCCGCCGCAGATGTTGCATGAGATATCCATTTCTGCCGATGGTTCCGTGAAGGGGAAATAAGACGGGCGCAAACGTATCTTGGTATCGTTGCCGAACATCTCTTTTGCGAAATAGAGAAGTACTTGCTTCAGGTCTGCAAAAGATACGTTCTTGTCTATGTATAGACCTTCTATCTGATGGAAGAAGCAGTGTGCTCTTGCCGATATGGCCTCGTTCCTGTAAACTCTGCCGGGGCAAAGTACCCGGATAGGAGGTTCCGTGTGTGACATGACGCGTGTCTGTACCGAACTGGTATGGGTGCGCAACAGTACGTCAGTGGGTTTCTGGATGCCTTTTTCTTTTTCAATGAAGAATGTATCCTGCATGTCCCGTGCTGGATGTTCCGGAGCAAAGTTGAGCATGCCGAATACGTGTCTGTCGTCCTCGATCTCCGGACCTTCTTCCACGCTGAAACCTACGCGTGAGAATATGTCGACGATTTCTTCTTTTACTAATGATAATGGATGGCGTGTCCCTAATGCAATGGGGTCGGGAGTCCTGGTCAAGTCTTGTTTCTCGGCGCGCTGACGGTTTTCCTCGAATTGTTCTTTGAGTGTGTCTAAACGTTGCTGTGCCAATGTCTTCAGTTCGTTCAGTTGCATGCCGATTTCTTTCTTCTGCTCGGCTTGGACATTACGGAACTCTCCGAAAAGGGCGGTTATTTCTCCTTTCTTACTAAGGTACTTGACACGAAGTGCTTCCAGTTCTTCTGCGTTGGAGGCATGCATCTCCTGCACTTGCTTGAGCAAGTCTTGAATTTTGTCTTTCATCAGTGTAATCCTTTTATCCCTGCAAAGGTAGTCCTTTTTTTGCTATTCGGCAAATATTGAAATTTTCTTGCTGCAGATAAACCGTTTTGCACTGTCCCCTGACGGATGATTTGCCCCGGGGTGGAATGGTTCTGTGATATTTGTTCAAGCCTGTTGGTGTTTGCTGGAACCCGTGTGGCAACAGGCTGGGGGGCGTTTCTTTTTAGCAGGTCTCGACGACTCCTGGACGGGACGTCAACCCGACAAGATCCTCACTCTTTTTTATGGTTTTGCATCTTCTTTTGAAAGATGCAAAGTCTCTTTGGATTATTCTCTTTTGCTCGTGCTCCCGTTTGGTATGGCGTGGCTCCTCTTGATTTGTCGGGATAGTATTGCCAGCCAGAAGAGTAGGGTGCATAGAGCGATAGCCCCTCCTGCGTAACCGATATTCCCTATGGAGGAATGGGTGCAGACGCTGCCTCCGGTCATGGTTCCGATGGCGATGCCCATGTTGAATATGCCGGAAGAAATCGACATCGCGACAGGGGTGGCGTTTTCGTCTGTCAGGTTGATGATTTCATTTTGGAACGATACATTGTAAGCCGTACCGGACATTCCCCATATACCGCACAGGATGATGATGGGCCAGCCGAACCGTGCGGCAGGCATAAGGAGTAGCAGGCAGCAGACAACACCGGTCAGAGCCGAACTGATAAAACAGACAGGGTTGTTCGGGTAGAAGCGGGAGAATAGATAACTGCCGATGATGCCGGCTATGCCGAACAGCATGAGGGTAAAGGTAATGGCATCTGCCGACAGGTGGGCTGTTTGTTGGAGAAAGGGCTCGATGTAACTGTATCCTACATAATAGGATGTGGCAAATCCGAATGTGAGCAGGTATATGCCTGTAAGTGATTTGTTGCTGAGCAGAATGGGAAGACTTTTTACGGAGAACCCTTTATGGGCGGGTACATCGGGCAATGTAAATAACAGATAGAGCAATACGATTGCCGAGAAAATGCCGATGCATAGGAATGTCATACGCCAGCCTATCTGCAGACCTATTATTCTGCCTAAAGGCAACCCAAGTATCATGGCAATGGATGTGCCTGTCACGATCATGCTCAGTGCCAGTGTTCTCCGTTGGGGTGGAACAATGCTCACGGCCAGTGGGGATACAATCGACCAGAATATGGAATGGGTGCACGCCACGCCTGTTCTGGACAGCATAAGCATTGCATAACTTGTCGATACCGACGATAGAATCTGGAATGCCGTGAAGCCGAGGATGACGTACATCATCAGTCGCTTGAGTGCCACTTTCGATACGGCCATCATTAAGGGAAGCGACAACAGCATGACAACCCATGCATAAACCGAGATTAGTCTTCCGGCATGCGCTTCTGTTATTCCGAAGTCGTTCGCAATATCTGTCAGCAGACCTATCGGGACAAACTCGGAAGTGTTAAATACAAACGTGGAACACGTCAATCCGATAAGAGGCAATAAATATCGCCTGATTTCATCGCTTTTCATTGCTTTAACAAACTAATACCTTTACCTTGTATCGTCTTGTTGTCTCTTTGCTGACGTAACAAGACGCTGAAAATGGCGGCAAAATTACATGTTTATTTCGTTTCTGCAATGTGTACAGCGGATATTTCTCTTGTTTGCATGGCTTGCGGTGCATGGTTGTTCTTCATAATCACGTTTTTCCGTTCTCGCCTGATGTATCAGGAAAGGCTTTTTCATGGCTTCCCTCCGAATGGTGTATGGTCTTGCCTGTATGGAAAAAATGTATTACTTTTGCAGAGTGAATACAATGGGGGAAGCAACTCTCAGGGTACACATGTTGAGATTATAAAGAAAGATATATGGAATTGTCAGAACAAGAAATCGTTAGACGGCAAAGTTTGCAAACATTGCGTGATATGGGAATAGAGCCGTATCCTGCTGCTGAGTATGTGGTAACCGGATATTCCTCGGATATAAAGAATACCTTTACGGAAGAGTCCGTTGGACGGGAAGTGTCTGTTGCAGGGCGCATGATGTCTCGGCGTATCATGGGAAAGGCTTCTTTCATCGAATTGCAGGATTCCAAAGGAAGAATCCAGGTTTATGTATCACGCGACGACATCTCTACCGAGGCACAACCCGATATGTACAATGTCGTATTCAAGAAACTCTTGGATATAGGTGATTTCATCGGGATAAAAGGATTTGTTTTCCGCACACAGACGGGCGAGATTTCCGTTCACGCAAAAGAACTGACGGTCCTCTCCAAATCGCTCCGTCCTCTGCCCATTGTGAAATATAGGGATGGAGTGGCTTACGACAAGTTCGACAATCCTGAGTTGCGCTACCGCCAACGCTACGTGGATCTCATTGTGAACGATGGCGTGAAAGATACTTTCATCAAGCGTGCTACCGTACTTCGTACATTGCGCTCCATATTGGATAATGCAGGTTATACGGAAGTGGAGACACCTACTCTTCAGAATATAGCGGGGGGCGCTTCGGCACGTCCTTTCATCACCCACTTCAATGCTCTTGATATTGATATGTATATGCGTATCGCTACGGAGTTGTATCTCAAGCGCTTGATTGTCGGTGGCTTCGAAGGTGTGTATGAGATCGGAAAAAACTTCCGTAACGAAGGTATGGACCGTACCCACAATCCGGAGTTTACGTGCATGGAGTTGTATGTGCAATACAAAGACTATAACTGGATGATGTCTTTCACGGAGCAGTTGCTGGAGAAGATTTGTATTGCGGTTAATGGTAAGCCCGAGAGCGTGGTGGATGGTAATGTTATCAGTTTCAAAGCACCTTATCGCCGCCTTCCTATATTGGACGCTATAAAAGAGAAGACCGGTTACGACCTCTCCGGTAAAACGGAAGATGAGATTCGCCTGATTTGCAAAACATTGCATCTTGAAGTGGATGACTCTTGGGGAAAGGGAAAAATGATTGACGAGTTGTTCGGGGAGTTCTGCGAAGGTAATTTCCTGCAGCCCACTTTCATTATCGATTATCCTGTAGAGATGTCCCCGCTTACCAAGAAACATCGTTCCAAGGCAGGGCTGACCGAACGCTTTGAATTGATGGTCAATGGCAAGGAGTTGGCAAACGCTTATTCCGAGTTGAATGACCCGATCGATCAGGAAGAACGTTTCAAAGAACAGATGCGGTTGGCAGACAAGGGAGACGAGGAGGCGATGATTATTGATCAGGATTTCCTCCGTGCCCTGCAGTTCGGTATGCCTCCTACCTCGGGCATCGGCATCGGCATTGATCGTTTGGTTATGCTTATGACGGGTAAAACTTCCATACAGGAGGTCTTGCTGTTCCCGCAAATGAAAAATGAGGTGCACAGCGGCAAATCGGAAGACGGAGATAAAGAAGAGTAATAGGGGACGCCATGAGAACAAAGAATACGGTACCTGTGTTGCAGCAGCGGATTGCAATCTTGGGAAGTGGTAGTTGGGCGACGGCATTGGCTAAAATAGTGATGTACAATGTGCCGGAGATAGCCTGGTATATGCGCCGCCCCGAAAAGATTGAAGAGTTCTTGCAACTGAGGAAAAACCCGTCTTATTTGTCTTCTGTCAGTTTCGATACTTCCCGCATCCGGTTTACGAGCGATATTAATGAAGTCGTGGCAATGTCCGATGTGCTCATCATTGCCATACCTTCCCCCTATGTAAAGCAAAGCCTGAAGAAGTTGCGCCGCAGTTTGCGCAGCAAGATTGTCATTTCGGCAGTGAAAGGAATGATTGCCGATGACAACATGGTTCTGAGTGATTATCTCCACCAGCGTTTTCAGGTCCCCTATGAACAGATCGGTATCATTGCAGGGCCATGCCATGCCGAAGAAGTCGCATTGGAACGGTTGAGTTATCTTACTTTGGGTTGCGTGGGGCGTGAACGTGCTCGGGAGATTGCCCAACTTTTTGCCACTCCTTTTGTTCACACTTCCGTGAGCGAAGACGTATTGGGATTGGAGTATTCTTCCGTCATGAAGAATATCTATTCCATTGCTGCCGGTATATGCCACGGACTCAAATATGGTGATAATTTCCAGGCGGTACTGCTTTCCAACTCCATTCAGGAGATTGCCCGTTTTATATTGGCGATGAGTCCCATGCACCGCGAAATCAGCGAATCTGCTTATCTTGGCGATTTGCTCGTGACAAGTTACTCCCGCTTCTCGCGCAACCGCCAGTTCGGTGCTATGATTGCCATGGGCTACAGCGTGAAGGCTGCACAGGTTGAGATGGAGATGGTGGCGGAAGGGTATTATGGTACCAAGTGTATTCACGAACTGAATAGTCGCTATCATGTGTCTCTTCCGATTGTGGACGCAGTGTACGATATATTGTATGAACACAAGTCCCCAATGCTTGTGATACGTGATCTGACGGACAAACTTAGATAGTGATCGTCTTGCTTTTATAGCATGATGAGGAATGTAGAAAATAATGATACTACACAAACAATAACAACTATGGATATTCAACTGAATTATTCTAAGGCGGTAGCATCTTCTCAAGTTGCTGCTTGCAAGGAGCGTTCGATGCACGCTCTGGAAATGTTGCATCGTGGAAATGGAAAAGGTAACGATTTCTTGGGTTGGCTCCACCTGCCTTCCGATATTACGGCTGGACACTTGCAGGATATAGAGACCACTGCAAACCACCTCCGTGGAAAATGTGATGTCATCGTGATTATTGGTATCGGCGGATCTTATCTCGGGGCAAAGGCGGTTATTGATGCTCTTGGCAACTCTTTCGCATGGATGCGGGAGGAATCTCCTAAAATCGTTTATGCAGGGCAGAATATAGGCGAAGATTATTTGTATGAATTGCAGGAACTTCTTCGTGGGAAACGTTTCGGAATAATCTGCATCAGCAAATCAGGAACAACCACTGAGCCTGCTTTGGCTTTCCGCCTCTTGAAGACACAGTTGGAAGAAAGTGTCGGCAAAGAAGCCGCACGTGACCTCATCGTTTGTATCACGGATAAGGCAAAAGGAGCCTTGCGCACCTTGGCTACCAAAGAAGGTTATAAGACATTTGTCATCGAAGATAACATTGGTGGACGTTTTTCTGTTCTCTCTCCTGTCGGGCTTTTGCCGGTTGCTTGTGCAGGTTTCGATGTGAAGCAGTTGGTAGAAGGTGCTCGCCGTATGGAGCAATTGTGTGGAGAGGAAGTTCCTTTTGAGGAAAATATGGCGGCTCAATATGCTGCTGCCCGCAATGTGCTTTATGCTGGTGGAAAGAAGATAGAGATGCTCGTTAACTTCCATCCGAAACTTCATTATATGGCAGAATGGTGGAAACAACTCTATGGCGAGTCCGAGGGTAAAGAGCATAAGGGTATTTTCCCTGCTGCAGCCGATTTTACCACCGACCTGCACTCCATGGGGCAGTATATTCAGGACGGTGAACGCCATCTCTTCGAAACGGTTATATCCGTTGCTGAGCAGAACCACCGCGTGGATTTCCCTTACGATGAAGAAAATCTCGATGGACTCAATTTCTTGGCTGGTAAGCGTGTGGACGAAGTGAATAAGATGGCTGAATTGGGAACAATGCTGGCGCACGTGGATGGTGGTGTTCCCAATATCCGTATTGAGATGCCGCGTCTTAATGAGTTCTACTTGGGAGAACTCATCTATTTCTTCGAGAAAGCCTGTGGAATCTCCGGTTATCTTCTGGATGTCAACCCATTCAACCAGCCGGGTGTAGAGGCTTATAAGAAGAACATGTTTGCCCTCCTCAATAAACCAGGGTATGAGGCTGAGACGGCGGCTATTCGCAAGCGTCTTGAGACTGAGAAATAAATGATTGATAATCTGTTCTCTCTTTCCTGGAGAGAAGTTTTGCAAGAATGTGGGCTGTGGTAGTTGTTGCCGTTTGCCCACATTCTTTTATATTGGGAAAGAGTACCTCCGTAGTTCTCGCTGAAAGAGTATGGTCTCGCTTTGCATGAAACCTTGACAAAAGCGTTATCCTATCTCTGTATTCTGCTAATCTTCCTCCGCAAACCGAACTATTTCCTCTTCTAACAGCCCGAATACCTTTGCCACTAAATATCCGTCGGCGATAGCATGGTTTAGTCGTACGCTGACAGGCATCAATAGTTTGCCTCCTTCCTCTCTGTACCGTCCCCAATTGACGATTGGCTGAAAATATAGATATCCGTCAGGCAATTCTATGTTTAGGGCGTCATAAGAGCACCATGAAATATACGAGGCGTCAAACCAATTGATGTGGTTCTCCGTGTCTAAGTTGTATGTACGTGTTTGTTTGGCTTGCTCTATGTCGATGCTGCATTGTGCATAAAACTTCTTGTAGTCATCGAAATATTCTGTATAGACGGGTGTACAGGTCTCTGTGTCTTCGTGAAAGATATATTGTGTCGGATTGATTTTGTCAAAGCAAACCAACTCATCGCTCCGCCATAGATAAACCATACGGTAGTCTTCTCTGGAGTTTAGCACTTTGGTAAGCAGGTATAGAAAATTGATGTAGAATTTGGTTCCTGTCCTCTTGGAGTATTCTTTCAATTCCGTAACATCAACACGTGCAGTCATGCTTACCGAGCATTTGCAGTCCTCTGTGAAATGACGATACACCCCCTTGCGGTAATACTTCTCTCTGTCAATGATCTTGTAGTTCTCTATTGTTCTGTATGTTTCTGTCTGTTGGTGGAACAAGTAAACTGATTCGGGTACAATCGGTAGTCTGTAATTTCTCTTATAGTATCAATAATGCTGTTGCAAGTAGAATCAATGCGCTCAGTATGAGTAACGTGATTTTTATCGTCTTGTTCTTGCAGGTGCATATAAAGCAGCCGGTTAATATGCAGATGATAGAAGGAACTATGATTATATAGAGAATTATATTCACTTCCTCATAATCATATTTTCCGACGAGAGAACGAAGAAAATCATCCCCGATTTGCCATAACTTATAAATACATTCCATATAGCAGTAAGAGCATAGTAAATAGCAATAGTAGAAAACTTGTCAAAATATAACCGTAGGTCACTTTGTTCTGAACGAAGATTCCTATTAGTAAACTGCTTAATAGAAGCAAAGGGAGTAGTTCAAAGATGAATACTTCGAAAACTTTTAGATTTAAGGGGGGACAAAGATTATATAAAGCATCCATCCCTTTGTCATAGAGGTAATGCATTTTGTTTGTGGCAGTCATATTTTCATAACCTTGTACCCATTTCACGGTTGGTATGGGTATTGACATAAGCAGTGGATTTCTCATGACATTATGTGAATATGTGTGTTTTTTGTTTATTCTTTCCGGTGCCTGTCCAATCGTTTCAGAGGTTACCAAATGGTATTTTTGGACATTCTTTTTATATTCTGACTATTTTGAGCAATGTTTGTTGAATAGAGTCCCGATGGCATTAATAATAGTTTTGTTGTTGATTTCAGAGACCTGAACTTAGGGGGCTATCGGTAGAAAAAAAGTTTTTGTTACTCTGTCTGTGATTTCTTTATTCTTCCACCCTGTAACGACTTCTGTATGATTCAACCGCAAAGATAATATCTTTCTTTCAGATATTCAATTGTAACTGTCCTATATCTTCGTAATTGTTTTTATTTCAAAGACTTATTCCTTCTGATTTTCTTTTGCTTTCCTGTTGTTTGATAAACTTCTTGCATGAATGTCTTTTTCTCTGTCTGTGTCCCGTTGAAAAACAGTCAATCTCTCAAAACAGGATGTACGACCCCTCAAGCCGACCTCATCGACCCCTGAAACTTGAATCAATGGAAGATCATGAATTGGACACGCAGAATGGAAATCCTCTTCAATCCGATAATGGCAATTCTTCAACTGACAGACTTGACAGTCTCCTTGAATTCTCACTTTGTTCTCAAACTTCAAGCCGTAGCCGGTTCTCTCTGAGAGAACTGTTTCTTCTTGGCAGGGAGGTGGGAGAGCCTGGCTATCTCCTTTGAATAGGGTAGGTAGGCTTTCAATTCTTTCTCCTTACAATTTCCCGCTCAGTGTATTATAATATCGTGGAGATACGGGGATGGGCTTTACGCCCGAGGCATCCAATTCGGCCACGATTACCCCCTCTTTGTCTTTTCTTAGCACTTTCACGTGCCTTGGGTTTATGAAGAACGAGCGTTGACAGCGCACTATTCCGTATTTTTGTACGGTGTCTTCAATCGAACGCATTGAATTGCGCAACGCAAACTCTTTGATACGCTCGTTTTCAGTGTAGTGGATATTCACATAGTTCTCGTCCGCTTTTATGTATAGCACGGAATCCGCTGCTATCACTAATTTCAGTCTCTGGGTGCTGTCGTAGAAACGTACCAAACCGTCCTCTTTGGTCGCATTTTGAACGGGTCTCGCGACATACATAAGCAGGTTTATGATGATGTAGGGATAAGTTATGGTACTCAGTAGCAGAAGCATGCACTTGCCTGCCGATAGAAAGTAACTTTGCGAACCATGATACATCAGGGTCATGTATAGTGCCATGAAGAGTGCAGTTACTGCCCATTCTGCCATGCTCCATAGTATGTAATATACCCACGGAAGATGCAGATGCTTTCTGCATGCTGTCATTGGGATTCGCGAACCGCAAAGCACTGCTGTCATAATGCACATCAGCATCACGGTGTTAAAGGCTGTCATGCTCCCATCTATCGACAGGAAATCAATCATCCATTCCGACTGATAGATTAGAATAAAGCATAAGAAAAATGCAGGAAGAGACAATACATGGAGTAACAGGGAAGTCAAACTGAGAACTGAGGAAGGGACCTGTTTCATAATATCTTGTTGTTAGTCTGTTTTATCGGTGTGACGAAATGGAAATTATACCTGTTTCGTCACTATATACATCGTTTGGTCATCATTTGTCGGAATTTCGTCAAAAATTATGCCATAGCATCAATAAGATTTATCAGGGAGGACAATCGGATCTAATTTTGCGCTCGACAAGAAACCAAGTCAATGAATATGCAACTGAAACACAAAGATATTATGAAGAATGTAGTTGTTTTGGGAGATTCAATCTCTCGGGGTATAGTATTGAAAGGAGAACGTTATTCCATTCTTAGGGATGGATTTGTTGATCAATGTGCAGAGGCTCTTCATCTCAATGTGCAGAACTTTAGCAAAATGGGATGCACTATAGCAAAAGGGGAACAAATACTCCGGCAGCATGAAGAGGAAGTCGCTAAAGCAAATATTACAGTTCTTGAATATGGAGGCAACGACTCCGACTTCTTTTGGAAAGAAATTGCCGACAATCCCGCCATGGTTCACCTGCCGAAAACCGGCTTGAAGCAGTTCCACGATACCTATACGGAACTCATTCGGCGTGTTCGCTGTCTGGGGAGCAAACCTGTATTGTTCACTTTGCCCCTCATGGATGGGCAGCGCTTCTTTGATTTTACAACCCGCCGTATGTCTCCTGCCGAGCAAGGTCATGTCCTTTCGTGGTTGGGCGGACAGATCGAACGGATACGCAATTACCATGATATGTACAATCTTGAAGTCTTCCATATCGCAAGGGAACAGGGGGTACCTGTAGTGGATATCACAACGCCTTTCCTCGGAAATCAGGACTATACCCGCTATCTCTGTGCCGATGGTATCCATCCGAGTGAGGAAGGGCATTGCTTGATAGCACGCAGGGTTATCGACTGTTGGCAACATAGTCAGTTCTCCAACGTTTGAATGTAAAGGGTTACTTGTTGCGTATTTCTGGAAAACGGACTATCTTTGCGGAAAACAAAAATAACATAAAGATATGAAAAGAAACCTATTACTTTTCGGGGTAGCCTTTTTGGCGCTGTCCGTCTCTGCACAGTCTGCTCCTGCAGGTGCTGTAAATGGCTTGTTTTCTGTGGCTGAAAATAAGCAGGTCTTTTTTTCACAGGGAAACCTTCAGTATCAGGCAAGCACCGATACGTGGCGTTTTGCCGAAAATCAATACGATACCATTGGAATGGCGAATGCTAATGTTGCTGATGCTTATGATGGTTGGATCGATCTGTTCGGTTGGGGAACGGGAGACAATCCTACGAAAATGAGTGAAGAGGATGACTATTCTTCTTTTACGGAGTGGGGTAACAATCCTGTCAGCAATGGTGGAAACACTTCAGGGCTGTGGCGTTCCATGAGCAAAGATGAGTTTGTTTACCTGTTTCATGAACGTGCCAATGCGGAAAATCTGTTCGGTTTGGGAAGTGTTAATGGTGTTTATGGGTTGATTGTACTGCCTGATGCATGGGTGCTTCCTGAAGGTTCGTCTTTTGTACCGAGTACAACCAAGGGGCTTGTCTGGGACGAAAAAACAAAATACTACTACAACGAGGGGCATAGCAATTACGAGCATAATACCTATACGGTGAAACAATGGTCTCTGTTGCAAAGCAATGGAGCCGTGTTCCTTCCTGCTGCGGGCATACGTTGGGATACCGATCAATATGATACGCAGAATGCAGGATACTATTGGGCAAGCACCAAGGTGAATAGCATGTTTTGTTATTATGTGTATTTCGATTGGGATAATTTCTACCCGCAGGCATTCGAAGACCCTTTCAAAGCCTTCTCTGTACGTCTTGTTCAGGAATTTGTTCCGTCTTCTGTCAGCGCTGCTACGGAAGATATTCCTGCTTTGAAGGTGGTTCGGAATGGACAGGTTCTTGTTCTTCGGAATGGAAAGACCTATTCCGTTACGGGTGTAGAATTGTAATTTGCAAGAATAGTTCGGCATAATCATAACGGCAAGAGCCGGGAGATTGGATATATCTCTCGGCTCTTGCTGTATTCGAACGGGTTTTGTATTGTATGTCTTGCCGTCTTCGCGCCCTGCACGTCCTGTTATTTCTGAATTTCCTGATAATGGCACAGCATGAGGCTTCCGTCTTCTCTGCGCAGATGCATGCCGCCGCCTTCGCAGTATCGGAACATTTTGCACTCGTTGCATGGTGCCGATTCTCTCATCCAGTCACGGTTTCGGTAGGGTAGGAACCTGTTCTCCCATACATCCCAAAAATCGTCGGTATAGATATTGCCTTGATAGTATTTGCCGCGTATGCTGGTGCAGGCGGATATGCTTCCGTCTATGAGGATGGAGGCAACGCTTACGCCTGCTGCGCAATGAAACAGATGATCCCTTGTTTGTCCTTCATAAGTATCCAAGAAACCCTCACAGGAATAAGATACATGTCTCCCCTCCTTCCGGTTCTGTACAATGAAATCAAGCACTTGGCGCAGTTGTTCGCCCGATAAAAGCAAGTCAGGGTTTTCTTTTGCTCTTCCCATCGGGTCAATGCTTATGAGACGCCAGTTCCGTACGCCTGCCGACCATAGGTAATCGCGTATTTCTGTCAAACTGTCTATGTTGCGCTGATTGACGCAGGTCACTACGTCCCAAACAAGATTTTTGTCTGCTGCCGCAAGCCGTATGGCGCGAGTGGCACCCTCGAATGCCGATGGGTGCTGCCGTAGCCAGATATGTTGATTCTTCAAACCGTCACAACTCACTGACATAGAGGAAAGACCTGCACGGCGCAATCTCTTGAAACGCTCCTCCGTGAGAGCCAGCCCGTTGGTCACCATACCCCATGGATAGCCTCTCCGGTTCAGTTCTTTGCCTACATCCTCCAAATCCCTCCGCATAAGCGGTTCGCCGCCGGAAATGATAATCATCACATGATGAGGATCTACATGTGGTGTGATGGTGTCTATAACACGCAGAAAATCTTCTGCCGGCATATCGGGAGTTGTGTTTGATGAGGCGCAATCGCTCCCGCAGTGCAGACAATGTACATTGCACCGCAACGTCGATTCCCAGAACAATTGTTGCAACGGGTGCAGTTTCTGCAGGTTGTGTCGGCGAAGTCGTTCCAGTTCTAAGGCTATATGTGTACGTATATTCATTGTTAAATAAAGGTTATGCTGTCTTTTGGATTGGCTGTTGGACCGCTTGGGTGTAGTATTCCTTGTTCTGGTTTTGGTGTAGTCTTGTTCTGAATTTGTTACGGTTCTGTTATGGTTTCCTTGCCAGCGTATCTTTCGCTTGGCAAATACCACCTGTATCCGTCTTTGCCTGCAAAGATACTACTATTTTCACTATGAACCATCCTCATAACCATGTCTTCTGCACTGGTATTTCAGGCGGACAAACTTTTAGGCAGTCTGCTTGCATAGGAAAGATTGCTTTTGAGTTTTGTAATACTCTTGCCGGAGCTATTATTCCCGAAAGTGTAACTGTCATTGACAATGGTGCTTTTTATGAGTGTACGGGTCTGACTTCTGTTGTTGTCCCTAATAGTTTGGCAATCATTGGAGAGGCTGCTTTCTGGAGATGTACGGCACTGACTTTCCTTGTTATCCCAGACAATGTAACAAGTATAGGCGACAATGCCTTTTATGGCGTTTGCAATATAGCCTATAATGGATCTCTGGCGGATGATTCGTCTTGGGGCGCAAAATGCAAGAATGGTTATGTGGAAGGCTGGCTCGTCTACAAGGATGCAACTAAAACGAATCTGCGGGGATGTGGTAATGCTGCAACGGGTGATATTACTATTCCTGAGAGCGTAACAAATATCGGCGATTATGCTTTCTATTATTGCACCGGTCTCGCTGAAATCATGCGCTACGCAGCAGCCGTTCCGGAAAGGGCAACAAATGCCTTCGATGGAGTCAACAAGTTTGCCAAACTCTACGTTCCCAAGGAAAGCGTTGCAGCCTATAAAGCCCATCTTGTCAGGGGACAGTTTGACCTCATTCTGCCTTTTAGTACGATAGATATTTACGATGACTCTGCAACAGGAGAGAAGAATAGTGCCTCGCAGAAGTTCTTACGAAGGGTCAACTCTATATCCACCAAGGTTATAAAACCTATCCGCCAGCAGGTGTCGAACTGTGATTTATGTAATAGGTTGATTGTTCTTGTATCGCAATCGTATTAAAGAGTAAATATCTATTCATTCCGTAAACTTATAGCGTACTGAATAGTTTTATAATAAGAAATATATTCTCCGAACAGATGCGAATGAGTATGGCTGACTTTCATGGATAGGCTTGTTCGTATCGGTCCTATTGCTAATTTGATTTGTATTTCATGGTTATATTGGTCCTTCGTACCAGTTTTATTGGCATTTGCATAGAAATCCGTGAGGTCATTGTTTTGTTTTAGCCGACCTCAACGACCCCTCGACGACCCCTGAAAGAGAAATGAAAAAAACAATATCGTACATCGTAAATTATTATAGCATCCGTTAGGACAGGGTAGAAAGCATATCAAACATACGTTGGTAGGCGGCGGCTTTCTTGTCGAAGGACAAGGGATAGGCGCGGGACGTGGAGGGCATGCGCCAGAAACGGATGGGGCGGTCGTTGAAGACGGTGTCGATGTATTCGCCGGCTTTGGGCGTGGCGGTATGCAGTATATCCGCCAGCGTGTTCGCGGCTTTGCCGCCCGTACAGCAGAGGTCATGACATAGCGGAATCTGCTGCAATAGCGCGACTATATCCGTCCGCTCCACTATCTCCAAATGTTCGTCGGAAGC
>JBNMIS010000027.1:0-24252 GCA_050873385.1 Bacteroidales bacterium | reverse complement strand
TGTCCCCCTCTTTGAGGGGGTCGGGGGAGTCCCATTGGTTTCTTTTCTTTTGGTCATGCAAAAGAAAAGAAAGAACTAATCATAGGATAAACTGTAATGTTCATGTATTCGTTTGCTTCAAACAATGAGTGGAATAAGTGCGCCTAATTTCGCTAACGGGTTGGTATAATTTTTGCTATTCCCGTCACAATAACAAGGCAGAAAAACAATCCTGATAAATTCCGACCGACCTGATATGAATAAGTTTCGTAATACTCTGCAGAAATGGTTGCGCTTTCTGAAGCAACTTGTGAACATTTCCGACCACATCGATATTCCTGCCGCCACGGAGAATATCCGGCAGAATATAGCCTTTCGGGGACCTAACGTCCTCATCTTGATGTGTGCCATTTTTATAGCATCTTTGGGATTGAACGTTAATTCCACGGCTGTCATCATTGGTGCCATGCTCATTTCTCCCCTCATGGGACCTATCATTGGTATCGGGCTTAGTATTGGAACCAACGATTTGGATTTGCTGAAAGCCTCGCTCAAGAATTGGGCGGTTATGGTGATTATAAGTATCCTTGTGGCTACTTTCTATTTCATCATTTCTCCCTTGGACATGGCATCGCCTACCGAATTGCTGGCGCGCACCAATCCTACCGTCTATGATGTGCTGATTGCTCTCTTTGGCGGTATCGCGGGAATCTTGGAAACTTCACGCAAGGATAAAGGTACCGTCTTGGCAGGTGTGGCTATTGCTACGGCTCTTATGCCACCGCTTTGCACGGTTGGCTATGGTATTGCGCAACTGAATTGGCAATACACGGTCGGTGCGCTCTATCTGTTCTTTATCAATAGTGTCTTCATTGCTTTGGCAACATTGTTGATGGTACGCTATATGCACTTCCCTATGGTGGTTGTTGATAATCCTAAGGGGCAGAAACGTCGCACACGGTACATTACGATTGTGCTGGTTATAATGATTATACCGAGTATCTTTACGGGCTATATGGTTATTCGGGAAAACAATTTTAAGCGCAATGCCAATCGCTTTATTGCGGACAACAAGACGGTCGGAAAGGCCTATATTTATGACCATAAGGAAACCTATAGAGGCAAAAACGGTACGATAGAGTTGTTTATGGCGGGAGAAAAATTGTCCGATCAGCAGCGGGAGGATTTGCTCACCAAGGCTGAAAACTATGGATTTAAGCATTCGCAAATAGTTTTTCGGGAAGAAGCCGCTATGGAATGGAAACCCGTTACGGAGCAGGAAATAGTGAAAGATATCTTCGAAAATAATGAGCAGCAACTTCGGCAACGTGACGAGCAGATTGCTTCTTTGCAGGCCAGACTGAGTGATTTGGAGGAGTCTGAATTGCCGTTCTCGCAACTCACGGAGGAAATACAGACGCAGTATGAGGACATCGAGTCGGTCACGCTTACACAGGGAAAGAGTGTCAGCAAATCGGGAGAAGAACAGACGGTGGTGCTTGTCATGGTGAGATTGTCTGAAGGTAGTTCGCTCGACAAAGCGGACCTCCAGCGGTTGCAGTCATGGCTGCGGGTGCGGCTTCATAGGGAAGATGTGGTTGTAATGGAGGACAGGGCATGAAGATAACATTGCTCGTCGTGGGAAAAACCGTCAGTCCGGCCCTGCAGACTCTGACAGAGGATTATTGCCGCCGTTTGACGCATTATGTGCCGTTTTCATTGCAGGTCATACCCGATTTGAAGAATAGTAAGAATCTCTCGCAGGATGAACAGAAACAGAGAGAGGGTGCTCTTGTCCTGAGTGCATTGTCTCCGTCCGACCGCCTTGTCTTGCTGGATGAACACGGAAAAGAATATCGTAGTGTTGATTTCGCACAGCAACTGAATATGTGGCTTGCAGCGGGGCGTAACATTGTGTTTGTGGTGGGAGGTCCTTATGGATTTTCTCCGGCGGTGTATGAACGTGCGAATGACAAATTGTCACTCTCGCAGATGACATTCTCCCATCAGATGATACGGCTTTTCTTTGCGGAGCAACTCTATCGTGCCATGACTATTCTTCGGAGCGAACCCTACCATCATGAGTAACATTGCGCAAACAAAAATAATCTGCTACCTTTGCGCCGTTTTGTTTTTGAATGTAATCTAAGGAGAGACTGAATATGCACCGAAGTGGTTTTGTTAACATAGTGGGGAATCCTAATGTCGGTAAATCAACGCTGATGAATGTATTGGTAGGGGAAAAACTGTCTATCATTACGCAGAAAGCGCAGACCACGCGTCACCGTATCATGGGAATTGTGAATGGCGACGACTATCAGATTGTCTTCTCCGATACTCCCGGTGTTCTGAAGCCTAACTATAAGTTGCAGGAGCAAATGCTTGATTTCTCACGTTCCGCTCTTACGGATGCCGATGTGTTGTTGTATATAACGGATATTCAGGATAACACGGAGAAGAATGCCGATTTCTTGGATAGTGTGCGGAACACGCGGACGAATGTCCTGTTGGTAATCAATAAGATTGATCTTACTACGCAGGACACATTGGAACGGTTGGTGGATTTCTGGCGGAAAGAATTGCCTCAGGCTGAAATTTTCACTATATCGGCAAAAGAACGTTTTGGCGTGGATGCGCTGATGAAACGCATTGTGGAGTTGTTGCCGGAATGTCCTCCTTATTTCGAAAAAGATAGGTTGACCGACAAACCCGCTCGTTTCTTTGTGAACGAAATCATTCGAGAGAAAATACTGCTCAACTACGATAAGGAAATACCCTATTCGGTCGAAGTGGAAGTGGACTCCTTTAAGGAGGAAGAGAATCTCATACGTATTCGTGCCACCATTTATGTGGAGCGGGATTCTCAAAAAGGTATTATCATCGGTAAGGCAGGGGCTTCTATTAAAAGGGTCGGTATCGAGGCGCGCAAGGATATAGAGGCTTTCTTTGAAAAGCAGATCTATTTGGAATTGTTTGTAAAGGTGGACAAGGATTGGCGTCAAAAAGATGCGCGGTTGCGCCACTATGGTTACGAACTCTCTTAGGTGTTGTGGAAATGGAGTTTTTCTCGGTTTCCCTTTGTTCTGGCTATGAATAAATTATATAATAAATCCGTTGCTTTCCGTTTTCGTCGCTTTGCGAACAAGTCTTATGCAGCGTTCTGTTCTATGCATAAGGTCGTGAATATCGGTCGCGTAAATCGTCACATTTGCGACAAAGAACTCTTGAAGTCAGGCATATCGGTCGCTGTTTGTTGCCTGTGGCTGGGAGTGGTCTCTTTGTGGGCGGATGATGATGCGGCAGGGGAAGGCATTGATGCGGTGCAACTGCAGATACAGGAAGTAAGTGTAGTTGCACAACGCTCAGAGTTCCATTCGGATATCTTCCGGTTAGTTGCAAGTGTTTCAAGTGAGGAAATCGTCCGGTTGCCCGTCCATACGGTAGCGGATATCCTTCAGTTGGCACAAGGTGTTGATTTGCGGGAACGGGGCGCCTCAGGTGTCCAGGCCGATCTCTCGATACGGGGTGGTACGCAGGATCAAATCAAAGTTTTTGTGAATGGGATCGATTTCACCGACCCGCAGACAGGTCACTATTCTCTGGACTTGCCTATAGACGTTGCTCTCATCGACCGTATAGAAATTATGCAGGGGACCAATTATGGGTTGGGGGCTTTTTCCGGTGCGGTTAACATCATCACGAAAAAACAGCCTCCTCTCTCCAAACGCAGGGAACTCTCGACTGCCTTTGTTGTCGGAGAGCATGGACTGGTTAATCCTTCTCTTGCGGTTCGCTTCCGTAACAGGGATTTGTTTCTTAATTCGGGCGTCAGTTACAACCGGAGTGAAGGCTATGTCGCCAATACCGACTATCAGATTGCCAATGCCTTTTTGCAGGTGGGATGGAAAGAATTGAATTTCCAATTCGGAACCCAGATGAAGGATGCTGGGGCAAATTGTTTCTATTCGCTGACCTATCCCGATCAGTTCGATGCTACACGCACCATGTTCTCGTCTGTTGCTTACACACATCGTTGGAACAAATGGTATGTGGAAAGTAATACGTACTATCGGACACATTACGATGAGTTCGAATTGTACCGTAATGGGAAAGATGCAGACGGACAGATGGCACCTGCATGGTATGCTGGTGCCAATGTTCATTGGACGCATACTGTGGGGGCGCACTTGGCGGCAGGATGGAACTGGCGTTACGGAAAAACGGTATTTGGAGTGGATGCTCGTGATGAATATATCCGGAGTAGCAATCTCGGACAGCACAACAGGGTGAACATTCGCTATTTTGCAGAGCAATATCTTTTCTATGGGAATCTTATGGCAAATGTTGGGGTGGGGGGTATTTGGAACTCTACGTTTGGAAACGATTGGACCATAGGAGCAAATATAGGTTATGCCTTTCTTAAGGGAGGTAAGGTGTTCTTTAATGTGAATCGGGCTATCCGTGTACCTACTTATACGGATCTCTACTATCAGAGCAAAGTGCAACTGGCTAATCCCTTTTTGAAACCCGAACAGGCCGTTCAGTTGGAGGTGGGGGCAAAATACGATGCGGAACACTGGTATGCAAATGCTTCCGGTTACTATCGTTGGGGACGCAATATCATAGATTGGGTAAAACCGGCGGTGGATTCTGTCGTACAATGGAATTCTGTCAATCACACCCGGGTGAATGCGGCTGGAGTGGAAGTCGCTTTCGGTGTCAAAGGATATGACTACCTCAAAAAGATTGAATTGGCTTACTCGTTCACGGATGTTAACAAAGAAGCGGGAAATATGCTGAGTAAGTATGCCTTGGACTACTTGCGCCATAAGTTGGTGCTTCGTGTGGAGCACAAGATTTGGAAAGGATTTGGTGCTTCGTGGTGTATGAACTTTAGGCAACGGCATGGAACCTATTCCGATAGAACGGGAACATTATGCGAATATCGTCCTGTGCTTCTTTTGGATGGTAATGTCTATTGGGCAAATGAGTCCGTCCGGATTGCACTGGAATGTCAGAATATGACGAATCGGATTTATTACGATTACGGAGGAATTCTTCAACCGCAACATTGGGTCAAAATGCGTGTGGAATGGAATCTATAGCAGAACTGCATATTTTGCCAATCGGAAAATAAGGAGTACCTTTGTACGCTAATATCGAATAAGGAAAGGAATGAAACACTATTTTTCATATTTCAACGAAGTCTTCAAATCGCAGTGGGATAAGCCTGCTGTATCGGATTTTGACGGGGAGATAAGTTATACCTATGGGGAAGCGGCTGAGAAAGTGGCACGGTTGGGCGTTTTGTACGAAGTTTTGGGATTGCAGGCTGGCGACAAGATGGCTATTTGTGGTCGAAATTCCGCACATTGGGCAATAGGGTATATTTCAATTGCAGCGTTCAGAGGAGTGGTCGTGTCAGTTTTGCAGGACTTCAAAGGAGAAGATATTCAAGGTTTGGTCAACCATTCTGATGCGAAAATACTCTTGGTGGGACCGCATGTCTGGAAAGTCCTTGACCCGCAGAAAATGCCCAATCTGAAAGTGATTGTTTCGCTGCAGGATTTCAGCATTCTCTATGCAACGGATTCAGTCTATGCAGATGCGGTGGAAAGAGCGGAAACATTGTTTTCTGAACGTTATCCGGATGGCTATCGGCAGGAAGATCTTGACTTCCCTACGGATAATTTGGATGATTTGGCATTGATAAACTATACTTCTGGTTCTACTGGCGACCCTAAAGGAGTGATGCTTAGTTACCGGAGTTTAAGCAGCAATGTAGAACAGGCAATGTTGGTTTTGCCGAATAAATATGGAGAAGAGGAGGTTTCTATGCTTCCTCTGGCGCATGCTTATGGGCAATTGGGTGATTTCCTTTTGCAATTGGCGACGGGCTGCCATGTTTATTACTTGCAGAAATCTCCGACACCGACCACCTTGATGAAAGCCTTTCAGCAGGTTCATCCGTATATGATTATCACGGTACCGTTGGTGATAGAGAAAATCTATAAAAAAAGCATACAGCCGATTGTGCAGAAACCGCTGATGCGGAAATTGTGGAATATGCCTCTCACTGCTTCGTTTATAAGGCGGAAGGTGAAGGCTAAACTGATGAAAGCATTTGGCGGTAATGTGAGATATTTTCTGTGCGGAGGTGCGGCAATCAATCCGGAAGTGGAGAGATGCCTGATGGATATGCATTTCCCTCTCACCGTTGGTTATGGTATGACGGAATGTGGACCGTTGGTCAGCGGAACCAAACCGAAAAAGTTTGTGGCTCGTTCCAGCGGACAGATATTGCCTGACATGGAGGCGAAGGTTGTTCCATTGGAAGATGGAAATCCATTGGGAGAAATCTATGTTCGTGGTGCCAATGTAATGCTTGGGTATTACAAAAATGAACAGGCAACAAAGGAGGTGATGACTGAAGATGGTTGGATGAAGACGGGCGACTTGGGCACTATCGACAAGCAAAAGTATATCTTCTTGAAGGGAAGAAACAAAAATATGATTTTAGGGGCTTCAGGGCAGAATATCTACCCGGAAGAAATAGAAGATAAACTGAATAACTTGGAAGGAGTGGTGGAATCCATCGTTGTAGAACGGGATGGAAGACTTTATGGACTTGTCTTCCCTGATTATTCCAAAGACGGTAATCCTGAGAAAGGAGAGAAAAGTATTCTGGAAGTTATGAAGGATAACCTTAAGAAACTCAATGATATGCTTCCTTCCTACAGTAAAATTTCCAAGATAGAACTGATGGAGAAGGAATTTGAGAAGACACCCAAGAAAAGTATCAAGCGCTTTTTGTATAAATGATTGACAGATAGCCTCATTATTCCGAAATAAGAAATAGGAGTAGATTATTTTATGCATAAAATGGGCAAAGGTGTTGCAAGTATGAAAAAAATGCAGTACCTTTGCATCGCTCTTATGAAACGACCATGGTGCTATCGTCTAGTGGTCTAGGACAACGGCCTCTCACGCCGTAAACTCGGGTTCGAGTCCCGGTAGCACTACAAAGAAATACGCAATTGCCCTTGTTTATGTCAGCAGTTGCGTTTTTTGTTCTTATAAAATTGATTCGGTATGAAAGCAAAATGGTTTTCTTTGTTTGCGTTGACTGCAGTTGTAGGATTGAGCAGTTGTGATTCTTGTACGTGTGAACCGGTTGTTCCGCCTGTAGAACAGCGCGTTGTACGTGATCTGCAAATCAATTCCAATGAGTGGACGTATTCTGGAGGAGAGAATAACAATTATTTCTTTGCCAGTTTCACAGTTCCCGAAATTACAGGCAATGTGTATAATAATGGAAACATTTCCATATACAGAGAGTTTGATTCTGGTACCGCCAATGCTATTCAAACTTTATTGCCTTATGTGCGCCATAAAGAATACTTGAAAAATGAAGCAACAAAGGAATGGGCGTTCTATACGGAAACTGTTGACTACGAGTATGGGGTAGGGCGTGTGACTGTATTCTATACGGTCTCCGACTTTGACTACGAATTGGATACGGAGTTTGTTCCCGAATCCATGCACTTCCGTTTGGTTCTCACGTGGTAACGGAAGATTTTATCCGTCAGCATTTGGATGCCGATGTCTGTGCATTGGCGTTGCAACGCAATCGATATCCCGACGTGGATATCGATTTTGCGTTACGGCAGATTGAAGGCTATCAACGTGCAAAAGAGAAACTGCCGACTCTTTCAAGGGTGGATGGATGGTGGTTCCCGCCAAGGTTGAATATCGAACAATGTTCGTCCGAAGCGACAGCACGTTACAAGGCTTCTTTGCTTAATGGGAATACACTGACAGATCTGACGGGTGGGTATGGCATCGACTGCTATTTTCTCTCGGAGAACTTCCTGTATACCGATTATGTGGAACAGCAAAACGAACTGTGCAGGATTGCTGAACATAATTTCCAATTGACACATCGTCCTGTTGTTGTGCATGAACAGGATTGTTTGGAGTATATTCGGGCAATGTCGTCTGTGGATTGCATATATATGGATCCGGCCAGACGTGGTAAATCGGGGATGAAGGTAGTACGCTTGGAAGATTGTCAGCCTGACATATTGGATATATATCCGCTTCTCAAGGCTCGTTGCAAAGTATTACTCTTGAAATTATCCCCTATGTTGGATGTGAGCAATGCTTTGGATGCATTGCCTGATGCGGGTGAAGTACATATAGTGGAAGTGAATGGCGAAGTGAAAGAGTTGCTGGTTTTGTGTAATTTTGTCACTTCTGTTCCTCTTTCTATCAAGGCGGTGCAACTGACAAAAACGACATGCCGATGCTTTTCTTTCATGCCCGATGAAGAAAAACATGCCGGTTGTCTTATGGCATCTGAATTGGAGAGGTATCTTTACGAACCTGCACCGTCTGTTCTTAAAGCGGGTGCTTTCAGAACTATAAGTGAAAGATATCATGTCGCCAAATTGGCAAGCAATACACATCTTTATACTTCTTCCTCGTTGGTGTGCGGTTTTCCCGGACGGATCTTCGAAGTGACAGCCTTGCCGCCAAAGAAAGACCTTCGCAAACGGCGGTGCAATCTGATTACCAGAAACTATCCGCAGGATACTGCCCTATTGCGCCGCAGTCTGCAATTGCGAGATGGTGGAAACCAATATCTGATAGGCACACGTCTTGGCAGTCAACCCCTTCTTATATTGGCAAACCGGATCCAATAGAATGTATCGGTCAGGTTCGGTGTCTTTTATGCCAATTTGTCATATCTTTGGCAGGTCTTGCTATCCATAAAATGTTTGGCATACCCTTTGCCTTGGAGAGGGTGTCGTTGCGATATGAAATACGGCAAGTGCGGGCGACACCGCATGGAACGTACAATGCAGACGCAACGGCAAGTAACTTTTGAATATTAACACTTAAAATCATACTTGATTATGTCTAAGATTATTGGTATTGACTTGGGAACAACTAACTCCTGTGTCGCAGTTATGGAAGGCAACGAGCCTGTGGTTATCGCGAATTCGGAAGGCAAACGTACTACGCCTTCGGTGGTAGGTTTTGTGGATGGCGGTGAGCGCAAAGTGGGAGACCCTGCAAAGCGTCAGGCCATTACCAATCCGACACGTACCGTATATAGTATCAAGCGTTTCATGGGTGAGACCTACGACCGTCTCTCCAACGAAATCGCGCGTGTACCTTATAAAGTAGTAAAAGGCGACAACAATACCCCGCGTGTGGATATCGACGGACGTCTCTATACGCCGCAAGAGATTTCGGCTATCATTCTCCAGAAGATGAAGAAGACCGCCGAGGACTATTTGGGACAAGAGGTTACGGAAGCCGTTATCACCGTACCTGCATACTTCAACGACAGCCAACGTCAGGCTACGAAAGAGGCAGGTGAGATTGCGGGCTTGAATGTACGCCGTATTGTAAACGAACCTACGGCAGCCGCATTGGCTTACGGTCTTGACAAGTCGAACAAAGATATGAAGATTGTAGTCTTCGACTGCGGTGGCGGTACACACGATGTATCCGTATTGGAGTTGGGCGACGGCGTCTTCGAGGTAAAAGCGACCGATGGTGATACCCACCTGGGCGGTGATGATTTCGACCACCGTATTATCGACTGGCTCGTTCAGGAGTTCAAGAACGAGAACGGCGGTGCCGACCTGAGCAAAGACCCGATGGCTATGCAGCGTCTGAAAGAGGCTGCCGAGAAAGCAAAGATCGAGTTGTCGAACACGACCTCTACCGAAATCAACCTGCCGTACATTATGCCTGTAAACGGCGTTCCGGCTCACTTGGTTAAGACGCTGACCCGTGCGAAATTCGAGCAACTAATTGACGACCTGATCCAGCGTACCATTGCTCCCTGCCGTACCGCTTTGCAGAAAGCAGGCTTGAGCACCAGCGATATTGACGAGGTCATCCTCGTAGGTGGTTCGACCCGTATCCCTGCTATCCAACAGGCTGTGGAGAAATTCTTCGGCAAGACCCCGAACAAGGGCGTTAACCCCGACGAGGTAGTAGCCGTAGGTGCAGCCATCCAAGGCGGTGTGCTGACGGGTGAAGTGAAAGACGTGCTGTTGCTGGATGTTACCCCGTTGAGCCTCGGTATCGAGACCATGGGCGGTGTGATGACCAAGATGATTGACGCCAACACGACTATCCCGACCAAGAAGACGGAGGTATTCACCACCGCTGTGGATAACCAACCGAGCGTAGAGATTAAGGTACTGCAGGGTGAGCGTCCTATGGCTGCCCAGAACAAGCAGATTGGTATCTTCCACCTCGACGGCATTATGCCGGCACGTCGTGGCGAACCGCAGATTGAGGTTACTTTCGATATCGATGCGAATGGTATCCTGAACGTAACCGCCAAGGACAAGGCTACGGGCAAAGAGCAGAAGATTCGTATCGAAGCATCGAGCGGCTTGAGCGAGGAGGAAATCAAACGTATGAAGGCTGAGGCAGAGGCTAACGCCGAGGCAGACAAACGCGAGAAAGAGCGCGTTGACAAACTCAACAAAGCCGACGCTACTATCTTCCAGACCGAGAAGCAACTTGCCGAACTGGGTGACAAACTGCCTGCTGACAAGAAAGCGCCTATCGAGGAAGCACTCAAGAACCTGAAAGAGGCTTACGAGAAGAAAGACGCTGATGCATGCGAGGCTGCCAACAACGCACTGATGACCGCATTCCAGGCTGCAAGTGCAGAGATGTACAACGCGCAAAATGCGAATGCGGGAGCAGGTGCACAAGGCGCAGACTTCAGCGGCGCGCAGAATAACGGCGGTGCTAACAACAACTCGAGCAATAACGACGGCGGTGCCGAAGATGTGGACTTCGAGGAAGTGAAATAACCCTACAAGGCGAAGTTAGTAAGTAGCGAGTAGAGTTTTCTACACAAGTAGAGCAGTCTACAGAGATTTACTTACGTACAGTAGCAAACAAGAAAGGCTGTCTGACAATTGTCAGGCGGCCTTTCCCGTTTTTACGGGCTTTAGTTTGTATGATTGCTTTATTACGTGCAGATTGTTACCTTAATTACAGAATGGATTACCTGCATTACGCTTTTGGTCAGAAGGTATTTTGGAGATAGGATATTTATATGTAATATTGCAGCGTGAAAACAAATGAGATTAGCGACAATGAACGGACAACAACACATAACGACAATACAGGAATACAACGATATCTGCGGTTTTAAGACCATGCACCCGCAAGTTGCGTTTGTGCATTTTACTGAAGATACGAAGCATGTGCCGACAGGAGTACGCTACGTATACGATTTCTATAGCCTGTGGCTGAAAGAAACCAAAGGATGTATTCTCAACTATGGCAGGACGCAGTATGATTACGATTGTGAGACGATTGTAAGTATGGCTCCCGGGCAAGAAGTAGAAGTCGCACCAAGCAATGCAGCACGCCACAAATGCATAGGTGTACTTTTTCACCCTGATTTTATCCATGGTACGTCATTGGAGAAAAAGATGCGGGATTATTCCTTCTTCTCATATGCCAGCAATGAGGCATTGCACTTGTCAGAAGACGAAGTGCAGGTGGTGAAGAACTGTATGCACATCATTGACATCGAGTTGCAGCATCCGATATACAAGTTCTCGCGCAGGCTGATTATTACCAATTTGGAGTTGTTGCTCGACTATTGTCTCCGCTTCTACGAACGGCAGTTCGTCACGCGCCAAGATATGAATATTACTGCTATTTCGCGTTTCGATGAACTATTAGACGAGTATATCAATTCGGGCAAAACCGCTACGGACGGCATACCGACGGTGAAGTATTTTGCAGACCGTATACGCTTGTCGTCCAACTATTTCGGTGATATGGTGAAAGCCGAAACAGGCAAGAATGCGCAAGAGTACATCGCCTTACGATTGTTCGATTATGCAAAACGGCAACTGCGCCGCCCTGAACTGACGATCAAGGAAATAGCCCTGCAAACGGGATTCCAGCATCCACAACACTTTGTGCGGTTCTTCAAACGGCATGCGGGGGTAACGCCGACGGAGTATAGAAAGGCGATGTAAAAGACCTCCCCTAACCCCTCCAAAGGAGGGGGATTGCAGCAAGGAACAAAATTTCAACCCTTAACCATTTCAACTTGTTCAACTACTTCTAAACTCATAAACTTCTCAACTTATAAACTATAATATGAAACGTTTTATTTTATCGATTTTGACGATTATGGCTATTTCAAGTCTAAGCGCAACGAACACAGTGTTAGTTGCGTATTTCTCGGCTACCGGCACTACCAAAGCGGTTGCCGAACAGATTGCCCTGGCTTCAGGTGGCGAACTGATGGAGATAGAGCCCATGCAGCCCTACACATCCGCAGACCTCAACTGGAACAACAAACATTCACGCAGTACTGTTGAGATGAATGACGAGAGCGCACGCCCCGCTATCAAAAAAAGCAAAGAGAACCTCGACGGCTACGATGTTGTGTATGTCGGTTTCCCCGTCTGGTGGTATGTGGCACCGCGTATTATCAACACGTTCCTTGAAGCGTATGATTTCACAGGCAAAACGATTGTTCCTTTTGCCACCTCGGGCGGAAGCGGTATTGCCGGCTGTACCAAAGCACTGCGCAAGACTTATCCCGCCTTGCACATTGAGGACGGAAAACTGCTGAACTATACTTCGTGTGAAGATATACAATCATGGGTGAAGAATTACGGGAAGTAGTTTGCAGAATGGATATGCATAAAAAGAGAGGTCACTTGAGCAGTGACCTCTCTTTTTTATCTTATTTATACGCAGGGTATGTTTTGAAAGAACATAAAAAGGTCGCGCTGTGCTTACTCGAGAAAACTCCTAAAAAATAGGATTTCAGGTGTTGCCAATCTTTGTAATCTGTCCACCTTCCAAAGGAAGTAACAGCACGCCATCGATATAACAAGAGGCCTTGATTAAATAATGTTTGTTGAGTTTTCCGGTCTCTGACAGCGCAACCTTATTCGTTACTGCAAAAGTACAATATATATTGTGACGCTGCAACCATTCTACGGTTTTTATGAAAAAAAAAGATATTCATTTCTGCATATAGAAATAAAATGCTACCTTTGCAAGCAAGATGCGCCAGAAGCGTGCACCGGTGCCTGTCTTACAATGTTCCGGACAGGCATGAGAGAAAGGAAAATATAAAACAAGATTAGATATGGCAAAGAACGAAAAGAAAGAAGATGGTCTTGAGAATGTACAAGAGGCCCTGACCACTTCAGGCAGTTGGATTATCAAACATCAGAATGTTATCACGTGGGTGATAGTAGGGATATTGGCCATTGTGCTGATTATAATGGCTTTCCATAACTACTACTTGAAGCCCAAGAGTGCCGAGGCTGACAATGAAATAGGCAGAGCCGTTGTCTATTTTACGGCTCATGACTATGAGACGGCTTTGAACGGAAACGATGATTGCATAGGTTTTGAGAGTATCGCAAAGGACTATTCCCTCACAAAAGGCGGCAAACTGGCTGCATTGTATGCAGGATTGTGCTACTATAATATGGAGGATTACGAGAGTGCAGTGAAATACCTGAAGAAGTTCAACTCCAAGGACTTGAATGTCGGTCCCGCCGCGAAGGAGAAATTGGGTGATGCATATGTCGCTTTGGGTGATATGCATGCCGCCGTAAAGAGTTTTGAGGCTGCTGCTGCATCGAAGAATGAAATCATCGCTCCCATCAGTTTGAAGAAAGCAGGATTGGTTTATCTTGAGTTGGGAAATACAAAGTCTGCGCGCAAGTCGTTTGAGACCTTGAAAGAGAATTATCCTAACAGCCAGGAAGCACAAGACATAGACAAGTATATTGCCAACATAGCAGATTGAGTTATGGCTACCAAGTTTCATAACTTGTCGCAATACGATTCTGAACAAATGCCGAACGCTAGTGTCTTAGGACACCAGCGTTTTGCTATTATTGTGGCAGATTGGAATAGCGATATAACATATGCGTTGCTTGAGGGTGCTTATGAAACATTGCTCAAGCATGGCGTAAAGGAGACGCATATCAAGGTGATTCACGTTCCCGGTACGGTGGAACTCACATATGCCGCCGCTCAATGTCAGCGTTATGCCCCGAAACACAGGTTTTATGATGCCATAATCGTGATAGGTTGTGTGATTCAAGGTGACACACCCCACTTCAGTTATGTTTGTCAGAGTGTGACACAAGGGGTAACAGAACTCAATGTACATGGTTTGACGCCTGTTATATTCAGTGTGTTAACGACCTTGGACAAGCAACAGGCCTTGGACCGGGCAGGCGGCAAATTGGGTAACAAAGGCGTAGAGGGGGCATACACAGCCATTAAAATGGCTAATTTGCAGAGCACGACAGCAGAGAGTTAGCGGCTATGGAACCACTTTGCTGTTTGTGCTGTTTCTTTTTATGCCGTAAATGCCTGTATTATTACATTCCATAATCCTTTGAGGGGATCCGCTATATGAAAGTATATAAGTTTGGTGGGGCTTCTGTGAGCAATGCGGAGAGCATCAGAAATGTTGTACGTATTGTCCGCCATGAGTGCGAACCGTTAGTGGTGGTTGTCTCTGCTATGGGCAAGACCACAAATGCGCTGGAGCGTGTTGTAAACTTTGCTTACAGCAATAATCTTGAAGAGGCTTTCCGTGAAGTAGAGCAAATAAGGGATTATCATTATTCCATTGCCCAAAATCTTTTTCCAACAGGTCACACATTCCTGCAACACAAAGTGGCTCTTCTGTTGGGAGAGGTGAAGAATCTGGTTCATACCATGTGCGCAGACTCTTTGTCGGAGCGCGACAACAGGTTCTATGACTATTATTATGATCAGATTGTATCGTACGGAGAGTTGATAAGTACCCGTATCATCAGTTATACATTGGATCGGGAGGGGCTGGAGAATGTTTTGATAGATATGACCGATTGTCTGCGAACGGATAATACATGGCGTGAAGCGAAAGTGGATATGGAAATATCGGACATCTTGCTTCACCGTGTTACAAGTCAACGTTCTTCCCGAATATATGTTGCACAAGGTTTCATAGGCGGGACAGCGGAAGGACTTCATACCACTTTGGGTCGCGAAGGAAGCGATTATACAGCAGCCATTGTTGCCAATCTGTTGAATGCAGACAGCGTTACGATATGGAAAGATGTTCCCGGAATCCTGAACGCAGATCCCCGTATCGTAAAAGATACGGTTCTGTTGCCGGAACTTACTTATTATGATGCCGTTGAGTTGGCCTATAGTGGTGCCCAAGTGATTCACCCCAAGACTATCCGTCCACTTGAGAACAAGAGTATCCCACTGTATGTACGTCCATTCTCGGAACCAGACAAAGAGGGAACGGTTATCAAGAAAGAAACCCTGCATAAGATAGATGTTCCTATATACATCTGGCGTAGAGAACAGGTGCTTTTAACCATCCGTCCAAACGATTTTTCCTTCATATTGGAAGATTGTCTCAACCGTTTGTTTGAAGTGGTGTACCGGCATCACCTGAAGGTTTCCCTGATACAAAGCAGTGCTGTAACCATATCAGTGTGTGTGGATGCCTGCCGTTATTTGCACGGTGCCATCGAAGAGTTGAGTCAATCGTATAGAGTTACTTACAACGAACATCTATCATTGCTGACAATTCGAGGTACGAACTCGGAAATACTGACAGATTGTGCTCAGCGGTATACGATTCTATTGAGTCAAACAACTCGCAAAACCGCCCGCTTCGTGATAAAAGATGCTTTTGAAGATTAGCAAGTCTCCGCTTTTTCATAACAAAGCGGAGACTTACTATTTCTGTGCCTATCCCTGAAGCGGACAAATCGTCCGTGACCGGTTCCTTTCGAATTCCCTGCTCCCTGCGGCGACTTCCTTTGGTTTACCTCAGTTCTGGATTGTCCTTTTTCCTACAGGAGTCATGTTTTTTACGATTTGGCGATTTCTGATGTCCCATTCTGTCATATCGGTCTCTCGTTCAGGTCTCGACGAGGGGTCGTAAAGAAATCGTAAAAGACAAGATTCAGGCAACAACAAGACGGATATTATGATACTGCTTGCAACAGCATAGACAGCCGATGAGTCCAAAACCTTGAAAAAGTTCTATTCTCCGTTTGACAGAGCGGAATGCGATATGCACGGTTTGTGCAGAATCAGTGGCAGAACATCAGTCCGAAATAGAGTCGCGGTCCGACGGGTGTCAGCAGTTCGGAATGACGAAAGGAGAGCATGCAATCTACCTTTATGGAAAGGTGAATAGCGCCAGTAAGTATGATATCCGTACCAACAAAGGGTGCAACGTAGAAATAGGTCTGTTTGTTAAACAAGGTATTTTCTTCGTTTTTCCAATCATCTTGTGATCCTTCTGCAATAAAAAGGCTCCGTTTTGCTCCTCCACCTATACTTGCTCCGAGATAAGGCCACACTTTCTCCAAACGCCAACAGGCATCAGCCAAGATTCCACCCCAACCATTGCGGATATAACTTCCTTTCTGCAACAGCAGCCGAGTATCGGTTGCCTTGATAGGCATTGTGGACACGTAGCCTTCTCCTCCGAGGCGCAAATGCTTCCACAGATTAACCCGCATAGCCCCTCCTATACCGAAAGTAGCACCCTGCGGGTTATATGGATACTCAAAGGAGTGTCCGCCCAACCAACCGGCATGCAGCATCATTCCTCCTGAGCAGCCCTGATAGGTTTGCTTCCTGTTTTGAGCCCGTGAGTTGATAGACAGAGAAGATGCAACACAGAACAATAACAACAGAAGAACGGTGCGTGGTATGCGTATCAGTCTCATATCAACGTTGCAAGAGTTGTGATATTATGCCATAGGCTTCTTTGAGTGAACCGACATTGTTTACGACAACGGAGCGTTTGCCATTGAGGTCTCTCACCTGACAACGCCGTGCATTGGTTACTACATAGGTGAGAAGGCGGTTGAAAATGTCGGATTGGTAGTAGGCAGATTGCAAATTGGACGGTAAGAACAGCGTCATGCGTGACATCTTGAGAACAATCTTCTCAATGCCAAGCAGCATACATTTCCAACGAAGGCGCACCACCATCAGAAGTTCCTCCGCTTCGCACGGCATTGCGCCAAATCGATCGGTGAGCCGTTGCTCGAAAGCAGCCAGTTCGGTCTCGTTCTGCAGGTTGTCGAGTTCGCGATAGAGCGTAATACGTTCGGAGACGTTTTCCACATAGTCTTCAGGGAATCCGATTTCGAGATCAGACTCCAACTGAGAATCGTTCACCCAGTTATTACCCCGTACGGCATCGGTGCGGTCGGTCTCAAAGAGAGTTGGGAATTCTTCCTCCTTCAGTTCGGACACCGCCTCGTTGAGGATGCGTTGGTAGGTTTCATATCCCAAGTCGGCAATAAAACCGGACTGTTCGGCTCCCAGCATGTTGCCTGCTCCGCGTATGTCCAAGTCTTGCATGGCAATATGGAATCCTGACCCCAGGTCGGCAAAGGTTTCAATGACTTGCAAGCGGCGTCGTGCATCGGGAGTGAGCAGTTCCAATGGAGGAGCGACCAAGTAGCAATAGGCTTTCTTGTTGGAACGTCCGACCCGTCCTCGCAACTGGTGCAAATCGCTTAGCCCGAACTTATGTGCCGCATTGATAATAATGGTATTGACGTTTGGGATATCCACACCGGATTCAATGATAGAAGTTGCCACCAAGACATCATAGTCGTAGTTGACGAAATCTGTCAGAATCGTTTCCAACTGCTCCGGAGGCATTTGTCCATGGGCAACGGCAATGCGTGCTTCGGGTACAAGGCGTTGTATCTTATTGCGGATAGTATCCAAGTTCTGCACCAAGTTATTGATAACAAAAACCTGTCCATTGCGGTTTATCTCCATACGGACAGCCTCGCGGATGATATCCTCATCGTCGGAGGTGATAATCTCTGTCTGTACAGGATAACGGTTTGGAGGCGGTGTGTGCATAACAGACAGGTCTCTCGCTCCGAGTAACGAGAATTGGAGTGTACGAGGGATAGGAGTGGCCGTAAGAGTGAGTGTGTCCACATTTACTTTCAGTTGGCGCAGACGCTCTTTGGTGCTTACTCCGAAGCGCTGTTCTTCATCAATAACCAAAAGACCAAGGTCGTGAAAGAGTACGGACTTCCCTACAATCTTGTGTGTACCGATAAGAATGTCAATCTTGCCTTCATGCAACCGTGTAAGAATGTTTTTCACTTCTTTGGGCGATTTGGCTCTTGAAAGGTATTCAACCTCAATGGGGAAGCCTTTGAACCGTTCTTTGAAAGTATTGTAGTGTTGGAGTGCCAGAACCGTGGTGGGTACGAGAACGGCAGTTTGTTTGCCGTCGGTAGAAGCCTTGAAAGCGGCTCGCATGGCAATCTCGGTCTTCCCGAAGCCAACATCACCGCAGATAAGCCTGTCCATCGGAACTGGCGATTCCATATCGCGTTTGAGGTCGGCAGTGGCTTTTTGCTGGTCAGGAGTATCCTCATAAATGAACGAGGCTTCCAGTTCGTGTTGCATATAGGAATCCGGAGAGAACTGAAACCCTTTCTCCTGCCGCCTTTGCGCATACAACTTGATAAGATCGCGTGCAATGTCCTTAACCTTTGCCTTTGTCCGCTCCTTCATGCGCTCCCACTGCCCAGACCCTAATTTGGAAACAGCGGGCACCGTACCATCTTTACCTTTGTATTTGGCAATACGATGCAGGGAATGGATAGAGACGAATAGTATATCATTGTCGCGATATATCAGTTTGATCATCTCTTGCCGCTTGCCATTGACATCCGTGTGAACCAGACCTCCAAAGCGACCTATTCCATGGTCGGTGTGTACTATGTAATCCCCTATCTGCAATTGGTTGAGTTCCTTGAGGGTGAGCAGAACCTTGCCTTGGCGTGCCGTATCAGCCTTTTGTTGCACTTTATGGAAACGCTCGAACAACTGATGGTCGGTGAAGCAACATATATGCAAGTCTTTGTCTATAAACCCTGCATTAAGGGTAGGGGTAATACCATGGAAAGAACCTCCAAGCAATGGTTCGTTTTCTCCTATGCCCAGTTTCTCCCGAACGATACCTGCTATTCTGTCGATCTGTTTCGGAGAATCGGACAGCACCCTGACAGAATACCCCTGTTGTGTATAATCTTGCAAGGTATCAATGAAGAGATCGAAATTTTTGTGATAAATAGGGTGGGGCAAAGTGTTGAAACGTATTTTGCTTACATCGGGGAAGAATGATTTTGCGTTTAATTCAATAGTATGGTAACTTCCTGATTCTTCATCGGTTAATACAGGACAGATCCTGTGAAGGTCATTGACTTCAGGATCTGTTGATACAGAGAGCAATTTGTGCCGCAATAAAGAGAAATCATTGCTTGCTATGATAGTATGGTCTGGCAGATAATCAAACAGCGAATGAGTCTGTTCGGTACCAGTTTTTTCCTGTAAATCGGGAATTATTTCAATGCTGTTTACATTCTCCTTGGATAGTTGCGTTTCTATGTCAAAGATTCGTATGGAATCAATCTCGTCACCAAAGAAGTCTATGCGGTAAGGATTCTCGCCGGAAAATGAGAAGATGTCAAATATACCGCCGCGTATAGAGAACTGCCCCGGTTCATATACGAAATCAACCTTTTCCCAACCGCTGTTGAATAGTCTGGTACTTAGTTGTTCTATGGATATTTTTTGCCCTGTATGTAGAGTTAAAACCTCATTTTGAAACTGTTCTTTGGTTACTATGCCCGGTATCAATGCCTCTGGATAGGATACAACAATGCACGGAGTCTGTTCTCTGGATGTAAGGCGGTTGAGTGTGGCAGTACGCTCTATTTCATACGCTGTGTCCGTGTCTTGCTTGCGTTGTCTGATTCGGTAGGGAGATGGGAAGAAACATACTTTGTCCTCTCCTGCAAGTAGTGCGAGATCGTTTTCCAAGTATATCGCATCGTCTACCGAATCCGACAATATAAGTAGGCTACGTTGAGTTTGCAAGAAAAGATTCGATAACACGAGTGCGCGCGATGAACCATGTAGCCCATCTGCTTGTATGTGGATTTTACTATTGTCTTTCGACAATGCCGTAAGTGTACGTAAAGTAGGGTGCTCTTGATAGAGAATGAGCAAATCTTGTAGTGTATCCATTATGTTGATGAACATCTTGAGAACAGATTCGCAAAGGTACGAAAAAAACATCGCTTTCGCAACCTGTACATGATGTCTTAACATGCAAAGGGATGCCTCTCGGCATCCCTTATACTATAAAGGTATTAGTCTGTTTGATTATTTAAGGTATAAAAGATTGTGTTGTTCTAATTACGATTGCAAAGATAGCATAATCTCGCAACCTTTACAATAGCAAAAAGTATGTTATGCAACATACTTTTACAACATATTACACGGGAAATGGAGGAATATATGAATTCCTTTTCCAGATAGTATGAATTCCTTTATTTGACTATCAACGAATCATATTCAACTCGCATGAGAACGGGCAACGGATAAGAATTACGTAAATTATGAATCTGAACATCTCTCATTATCAATATCCATATAGCATTCCAAATCCTCCACACTTTCTTTTATTTGATTCGTTCATAATAAGGCAGACGTTCCAAGGGCACTTCGATGGTCAACCTCTTTGGCCCGCGTATTTTCTTGCCTTGGTCATCTTTCCAAAGACCTTTCGGCAGAAGGACTTCGCGCCCGGAACCTTTCTTTATCATAGGAGCCACGAGAAAACGGTCGCCCAACATGAACTGGTCCTTACATTCTTCAAAGCCTTGGTGTGGCCAGGCATACTCCATGCTGCGGACAATCGGCTCTCCTGTCTGTGCCGAATGGCGGGCGCACTCAAGTATATAGTCCCCCATCTGTTCGTGCAGCCGGGCATACTTACGGCAAATTTCCATGTATTCCTTACTAAGCACGCGCCAAGGAGCAACAGAGAATTGCATCATGGGCATCAATGCGTGAATCTGGCAGGAGCGCACTATCAGTTCTTCGTCCAGTTTCTTGCCTTCTATGTTCAAGAAACTCTTGAATTCACCGCCGCCAATCATGTCCGGACAAGTATAGGCGTATCCCAGCAATCCGGCAACGCTCATGTCGGGGATAATCAGCGAGGACGAATGCCATGAATAGGACTTGTCGCCCAGCCGCTGTACGATGGGCATTCCTCCCGTCTTCCATGCTGCCCTCAGTTCGTTGTAGGGGAACGATGCGCCAATTTCAGCCCAACGTTGTGAAAAAGTGTGCTTGTCCGCAGCCTTGTCAAAGTATGCATAATCACCCGTCATATAATAAATATCTCCCGCATCAAACTTGAATCCGTCCACACCATAACGCTGCATCGTGGCTTCCAACTTACCCTTGAAGAAAGCCACAGCATCGGGATTGGTCGTGTCCAAGCAGGCACTGTATCCGTTCCACCACCGGATGATTGCCGTACTGCCGTCCTTACGGTTCTTCAGCAGGTAGCCTTTTCGTTCCATTTCCCTGAATTCGGGTGTATCGGCAGAATAGAACGGTGAAATCCAGAGCATGATTTTGAAGCCCAGACGATGAAGTTCGTCACACATGGCTTTCGGGTCGGCAAACTTCTCCGCCTTGAAGTCGAAGTTGCCGTAATAGCGTTGCCAGTTGTCGTCCACCATGAAGATGCCGGAAGGGAAGCCGTTTGCCAAAACTTGTCGTGCATAATCTATGATGTCTTTTTGATTCTGGTTGTACATTAACTCTATCCATGTATTGTATTGCGGCTGGCTGAAGAACAGGCTTTCGGGTGTCTGCCCATTAAACGGAAAATGCTTGGCGGAAGCTGCCAGATAGGCATCTTTCAGCGTGTTGCCAGCAACCATCACCTCTAATTGTTCATAATCGGAAGATAGGAGCAATGTGTCATTCTTAAATTGAAACCGAAACGGGCGTTCTCCCCATATGTACCTGCCTGATGACGAGAGTAGCAATGGTACAGTCTGGTTGTTGTGATTCTCGCTATTCAAGTCGTAAACTCGTGTATTGGCGGCAAAAGGCATTTCCGAACCTAAAGCCACCATACCGCCCCACCAGCGTTCACCTTTCAATGGTGCAACTTCTGTGACGTGCTGTGCCGCCAACAGGATCGGACACATAAGCAATAGCAAAAACAATAATCTTTTCATCGTTTCATTTTCTTTTATTTGTTTGTTACATAATATGTGAGCCTGATATAAGCCAAAGTATAGAAAATAGCCCTCACTTGATCTCCTTGATTGCTCCACACGTGCGGGACTGATTACTGCGAATATATATAATTATCGCTTACTCCTTGTATCGGGATCGTGTTAATATATAGGTGTCTGACCAACGGGTGCAACTATTGGTTGCGAAGCATCCTCCCCCACCGCAGTGATGAGGAGGTTGTCAAAATAGGGTGTGCTGACCTTATCCTCGTACTTTCTGGCAAGCAGACCTGCCATACCATATCCATATAAGGCATCGTTCGCTTTCAAAACTTGTTCCCCGTCAATAAAACAGGTGATTTCGTTCCCCCTGAATCTCAGTTTGAGGTTATACCACATTCCTGAAGATATGCCGGACAACTTAACAGAAGCCAAGACCTTTTCACCTCCTTCGCTTTCGTCTTTGCTGTTCTTGATGAATGCCTGTTGCTCTGCATCGCCCACCAGTTCCTTCTTGTTCACCTTGCCTTTGACCACGACCAATTTGCATTGCCCGTCATCGCCTAATTGTAGGTAATAGTCTTTTGGGATGATGCCGTATCCACTGCCCACATCGTTAATGCGTCCCATAATTCCGGCCGCATCGCCAGGATTGAGGTAAAGGTCGGCGCTCACATCATAATCGGTCCAAGCGGAATCGCCTATGATTGAATAATAATTCCAGTCTGGAGCCCATGAGATAGCTGGAGTCTGCACCACCTGACGCATACACTTGCCTTTGTCGTCAGGGCGGTTGGCTATTTCAAACGCCCCGCAGATGTCGGCTGTATAACGTGGCAGATAGCCATACTGTTCCGGTTGCTTGTACTGCTCGAAGGTCTCATAATAAGGAAACGGGAACGGCTTTGATGCCGGAGCATCATAAGATCCTTTCTGTTGCCCGGTAGTTGTGGAGAGTGAATAGACAGCATCGGGAGCGACTGTCAAGGCAAACTCCTTGCTTTTGACAGAGATGTCATCCATGCGGACAAACTGCTCGTTGGCATTGCTGTGCCATACGCACAGATTCCTATCCGAGAGGTTGCCGGCAAGCATGAAGCGCAATGTTTGCGGAGCTTTTGCCCCTTTCGTCTCGATAATGATGCTGTAGTCTCCTTCAGGCGATTTCAGTGTGACTAAAGAGCCGCCGCCGTCCAAGTCCATGCAAGCACCATTGAGGTATTCCCAACCTATTTCGGTGAACTGGCCGTAGTGTGCATATCCCCACAAGGCTTGGCGTACTTTGAAGTGTCCACTCCACGGTTCATAGGCAAGCACGGTGGGAGGATCAGCGGAATAAGGCTCTATCGGGTAGAGACCCGCAATGTCATACCAATTCACAATCTTGGTGGCACCATGGTGTATATAGTTGCCATTGAAACATTCCACAAGGCTTATCAGGCAGTCGTATCCTTTCTTATATACATGGTCTTCCGTATTCCATATCGGCTTGCCAAATTCTTCCGCCATGTTTCTTTCTTCAACAGACACCGGTTCACCCTCGTAGAATACATGTCCGCCTATGATGTCGATGGCATCACGTAACTCTTTGTCCGTAAACAGGTCTTTCACAAAGTCCAGTTTTCCTTTATACCAATTGTCGAAGGCATGGATCTTGACCAAGGGGAATCCGTTCCCGTCCAATGTTTTGCGGAATTTCTTCACGAAGTCATAGTTTTCCTCTTTTTCATTGCGGCAGCCAATGGCGGTTAACTCCAACCCATGTACATCGCGCAGTCCCTTCAGCCAGTTTACGTAGTAGTCCGCCGCATCCTGCGACCAAAACTCCCCGCCGCCTATCCATCTGGGTGCGCTCCATGCTGTCCCGTCAAGTGTAAGGTTGGGATTGCGTCTCTTTGCTTCCTGCATAACCCAACATGTGTAACCGCGTGAATAATCCAAGTCATCACGGGTATGCATGTGGCTTGGCATAGAGCCTTGCGTGGAGTTGCCATCACCAGGAATCTCTACCAACAAAGCACTGACTGATGCACCGAATTTGGGCTTATAGACCAAATCGAGTATCTGGCTGCGCTGCGGTTCGGGGTAGTCTTTCAACAGGACAGAAGTCGCCCCCCCC